>DASUFW010000160.1:0-7129 GCA_036274335.1 Burkholderiales bacterium | reverse complement strand
ATGTCGTACCAGGCCCGCATGCGCATGCCCATGTTCAGCGTCACGGGGCGAACCGGGGCGTGCGGAAACACGAACCGGACGCCGGGCGACGGCGGCAGACGCAACTCCGGCACCACCGGCTCGAAGTCGTGGCCGTCCGCGCCGAGTCCGTGCAGCCAGAGGACCGCGGCGCCGGGCGAGGCCGCGGTCTCGATCTCGACCGACTCCGGCGACCGACTCACGCGGGCCTGGGTCGCAGCGCGGACTTCGGACGGAACGCCTTGACCAGGGACGCGTCGGTCTCGATGTAGGGACCGCCGATCAGGTCGACGCAGTAGGGCACTGCCGCGAAAACGCCATCCAGCGTTTCCTTGATCGCCTTGGGCTGTCCCGGCAGGTTCAGGATCAGCGCCTGGCGGCGCACCGCGCCCACCTGGCGGGACAGGATCGCGGTCGGCACGTACTTCAGGCTCACCGCCCGCATCTGCTCGCCGAAGCCCGGCAGCACCTTGTCCGCGACGGCGAGGGTCGCCTCCGGCGTGACGTCGCGCGGCGCCGGCCCCGTGCCGCCCGTCGTCAGGATCAGGTGGCAGCCGCGCACATCCGCCAGCTCGACGAGCGTGGACTCGATCAGTGCCTGCTCGTCCGGGATCAGGCGCTGCTCGTAGACCAGACGCGGCGAAACGATGGCTTTGCCGAGCCAGTCCTTGAGCGCGGGGATTCCCTCGTCCTTGTACACCCCGCCGGACGCACGGTCGCTCGCGGAGACCACGCCGACGATCAGCGTCTCACTCACCGGCCGCCTCCCTCAGCATGCGGTAGATCTCCCGGTAGGCGCGGGGCGGCCGGCCTTCGGCCTGTTCGCGGCGCGCGCTGCGGATGAGCGAGCGCAGCTGCTGCAGGTCGCCCGCCGGATGCGCGCTCGCGAATTCGGTGAGTGCCCCGTCGTCCTCCAGCAGCCGCGCCCGCCAGCGCTCCAGCCGCTGATGCCGCGCGCGTTCCGCCGCGGAGCCTCCCTGTACCGCGGCGAGCTGCGCGCGGATCGGCGCCGCATCCAGCTCGCGCATGAGCCGCCCGATGTACTGGATCTGCCGGCGCTTCGCCTCGTGGCTGTTCAGACGCCGCGCCTCGCGCACGGCGTTCGACAGGTCCGCGGGCAGCGACATGCGCTCCAGGTGCGCCTCGGAGAGATCGACGAGCTCGGCACCGAGCGCCTGCAGCTCGTGCATCTCCTTCTTGCGTCGCGTCTTGCTGACGAATTCGTCCTGCATGCCGCTGCTATGATAGCGCGCCATGAAAGACGCCGGCCGGTTCACCTACACCCACGACCGGCTGAAGGAGTTCGCGGCGCAGGTGCTGGACCACGCGCGGCGCCTCGGCGCAAGCGCCTGCGAGTGCGACGTCTCCGAAGGGCACGGCCTTTCGGTGACGGTGCGCAAGGGCGCCGTGGACACGATCGAGCACAATCGCGACAAGTCGCTCGGCGTGACGGTGTATCTGGGCGAACGCCCGCACGCACGTCGCGGGCACGCGTCGACGTCGGACTTCTCGACCGCGGCCCTTGCGCAGACCGTCGAGGCCGCGCTTGCGATCGCGCGGCACGCCGCGGAGGACGACTGCGCGGGGCCGCCGGATGCCGATCGCCTCGCGCGCGACCAGCCGGACTTCGACCTGTTCCATCCCTGGGCCCTCGGCACCGAGGAAGCGATCCGGATCGCGCGCCGCTGCGAGGCGGCGGCGTTCGCGCTCTCGCCGGCCATCCGCAATTCCGAGGGCGCCACGGTGTCCGCGCAGCAGGCACAGTTCGTCTTCGCCAACAGCCTGGGGTTCATGGGCGGATTTCCCACGTCGCGACACTCGCTTTACCTGGCGGTCATCGCCGAGGATGCGCGGGGCATGCAGCGGGACGACTGGTACAGCGCTTCGCGGGTGCCGCAGGCGCTCGCCGATCCCGAGGCGCTGGGCCGGTATGCGGGCGAGCGCGCGCTGGCGCGGCTCGGGGCGCGGCGGCTGGGCACCCGCCAGGCGCCGGTGTTGTTCGAGGCACCCCAGGCCGCCATGTTGCTTGGCAGCTTCGTGTCCGCGGTGAGCGGCGCCAACCTGTACCGGAAGGCGACGTTCCTGGGAGATAGCCTGGGCCAGGCCGTGTTCGCGCCCGGCGTGACGATCGAGGAGCGTCCGCACGAAAGGCGCGCGCTCGCCAGCTCGCCGTTCGACGACGAAGGGGTGGCCACGCAACCGCGCATCGTGGTGCGGGGCGGCGTGCTGCAGGGGTACTTTCTCGGGAGCTACGCGGCGCGCAAGCTCGGACTGCAGAGCACGGGCAGCGCGGGGGGCAGCCACAACCTGATCCTGGTGCCGGACGGGCCCGACTTCCCCGGCATGCTGCGGCGCCTGCACCGCGGTCTGCTCGTCACCGAGCTGCTCGGGCACGGCATCAACCTCGTGACGGGAGACTATTCGCGGGGTGCCGCCGGCTACTGGGTTGAAAATGGCGAGATTGCCTACCCGGTGGAGGAGGTCACCATCGCCGGCAACCTCAGAGACATGTTCCGGGGCATCGTTGCGGCCGGAAGCGACATCGTGGTGCGCGGCGCCCGGCAATGCGGATCGATTCTGGTGCAGAACATGACCATAGCAGGGGAGTAGGAGGCGAGAACCTGGCCGCCACCACCGTGGTCGAATCGGCATGGACCTTGCAAGGGGACGGCCATGGCGCCCGCACTAAGACCCGAGTTCGATGGAGAGCACCCGGTGATCGCATGGACGGGCATCGTGGCCGTCGTCGCCGCGATCCTGCTGATTTTGTGGGCCAGATTCGAAGTGCATGGCACGCACGACCTGAGGTCCACGCTCACTGCCGACGACCCGAAACCTGCCGCGCACCGTCAGAAGCCGTCGCCGGATGCCGACAAGCCGGTGCCCGACCGCGAAGTCGACGAAGCGGTGGCAGCCGGCCGCTGGGCGGCCGGCTTCTCGCCCTGAGCGCCTGCGGCCGTGCGGCATAATCGCGGGACTGTCCCCGTGGTGAGCCCCATGTCCCTGCGCATCGAGATCGTCTCCGACGTCATCTGCCCCTGGTGCTACATCGGCAAGCGGCGCCTCGAAAAGGCGCTCGCGCTGGTCGGCGACGCCCCGGCCGCCGAGATTGCCTGGCTGCCGTTCCAGCTCAATCCGGGCATGCCGAAGGGCGGCATGCCGCGCGCGGACTACCGCCGCGCCAAGTTCGGATCGCTGGAGCGAGGCCGGCAACTCGACGCGCGAGTGGCGGCCGAAGGCGCCGGCGAAGGCATCGCATTCGCGTTCGATCGGATCGAACGCACGCCGAACACGTTCGCCGCCCATCAGATGATCGATCTCGCGCAGGAGCGCGGCGCGGGCGACGCGGTCGTGGATGCCCTGTTCCGGGCCTATTTCGAGGAGGCGCGCGACACGGGGGACCCGGCGGTGCTGCTCGGCATCGCGGAGGCGGCAGGACTGCCGGCGGCCGAGGTCGAGGCCCGCTGGTCGGACGCCGGGGACGCCGCGCGCGTCGCACGGCTGGAGGAAGACATGAAACGGCTCGGCATCCAGGGCGTGCCGACCTTCATTCTCGACCGCCGGTTCGGATTGTCCGGGGCCCAGCCGCCGGAGGCGCTGGCGGCCGCGATCCGGGAGGCCGCTACGTCGACGTAAAGTCGAGCCGCTCGTCGCGCAGCACGCCGTAGATCCGCATGGCGGGCCGGTGGTGCAGCTCGAGCGGCGGCAGCGGCTCGGGATCCATCTCGAGCTCGTCCAGCGACAGCACGCCCATCACCGCGTCCGACAGCACCAGCTCGCCGGCACGCGCGCGGTGGACGAGGCGCTCGGCGATCGAGATGCAGTCGCCGAACACCACCTGGCGCCGCTCCCCTTTCGGCCCCGCCTCGCCGTAGACGGCCTCGCCACGATGCACGCCGAGCGCGATCGCCGTGCGCAGGCCGAAGTCGCGCTCCCACTCCTGGGAGAGGGCGTCGAACTCGGCGAACAGCTGATGGGCCGCGCGCACCGCATTGCGGCCCATGTCCTCGGGCTTGCCGTCGTAGAACGAGGCCACCAGGGAATCGTTGTGCGTGGCCATGGCGAGGCCGCCGTGCGCCTGGACGCAGCGCGCGGCCAGCTCGAAGAAGCGGTCGACGAGGCCGAGCACGCGATCGGCATCCAGCATCTCCGACATGCGCGTGAAGTTGCGCAGCTCGGCGATCATGATCACCGACTCCGTACGCACTGCCGCCTGGCTTGGCCCGGACACGATGGCTACCTCTCCCGCCATGGACGCTGCCCCCTGCCACTGGACGCCCGCATGCTAGTCAGGGCAGGAAGGGCGAATGGAGGAAATATTACCGCGCTCCCCGGCCGGTCGGACGACCGGCGTGCCGCGCGCGACCGGCGGGGGCGTCAGGACAGCAGGGCGAAAAGCGCCACGACGACGACCACCAGCACCCCGGCCGCCAGGAAGGCGAGCGAGGCCGTGGAGACGGTCGGCAGGTCCGGATCGCGCTCGACGGGTGCCGGGTGGTGGTCTTCCGCATCCCCGGCGTGCGCGCCGCCCGCATCGTGGCGTACCCCGACCTTCTCGCCGAAGGCGGTGAAGAAGTCCTGCGAGATCTTTCTGGCGGCCGCGTCGACCAGGCGCGAGCCGATCTGCGCGAGCTTGCCGCCGACGCTCGCCTTGACCTGGTAGCGCAACAGCGTCGCGTCCCCTTCGGGCGCCAGCTGCACCTGCGCGGCGCCCTTCCCGAAGCCCGCGGCGCCACCCTGTCCCTCGAAGGCGATCGAGTACGACGTCGGGGGATTGAGGTCGGACAGCGTGAGCTTGCCCTTGAACTTGGCGCTCACCGGGCCGATGCGCGCCACCATCAGGACCTGGAACTCCTCGTCCGACAGGCGCTCGATCGATTCGCAGCCCGGCACGCAGGCTTTCAGGGTCTCCGGGTCGTTGAGCGCCGCCCAGGTGTCCGCCTGCGAGGCCGGGATGCGCTCTTCACCGCTCATTTCCATGCGAGTTTCTCCGTGCGTGCGGTCAGGGGCCGGCTGAGTGCCCGCGCCAGCTCGACCAGGCTCTTCAGATTATGCACCGGCAGGAATCGGTCGACGTGCGGCAGCATCGCGCGCACGCCCGCCGGCTTCGCCTCGAAGCGATCGTAGCGAAGCAGCGGATTCAGCCAGATCAGCGTGCGGCAGGACTTGTGCAGGCGCTCCATCTCCTCCCCGAGGCCTTCTCCGGCTTCGCGATCGAGGCCGTCCGAGACCAGCAGCAGGCAGGCGTTCTGGCCGAGCACCCGCCGGCCCCAGCGCCAGTTGAACTCGCGCAGGCACACGCCGATGCGCGTGCCGCCCGACCAGTCCTTGATGGCGTCCGCCACGCGCGCCATGGCGACGTCGACGTCGCGATGGCGCAGCTGCCGGGTGACGTTGGTCAGCCGCGTGCCGAAGACGAAGGTGTGCACCCGGTCGCGGTCGTTGGTGATCGCGTGCAGGAAGTGCAGGAACATGCGGGCGTACGGGTTCATCGAGCCGGAGATGTCGCACAGCACGACCAGCGGCGGGTGAACCTCGATGGGCCGCGCGCGCACCAGCGGGATGATGTCGCCGCCCTCGCGCAGCGACTCGCGCAGCGTGGCGCGCAGGTGCACGCGCGCGCCGTGCAGGTGCGGCGCCAGTCGCCGCGTGCGCACCACCGGGAGCGGCAGCCTGAGCTCGCTCAGCATCCGCTTCGCCTCCGCGAGCTCCGCCGCCGACATGGTGTCGAAGTCCATGCGCTGCAGGACCTCGCGGGAGGAAAACGTGAGGCGGGCGTCCAGGTCTATTCTCTGCTCCTCGCGCTCCTCTTCCGGCTTCTTCTGGCCGAACAGCGCGTCGGTCAGCCGCTGGCTCTGCTGCTCGTCGGGCTTGGGCGTGCGGCCGTAGGTCTGCGGCAGCAGCATCTGCATCATCTTCTCGGTGAGCTTCGGGTCTCGCCAGAAGAGGCGGAACGCCTGGTCGAAGATCGGCCGCTGCTCCTCCCGCGACAGCAGCACCGCGGACATGGTCCAGTACCAGTCGTCGCGGCGGTCCGCGCCGGCGATCTCCAGCGCCCGGACGGTGTCCAGCACGCGGTCCGGCCCGACGCGCAGGCCCGCCGCGCGCAGCAACCGCGCGAAATGCATGACGTTCTCGGAGAGCTTCCCGCCCGGGCCGGCGGGGTCGATCTGCGGCAGCATCTACGCCGTCGCGGCGGCGCCCTTCGCCTCGCTCACCAGGCGCGCGGCTTCCTCGCCCGCGATGCGCTCGATGTCGTCCTGGTACTTGAGCAGCACGCCGAGCGTGTTGTTGACCGTCTCCGGGTCGAGTGCGATCCGGTCCAGCGCCACCAGGCAGTTGGCCCAGTCGATGGTCTCGGCGACGCCGGGCAGCTTGAACAGGTCGACGCCCCGCAGGCGCTGCACGAAGGCCACGACCTCTCGCGACAGCGCGGCGGAAGCCTTCGGCGCCTTCTTCTTCAGGATCTCGAGCTCGCGCCGCGCGTCGGGGTAGTCCACCCAGTGGTAGAAGCAGCGGCGCTTCACGGCGTCGTGGATCTCCCGCGTCCGGTTCGAGGTGATGACGACGATCGGCGGCTCGGCCGCCTTCAGCGTCCCGGTTTCCGGGATGGTGATCTGCCAGTCGGACAGCACTTCCAGCAGGTAGGCCTCGAAAGGCTCGTCGGTCCGGTCCAGCTCGTCGATCAGCAGCACCGGCGCGGCGCCCTTGGCGCCCTCCAGCGCCAGGGCCAGCGGGCGCTTGATCAGGAACCGGTCGTCGAAGATGTCGTGCGCCATCCGGTCGCGCGATTTCTCGCCCGAGGCCTCGGCCAGCCGGATCTCGATCATCTGGCGCGGATAGTTCCATTCGTAGGCGGCCTGCGCGATGTCCAGGCCCTCGTAGCACTGCAGGCGGATCAGCTCGCGCCCGAGCGTCTGCGCCACGACCTTGGCGATCTCGGTCTTGCCGGTGCCGGCCTCGCCTTCGAGGAACAGCGGCCGGCGCATGGCGAGCGAGAGGTACAGGGCGGTGGCGAGGCTGCGGTCGGCAACGTAGTCGGCCGAGGCGAGCAGCGTTTGCGTCTGGTCGATGGAAGTGGGAAGCGGCTTGGCCATGGATTGCACGGGGG
>DASUFW010000159.1:0-15142 GCA_036274335.1 Burkholderiales bacterium | reverse complement strand
CGCAGCGTCCTCAGCGAAGAGATGCGGCCGGTGACGCGCTCGCCGCCCACGTTGAAGGTGAGCGCGTCGCCGAGCTGCCAGCCGAGGCGCTCGGCGATGCCCTGCTCGACCGACAGCTCCTGGGCGCCCGGCGCGAACCAGCGTCCCGCCGCGATCTGGTTGTGGCCGGGGAGCTGGTCGGCGTAGGACAGGTTGAATTCGCGCTCCACCAGCCGGCGCGCGCGCTCCTCGCCGTAGTCCTTCTCGCTTACCGGCTTGCCGTTCACCTCCACGAGGCGACCACGGACCATGGGCTCGAGCGCCGCCGCGCCGATGCCAGCCTCCTCCAGGAAGCGGCGCACGCCTTGCACCTGGTCGGGCTGCACGCCGATCAGGAACCGGTTCGGCGCGTCGGGGGGCGCGCTGCGGCGCCAGGCGTCGACCAGCTCGTTCCGCGTGAAAGTGAGCAGCAGCACGGCCGTGAGCCCGAGCGCGAGGCTCGCCACCTGCACCGCGTTGGCGCGCGCGTGGCGCCGCAGGTTCGCCAGGCCATAGCGCAGCGCGTGGCTACGCGCGCCCAGGCGCCGCGCGACCGCGCCAGAGGCGGTCAAGCGCAGCGCGCCGAGTGCGACCGCGGCGAAGCCAAGCACCGCGGCGCCGAACCCGCCGATGACATAAAGGCCGAGGCGCACGTCGCCCGCCTGCCACAGGAGCAGCGCCGCGAGCGCCCCCGCGCCCGCCCCGTATACCGCCAGGGCGCCGGCGCGCGGCGCGCCGGCCTCGCGGCGGATGACGCGCGCCGCCGGCACGTTCTTCAGCTGCACGAGCGGCGGCAGCGCGAAGCCGAGCAGCAGCACCAGGCCCACCAGGAAGCCTTGCAGCGCCGGCAGCAGCGTCGGCTCGGGCAGCGAGGCGCGCAGCAGCTCACCGAGCGCCGCGGCGATCGCGCCCTGCGCCGCGTACCCGAGCGCGCAGCCCGCCGCGCAGGCCGGTACGCCCAGCGCGAGGAATTCGATGCCGTAGAGGGCGAGCAGCCGGCCCTGCGGGGCCCCGAGGCAGCGCATCACCGCACAGCCATCGTAGTGGCGCTCGACGAAGCGCCGCGTGGCGAGCGCGATGGCGACGCCGGCGAGGATCGCCGCCAGCAGCGCGGTCAGTCCGAGGAAGCGGTGCGCGCGATCGATCGCCGTGCGCACTTCCGGGCGCCCGCTGTCCAGGTTGTCGACCTGCTGGCCGCGCTCCAGGTGCTCGCGCGCCCAGGCTTCGAACGCCGCGAGCGAGGCCGGTGGCCCCGCCACGTACAGGTAGTACCAGACGCGGCTGCCGGTCTGGATGAGCCCGGTCGCCGGCACGTCCGCCGCGTTCATCATCAGGCGCGGGGCGATGTTGAAGAAGTTGGCGCCGCGCTCGGGCTCGAGCGTCAGCACCGCGGCCACCCTGAGCTCGGCAGCGCCGAGCTTCAGGCGCGCGCCGACCGGCGTGCCGAGCGCCGTCATGAGCGTCTCGTCGAGCCACACGGTGCCGCGCGCGGGGCCCGCGGCGGCGGGCGCATCCGCGGCGTTGGGCGCAGGCGCGATGCGCAGCCTGCCGCGCAACGGATAGTTTTCGGTGACCGCCTTGACGCCCGCCAGCTGGCTGCCGCCCCCGCCGCGCGCCATGCTGATGAAGTTGAGGCCCTCGGCCCGCTGCAGCCCGTGGCGCGCGATCTCCTCGGCGAGGCCGGCCTGCCAGGGATGATCCGAGCGCAGCACCAGATCGGCGCCGAGCAGCTGGTGCGCGTCGCGCAGCAGCGCCCGCCCGACGCGGTCGGCGAAGAACGCGACGCTGGTGATGCTCGCCACCGCGATCACCAGCGCCGCGGCCAGCACGCGCAGCTCGCCGGCGCGCCAGTCGCGCGCCAGCATGCGCAGCGCGAGCCGCCTCACGCGACGATCCTGCCCGCGGCGAGCCGGACCACGCGCGTGCAGCGGCGCGCGAGCTGCTCGTCGTGGGTCACCATGACCAGCGTCGTGCCGGCCTCGCGATTGAGCTGGAACAGGAGCTCGATCACCGCGTCCCCGGACTCGGCGTCGAGGCTGCCGGTCGGCTCGTCCGCGAGGAGCAGCTGCGGGCGCACGACGAACGCGCGCGCCAGCGCCACGCGCTGCTGCTCGCCGCCGGACAGATGCTTCGGATAGTGGTGCAGCCGCTCGCCGAGCCCCACGCGGGAGAGAATCGCGCGCGCCGCGTCCTCCGCGTCGTCGCGGCCCGCCAGCTCGAGCGGCAGCATCGCGTTCTCCAGCGCAGTGAGCGAGGGCAGCAGCTGGAACGACTGGAACACGAAGCCCACCGTGCGGCCGCGCAGCTCGGCGCGCGCGTCCTCATCGAGCGCAAAGAGGTCCTCGCCAGCGAGCTCCACCGCACCCGTGCTGGGCGTGTCCAGCCCGGCCAGGAGGGCGAGCAGCGTGGACTTGCCCGAGCCCGAGGCGCCGACCACCGCCACCACCTCGCCCGGCATGACGTCGAGGTCGATTTCCCGGAGAATCACCAGGTCCGCCTCGCCGCTCTTCACCGTCTTGCCGATGCCCCGCGCCCTGAGAACGCTCGTCGCCTGCCTGTTCATGTGCCTTTCCGCGGGTGCATGGGGGAAGACGATCCTCGTGTTCGGCGACAGCCTGTCGGCGGCCTACGGCATCGCCGCGCAGCGCGGCTGGGTGGCGCTGCTCGCCGAGCGGCTGCGGCGCGAGCGCTTCGATTATAGCGTCGTGAACGCGAGCATCTCGGGCGAGACCAGCGCGGGCGGCCTCGCGCGGCTGCCGCGCGCGCTCCAGCGCGAGAAGCCGGCGATCCTGATCCTCGAGCTGGGCGCCAACGACGGGCTGCGCGGGCTGCCCGTCGAGGCGATGCAGAAGAACCTGGACGCCATGATCGGCATGGCCGAGCGCGCCGGCGCGCGCGTGCTGCTGGTCGGCATGCGCATTCCGCCGAACTACGGGCCCGAGTACACGCAGGCCTTCGCCGACGCCTTCGCGACGCTGGCCAGGCGGCGCGGCACCGCGTACACGCCGTTCCTGCTCTCGGGCATGGCCGAGGATCCCGCGCGCTTCCAGTCCGACCGCATCCACCCGGCCGCGGAAGCGCAGCCGGTCCTGCTCGACAACGTGTGGAAGGCCCTGCGGCCGCTGCTCAGGTGACGGTAATCTGCGGCGCGCCCGCCGCGAGGCGGCCGATGGCGCGCGCCTCAGGGAAGCCGTGCGCCGCGAACGCCTTCAGCACGTCCGCCTCGGCCGCGGGGTCGCAGGCGACGAGCAGCCCGCCGCTCGTCTGCGGGTCGGTGAGGAGAGTCTTCATCCAGTCCGGCGCCCCGGCCGGCAGCTGCAGGTCGGCGCCGTAGCCGGCCCAGTTGCGCTCGGACGCCCCGGTGGCGACGCCCTGCCTCACCCACTCGAGCGCCTCGTCGATGACCGGCACGCCGGCGAGGTCGATCCGCGCGGCGAGCTTCGAGCCGCGGCAGATCTCGAGGAGGTGTCCGGCGAGCCCGAAGCCGGTGACATCGGTGAGCGCGTGCACGCCGGCCATCTCCGAGAGCGCCTGGCCGGGCGTATTGAGCCGGGTGGTGAAGTCGATCATCTGCCGGTAGCCGGCGTCCGAGATCCTGCCCTGCTTCAGCGCGGCGGACAGGATGCCCACGCCGAGCGGCTTGCCGAGCACCAGCACGTCGCCCGCGCGCGCGCCGCTGTTCTTCTTGACCTTGTCCGGATGCACCAGCCCGAGCGCCACCAGGCCGTAGATCGGCTCGAGCGTGTCGATCGAGTGCCCGCCCGCGACCGGGATGCCCGCGGCCGCGCACACCGACTCTCCCCCCTCCAGAATCTTCCGGATCACGCTGACCGGCAGCTTGTCGAGCGGCATGCCGACCAGCGCGAGCGCGAGGATGGGCCTGCCGCCCATCGCATAGACGTCCGAGATCGCGTTGGTCGCCGCGATGCGGCCGAAGTCGTAGGGATCGTCCACGATCGGCGTAAAGAAATCGGTGGTCGCGACCAGCGCCTGCTGCTCGTTCAACCGGTACACCGCGGCGTCGTCCGCCGTCTCGGTACCGACCAGCAGCTCCTTCGGCAGGCCGCGGATCGGCGTGGCGGCGAGAATCTCGGCAAGCACCCCGGGCGCGATCTTGCAGCCGCAGCCGCCCCCGTGGCTGAACTCGGTGAGGCGGATTCGTTCAGGGGCGTTCACGGGCGGATTCTAGCCTGCGCGCGCATCATGTAATTGGTATTGAGCATCAAGGGACGGATTTCCATTCCCTCGACGTAGGGTTCGAGCGGCGCCCATGGGCGTGCCAGGCCGCGAAACGTGGTGAGGTAGGGCCGCGCCTTCCAGAGCCGCAGCAGCCGCAAGGGAAACAGCCACACGGGCGGATGCTTGACGCCCACGGATACGACCCGGGCGCCCGGGCGCACGTGCGCGAAGACGCGCGCCAGCGCGCGCGGCGACTGCAGCACGTCGTGCGTGTAGTTGAAGAGCACCGCGTCGAAGCGGCCCTCGAGCGCCGCGTCCTGCATCGGCGCCTCGACCAGCTCGACCTGCGTCAGGCCCGCCTGCGCCACGCGCTCGCGCGCCCTCTGGATCATGTCGGGGCTCAGCTCGACCCCCACCACCCGCCCCGCCGGGCCGACGCGTTCGGCGAGCAGCGGCAGCGACAGGCCGGTGCCGCAGGCGACATCGAGCACGCGCTCGCCCGGCGACAGGCCCAGCCACTCGACCGCCCGCCGGCGCAGTGCCATCGTGCGCCGCGCGCTCGCGTCGTAGCCGGCGGCATGCCGCCGGTACTGCGCGACCGCGCGCCGGGGATCGGGTTCGCTCATGGGGGAGCGTAAAATTTTAGCCGATGCGCACTGCACCGCACTCGATCGCCATGGCGTCCGACCTCCTTGCGTCCTTCGACGCGATCCTCGACGCGCGCTCGCCCGCGGAATTCGCGCAGGACCACCTGCCGGGCGCCCGCTCGCTGCCGGTGCTCGGCAACACCGAGCGCGCCTACATCGGCACCGTCTACAAGCAGCAGTCGCCGTTCGAGGCCAAGCGCCAGGGCGCGGCGCTGGTCTCGCGCAACATCGCGCGCCACCTCGAGACCGCGCTCGCCGGCATGCCGCGCAGCTGGCGGCCGCTCGTGTACTGCTGGCGCGGCGGCAAGCGCAGCGGCGCATTCGCGCACGTGCTGCGCGAGGTCGGCTGGGACGCGCACACCCTGGAGGGGGGCTACCAGGCCTACCGCCGCTGGATCATCGAGCAGCTGGCGCGGCTTCCCGGCAGCCTGCGCCTGCGCGTGGTGCACGGCGCCACCGGCAGCGGCAAGAGCCGCCTGCTGCATGCCCTCGCACGCTCGGGTGCGCAGGTGCTGGACCTGGAAGCGCTCGCCGCGCACCGCGGCTCGGTGCTCGGCAACCTGCCCGGGCAGCCGCAGCCACCGCAGAAGCTCTTCGAAAGCCGGCTGTACGCGGCGCTCGCCGCGCTGTCGCCGGCGCGCCCGGTGTTCGTGGAGGGGGAAAGCCGCAAGATCGGCCAGCTGCAGGTCCCGGAGGCGCTCATCACGGCGATGCGCGCCTCGGAGTGCGTGCTGCTCGAGGCGGACCCGCAAACGCGCGTCGCGCTGCTGATGGACGAGTACCGGCACTTCTTCGACGACACGGCCTCGCTCGGCGCGCAGCTCGACTGCCTCCAGCCGCTGCACGGGCGCGCCCGGATCGAATCGTGGAAGGCGCTGGCGGCGCAGGGCGCGTTCGAGGCGCTCGTCGCGCGCCTGCTCGACGAGCACTACGACCCGGCCTACCGGCGCTCGGCGGCGCGCAACTTCGCCCGCCTGGCCGAGGCGCCGGTGCTGCGCGTCGCCTCGCCCGGCCGGGAATCCTTCGCCGAGCTCGCGCGGACGCTCGCGGCGTGAGGGGCCTCGCGCTGGCGCTGGCCTTCGCGGCGGCGCCGGCCGCGGCGCAGGACGTGCGCGATGCGCTGCGCATCGGCGACCTGGTCTGCGAGTTCCCCGACCCGGGCGGGCGCAGCCTGATCGAGGGGATGCTGGAGGCGCCACGGCCCGAGCCCATGCTGCTCGTCTACGAATCCGTGACGGCGGCCTCGGCGCAAGTGCTCTCCTCCCATGCGCCGGGGAGGCGCGAGGTGCAGGTGCGAGCCACGGACGCGGCGGTGCATTTCATCGAGCGCGTCGGGCCGAGCGTGCGGGTCACCACGCTGACCGGATGCGAGCGCCGCACCGAGCGGCGCGGGTCCATGACATGTGTACGTTTTGCGGCGCGCCATGCCTGGCACTTCGATGCGCGCGCCACCTCGGATCCCGACGGGGCCTACGCAGCGCTTCCTTCGGGCGCCGCACGCGGGCGCTGCGAGCCCTGGCAAGTGGAATGAGCCTTGACCGCCCGCGCACCTTTTGCAAGCTCGAAAACTGATATCACGCGCGCCCTGCTATAGTCCTTCGAGCCATGGACACCAAGGACCTTCGCTACTTTATCGCCGTGTACGAGGAGCGTGGCTTCGCGCGCGCCGCCGTGCTGCTCGATACGGTGCAGTCCAACGTGTCGGCGCGCATCCGGCGCCTCGAGCTGTTCCTCGGCGTGCAGCTGTTCGAGCGGCACCGGCGCGGCATATTGGTCACCGACAAGGGCGAGAAGCTCTACCGCCACGCCAAGCGCGTCATCGCGCTGATCGAGGAAACGCCCGCCGCGGTGAAAGGCAAGGAAGCCGCCTAGGCGGCCCAGGTCGGGAAGCCGCAGAACCGCGCTCTCGAAAGCCCTGCGCGGCGCCCTGCCCAGCAGCTCGAGGACCTTCGCCCGCGCCGCCGGGCCCGCCCAGTCCAGCGCTCCGTAAACCGTGTAGCGCACCCGTCCGTCGGCGTCCACCAGGTAGCTCGCGGGCAGGAAGCGGGCCTTCCATGCGCGCGCGGCGGCCGTGTCCGCGTCGAGCAGCACGGGGAAATCCATCGGCACCTGGGCGCGGAACTTCTCGATGCGCGATGCGGGCTCGCCGACGTTCACCGCGAGCACTTCGAAGGGCTGCCCCGCCAATGACCGCCGCAGCCTGCCGATCGAAGGCATCTCCTCGCGGCACGGGGCGCACCAGGTGGCCCAGAAGTTGACCAGCACCACGCGCCCTCGATAGTCGGCGAGGCGATGCTCGCGCCCGTGCAGGTCCTGCAGCCGCAGGCCCGGCGTCGGCCCGGTCCAATCCCCGAAGTCGGCGGCGACGGCCGCCTGCACGAGCGCACACGCGGCGGCGAAGACCAGCGCGCGCATGACCCCCAGGCCTACTGGTCCAGCTCCGCCAGCACGCGCAGGTGCTGTACGGCGCTGCGGCCGAGCGCCGAGAGCGCGTAGCCGCCTTCCAGCATCGACACGATGCGTCCGCCCGCGTGTCGATCCGCCACCGCCTTCACCTCGCGCGTCACCCAGGCGTAGTCCTGGTCGGTGAAGCTCAGCATGGCCATGTCGTCCTCGACATGCGCGTCGAAGCCGGCGGAAAAGATGACCAGCTCGGGCCGGAAGGCGTCGAGCGCGGGGACCCAGGCCTCGCGGACCGCCTCGCGCAGCTGCTTCGAGCCGGCGCCGGCGGGCAGCGGGACGTTGACCATGTTCGGGGCCGGGTCTTCGGTGCCGCTGTACGGATAGAAGGGATGCTGGAAGGTCGAGGCCATCAGCACCTGGGGATCGCCCTCGAAGATGTCTTCGGTGCCGTTGCCGTGGTGCACGTCGAAGTCGATGATCGCGACGCGCTGCAGGCCGTGCGCCGCGAGCGCATGGCGCGCGGCCACCGCCACGTTGTTGAAGATGCAGAAGCCCATCGGACGCGTGCGGCACGCGTGGTGGCCGGGCGGCCGCACGCTGCAGAACGCCGCGCTCGCCTCGCCGCGCATCACCAGGTCCGTGGCGAGGACGGCCGCGCCCGCCGCGCGCAGCGCCGCCTGCAGGCTGTACGGATTCATGGCGGTGTCGGGATCGAGGTGTACCGTGCCTTCCTGCGGCGCGGCGTCGCGAATCGCGCGCACGTACTCGATCGGGTGCACGCGCGCGAGCTGCTCGTCGGTGGCGAGCGGCGCGTCGTGCCGCACGAGGAACTGGCCGATGCCCGAGGCGATCAGCTGGTCCTCGATCGCGGTGAGGCGCTCGGGCCGCTCGGGATGCCACGCGCCCATGTCGTGCTTGAGGCAGTCGGGATGCGTGACGAATGCCGCAGTCATTCAGTAAATCATACCCTGTACAATCGCGCGATGCTCCTGAAAACGCAGCTGAAAGCGGCGCCCGAGCCCTCGCCGCTCGAGCGGCTCGTCGCGGCCGCCAGCCAGGTGATTCTCGGCAAGGAATCGCAGGTGCGGCTCGCCCTCGCCTGCCTCGTCGCGCGCGGCCACCTGCTCATCGAGGATCTGCCCGGCGTGGGCAAGACGACGCTCGCGCACGTGCTGGCGAAGACGCTCGGCCTGCATTTCTCGCGCATCCAGTTCACCAGCGACATGCTGCCGGCCGACATCCTCGGCGTCTCCATCTACGAGCGCGACGGCGGCAGCTTCAAGTTCCATCCCGGGCCGATCTTCGCCCAGCTGATCCTCGCCGACGAAGTGAACCGCGCGACGCCCAAGACGCAGAGCGCGCTGCTTGAGGCGATGGAAGAGCACCAGGTCACCGTGGAGACGGAGACGCGCCCGCTGCCCGAGCCGTTCTTCGTCATCGCGACCCAGAACCCCTCGGAGCAGGTGGGCACCTTCCCGCTGCCCGAGTCGCAGCTCGACCGCTTCCTGATGCGCATCGAGCTCGGCTACCCGGACCGCGACGCCGAGCGCGCGCTGCTGGCCGGCGCCGACCGGCGCGACCTGCTGGCGAGCCTCGGGCCCTGCATGACGCCGGCCGAGCTGGTCGAGCTGCAGGGCAACGCGCAGCAGGTGCACGTCGCGCCCGCGCTGCTCGACTACGTACAGGCGATCGTCGAGTACACGCGGCGCTCGCCCGACTATGTCGCGGGGCTGTCGCCGCGCGCGGCGCTCGCGCTGGTGCACGCGGCGCGCGCGTGGGCGCTCATCGAGGGGCGCGACAAGGTGATCCCGGAGGACCTGCAGGCCGTCGTGCCCGGCGTGGCGACCCACCGGCTGCGCCCCGCGCACGACGCGGCGCGCCGGGTGGACGTGGGCGCGCAGCTGCTCGCGGCGGTGCCGATTCCGTAAGTCGGATCCAAACCCAGGACGGCATCGACCTCTTCGCGGGTTTGGCTTTTCAAAGAATCTCGTGTTTTCTGGCGGGGAGATTCATCCCGCCAGAAAACACGAGACCGTTTTGTACTGCAAGCGCGGCGCGCTTACGCTGGCGTCGTCGCTTGCAGGATCTCTGGTTACGCCGCCGCCCGCTCGGCGCGCCGGCGCTCGTGCTCCCTGAGGTGGCGCTTGCGCAGCCGGATCGACTTCGGCGTGATCTCCACCAGCTCGTCGTCAGCGATGAATTCCACTGCGTACTCCAGCGTCAGCCCGATCGGCGGCGTGAGATCGATGGCCTCGTCCTTGCCGGAGGCGCGAATGTTGGTGAGCTGCTTGGTGCGGATCGGGTTCACCACCAGGTCGTTGTCGCGGGCGTGGATGCCGATGATCATGCCTTCGTACACGGGATCACCCGGGCGCACGAACATGCGGCCGCGCTCCTGCAGCTTCCACAGCGCATAGGCCACCGCGGCGCCGTCGTCCTGCGACACCAGCACGCCGTTGCGGCGCCCCGCCATCTCTTCCGGCCGCGCCGGCGCGTATTCGTCGAACACGTGGCTCAGGAGGCCGGTGCCGCGCGTCAGCGTCAGGAAGTCGCCCTGGAAGCCGATCAGGCCGCGCGCCGGGATGCGGTAGTCGAGGCGCACGCGGCCCTTGCCGTCGGGCTGCATGTCCTGCAGCTCGCCGCGCCGCCGGCCAAGCTCCTCCATGACGCCGCCCTGGTTCGCTTCCTCGACGTCGACGGTGAGCATCTCGAACGGCTCGCAGCGCACCCCGTCGACCTCCTTGTACAGCACGCGCGGCCGCGAGACCGCGATCTCGTAGCCCTCGCGGCGCATGTTCTCCAGCAGGATCGTCAGGTGCAGCTCGCCGCGCCCGTGGACGATGAAGGTGTCGGTGTCCTCGGGGTACTCGACGCGCAGGGCGACGTTGGACTTCGTCTCCCGCTCGAGGCGCTCGCGGATCTGGCGGCTGGTCACGAACTTGCCCTCGCGGCCCGCCAGCGGCGAGGCGTTGACCAGGAAGTTCATCGTCAGCGTCGGCTCGTCCACCTTGAGCAGCGGCAGCGCCTCGGGGTGCTCCAGGTCGCACAGGGTGGTGCCGATACCGACTTCCTCGATGCCGTTCACGAGCACGATGTCGCCGGCCTCCGCCTCCTCGACCGGCGTGCGCTCCAGGCCCCTGAACATCAGCACCTGGTTGACCTTGGCCTTGGTCGGCGCGGCGTCGGGCCCGTGCACCACGAGCACTTCCTGCGCCGCCCGCAGCCGCCCGCGGCGGATGCGCCCGATGCCGATCTTGCCGACGTAGCTCGAATAGTCGAGCGAGCAGATCTGCAGCTGCAGCGGCGCCTCCGGGTCCTCGTCGCGCGTCGGAACGTGCCGGAGAATCGCCTCGAACAGCGGCTGCATGTCGCCTGCGCGCGCCGCCGGATCCAAGCTCGCCCAGCCCTCGAGCGCCGAGGCGTAGACCACCGGAAAATCGAGCTGCTCCTCGGTAGCGCCCAGCTTGTCGAACAGGTCGAAGGTCTGGTTCACCACCCAGGCGGCGCGCGCGCCCGGTCGATCCACCTTGTTGACCACCACGATCGGCTTCAGGCCCTGGGCAAGCGCCTTGCGCGTGACGAAGCGCGTCTGCGGCATGGGCCCCTCCACCGCGTCCACGAGGAGCAACACGCCGTCCACCATGGACAGCACGCGCTCGACCTCGCCCCCGAAGTCGGCATGGCCGGGCGTGTCGACGATGTTGATGTGCGTGCCGAGGTAGTCGACCGCACAGTTCTTCGCCAGGATCGTGATGCCGCGCTCGCGCTCCAGGTCGTTGGAGTCCATGACGCGCTCTTCCAGCTTCTCGTGCGCGGCAAAGGTGCCCGCGGCGCGCAGCAGCTTGTCCACGAGCGTGGTCTTGCCGTGGTCGACGTGGGCGATGATGGCGAGGTTGCGCAGCGCGCGCGGCATGTGCCTGATCAATTACGCAAAAAGTCGCGCATTGTACGCGATACGCGGCTTGCGCGCGCTCTCGGTGCGCCGCGTCAGCGGTCGAACGCTGCGGCGATGGTCGCCTGGATCGACGCGGCCGCCGCGCGGGGGTCTTCCGCGTCGCGAATCGGGCGGCCGACGACGATGTAGTCGGCGCCGTTGGCGAACGCCTGCGCGACGTCGACCACCCGCTTCTGGTCCTGCGCGCCCGCGCCGGCCGGGCGCACGCCCGGCGTGACGATCAGCAGCCGCTCGCCGAACTCCTTCCTCAGGCGCGGCGCCTCCAGGCCCGAGGCGATCACCCCGTCGCCGCCGGATTCGAGCACCGCGCGCGCGCGCTGCACGACCAGCTCCTCGAGGCTGCCGCCGTAGCCCATCTCGGCGACCGCGCGCTGGTCGAAGCTCGTCAGCACCGTGACGCCGAGGACCTTCAGCTCGCCCTTTTCCCGCGCCGCCGCCTCGAGGATCGAGCGCTCGGCGTGCACCGTCAGGAACGAGGCCCCGCTCGAGCGCAGGTTGGCGACTGCGCGGCGCACCGTCTCCGGGATGTCGTAGAGCTTGAGATCGGCGAATACGCGGCCGCCCCGCCCTCGCAGCCACTGCAGCAGCTCGAAGTAGCCGCCCGCGGTGAACAGCTCCAGGCCGATCTTGTAGAAGCGCACCGCGTCCCCCAGCCGCTCGGCGAGCGCGCGCGCGTCGGCGGCCGTGGGCACGTCCAGGGCGGCAATCAGGCGTTCCCCACTCGGCACCTTCTCCATGCGCACTCCTCCGGGCTTACTGGGGAACGCGCTCGAGCAGCGACGCGGTCAGCGTCGCCCCGAACAGCACGATCACCCAGGACAGGTACATCCACATCAGCAGCAGCGGAACCACGGCGAGCGCGCCGTAGATCATCGTATAGGTCGGCAGCTTGACGACGTAGAGCCCGAAGGCGCGCTTGGCGAACTCGAACATCACGCCGGCGATCATGCCCCCGGTCGCCGCCCGCACCAGGCCCACGCGCCGGTTCGGCACCAGCAGATAGAGCAGCGTCAGGGCCAGGCAAGTGAAGCCGAAAGGCAGCAGGCGCAGCACCGCCTTGCCTTCCTCGTTCAGGTCGAGCAGCCCGAAGGAATTCACCACCAGCGTCGAGGTCATCCACAGGCCGGCGCCGATCAGCACGGGACCGAAGGTCAGCACCGCCCAGTACACGACCAGGCGGCGCAGCAGCGACCGTCGCCGCTGCACACGGAAGATGCGATGCAGGGCGCCGTCGACGGTGTTCATGAGGAGGAACGCGGTCACCACCAGGAATGCGACGCCGATCCGCGTCAGCTGGCCCGCCTTGGCGGCAAAGGCGCTGACCTGCCGCGTCACCATGGCGCCGCCGTCGGGCAGCAGGTTCGTGGTGATGAACCGTCCGAGCGCGTTCATGGCGCGGTCGAAGATGGGGAATGGCGAAGCGATCGCCAGCACGACGGCCACCAGGGGCACCAGCGCCAGCAGCGTCGTATAAGTGAGCGAGCCGGCCGTCTCGAAGCCGCGGTCCTCGCGCAGCCGCCTCGCCAGCCCGAGCAGGTAGTCGGGCAGGCGTTGTAGGGTCCGCAGCATGCGGGCCGTATGATACAGGCCGTGGTGGAGATCCTCGTCCTGTACTACAGCGTGGGCGGTTCGGTACGCCGCATGGCGGAGCTCGTCGCCGAGGGCGTGGAGCGCGTGCCGGGCGCGGCGTCGAGCCTGCGCACGGTGCCCAAGGTCGCGCCCGTCACGCAGGAAGCGCAGCCCGGCGTCCCGCCCGAAGGCGCGCCCTACTGCGAGCTGAAGGACCTGGAGCGCTGCGCCGGGCTTGCGCTCGGCAGCCCGACGCGCTTCGGCAACATGGCGGCGCCGCTCAAGCACTTCCTCGACGGCACGGGTGCGTTCTGGCTGAAGGGCACGCTCGCCGGGAAACCTGCGTGCGTGTTCACCTCCACCGCCTCGATGCACGGCGGGCAGGAGACCACGCTGCTGTCGATGATGCTGCCGCTCCTGCACCAGGGCATGCTGATCGTCGGTACGCCTTACACGGAAGCGGCGCTGAACGCGACGCGCTCGGGTGGCACCCCCTACGGGCCGAGCCATTTTGCGGGGACGGCTGATGACGAGCCGGTGACCGACGCCGAGCGCGCGCTGTGCGTCGCGCAGGGCCGGCGGCTCGCCGAGATCGCGCTGAAGCTGCACGGCTAGCGCCGTGGCCCGGGTCGTCTTCACGTCCAACCTGCAGCGGCACGTCGACTGCGCCGAGCGCCCGGTGGCGGCGGGCACCGTGCGCACCGCGCTCGCCGAGGTGTTCGCCGCCCAGCCGCGCGCCCGTTCCTACGTGCTCGACGAGCAGGGGCACCTGCGCAAGCACGTGACCGTCTTCGTGGACGGCCGCCGCGTGCGCGACCGCGAGGGGCTGAGCGACGCGGTGGGCGAGTCGAGCGAGGTGTACGTCATGCAGGCACTGACCGGAGGCTGAGATGAAGCTCTACGTCGGCACGCGCAAGGGACTGTTCGTGGTCGAGGAAGGCCGAATCGGCAAGCCGCAGTTCCTCGGCGACCCGGTGAGCATGCTGCTCCCCGACCGCGACGGCACGCTCTACGCCGCGCTCAACCTCGGGCATTTCGGCGTCAAGCTGCACCGCAGCGGCGATGGCGGCCGGACCTGGGAGGAAGTGGCGGCGCCCGAGTACCCGCCGCAGCCCGCCGGCGCCGCCGACAAGACGCCCTGGAAGCTGGTGCAGCTCTGGTCGCTGGAATCCGACGGCCGGCGCCTGTGGGCGGGCACGATTCCCGGCGGCCTGTTCACCTCGGAGGATCGCGGCGCGAGCTGGCGGCTGGTGGAGAGCCTGTGGCACCGGCCCGAGCGCCTCGAATGGACCGGCGGCGGCTACGACCACGCCGGCATCCACTCCATCGCGATCGACCCGCTCGATCCGAAGCGCATCACGGTGGGCGTCTCCACGGGCGGCGCCTGGCAGACGCGCGACGGCGGCGCGAGCTGGGCAATCTGTGCGAAGGGCATGTACGCCGAGTACATGCCGCCCGAGAAGAAGTTCGAGCAGAACGCGCAGGACGTGCACCGGCTGGTGCTGTGCGCGGCGCAGCCCGACGTCCTGTGGGTGCAGCACCACAACGGCGTCTTCCGCAGCACGGACGGCGCCGCGCAATGGCGGGAAGTCACCGCGATTCGCCCGTCCAAGTTCGGCTTCGCGGTCGCGGCGCACCCGCGCGATGCGCAGACCGCCTGGTTCGTTCCGGCGGTGAAGGACGAGTGCCGCGTGCCGGTGGACGCCAAGCTGGTGGTGGCGCGCACGCGCGACGGCGGACGATCGTTCGACGTGCTGCGCAAGGGATTGCCGCAGGATCACGCCTACGACCTCGTCTATCGCCATTGCCTTGACGTGGACGCCAGCGGCGAGGCCCTCGCCTTCGGCTCGACGACGGGCGGCCTGTGGACGTCGGCTGACGGCGGCGATTCGTGGCGCTGCCTGTCGACGCAGCTCCCGCCCATCCTTTGCCTGCGCTACGCCTGACCGCAGCGGCGAGCCTCGCCGCCCTGATCATCCTGTGCCTTGCGTGGGAGCTGTGGCTCGCGCCGCTCGCGCCCGGCGGCACGTTGCTCGCCCTCAAAGCCGCGCCGTTGGCGCTCCCGCTGGGCGGCATCCTCTCGGGCCGGCGCTACGCCTACCAGTGGTCGAGCCTGCTGATCCTCGCCTATCTCGCCGAGGGCGCCACGCGCGCCTGGAGCGAGCACGGCCTCTCGCAGCGGCTGGCGCTCGCCGAGGCGGGACTCAGCCTGGTGTTCTTCGCTGCGGTGGTGGCTTACGCGCGGCTCACGCGCCCGCGGCGCTAGCGGTGACCCCGTCCCGGCTGGGACACGACGTCCAGGATCTTGATGCGCGTGGTGCGTCCGCCCGGCACGGGCCAGTCGATGCTCTGGCCGACCGAGAGCCCGAGC
>DASUFW010000158.1:0-7018 GCA_036274335.1 Burkholderiales bacterium | reverse complement strand
GAAGAGACGGCGCTGCTCGAGTCGCTCGAGGGCAAGAAGGGCCAGCCGCGCTTCAAGCCGCCGTTCCCGGCGAGCTACGGGCTGTTCGGCAAGCCGACCACCATCAACAACACCGAGACCTTCGCCGCGGTGCCCTGGATCATGAGGAAGGGCGGCGACGCCTTCCTCGCGCTCGGGCGCCCGAACAACGGCGGCACGAAGCTCTTCTCGGTGACCGGGCACGTCAACAAGCCGGGCAACTACGAGGTGAAGCTCGGCACGCCTTTCGCGAAGCTGCTGGAGATGGCGGGCGGCGTGCGCGGCGGCCGCCAGCTCAAGGCGGTGATCCCGGGCGGCTCCTCGATGCCCGTGCTGCCCGCGGACATCATGATGAAGACCGACATGGACTACGACTCCATCGCCAAGGCGGGCTCGATGCTCGGCTCGGGCGCGGTGATCGTCATGGACGAGACCACCTGCATGGTGCGGGCGCTGGAGCGCCTGTCGTACTTCTACTTCGAGGAATCCTGCGGCCAGTGCACGCCGTGCCGCGAGGGCACGGGCTGGCTCTACCGCGTCGTGCACCGCATCGAGAACGGGCAGGGGCGGATGGAGGACCTCGCGCTCCTCGACAACGTCTCCGACAACATCGCCGGTCGTACCATCTGCGCGCTGGGCGACGCGGCGGCGCTGCCGGTGAAGAGCTTCATCAAGCACTTCCGCGACGAGTTCGTGCACCACATCGAGCACAAGCGCTGCCGGGTGACGCAGGACATCGAGCCCAAGTGGGGCCGGGCGGGCGCGCACGCGCTGCCCGCCGTGAAGGAAGCCGCCTGATGCCGACGCTCGAGATCGACGGCAAGCCCATCGAGGTGCCCGCCGGCACCAGCGTGATCGAGGCCGCCAAGCGCCTCGGCATCTTCGTTCCGCACTTCTGCTACCACTCCAAGCTCACGGTGGCCGCGAACTGCCGCATGTGCCTGGTCGAGGTGGAGAAGGCGCCCAAGCCCATGCCCGCGTGCGCCACGCCGATCGCCGAGGGCATGAAGGTCTGGACGCATTCGCCGGCGGCGAAGAAGGCGCAGAACGGGGTGATGGAGTTCCTGCTCATCAACCATCCGCTCGACTGCCCGATCTGCGACCAGGGCGGCGAGTGCCAGCTGCAGGACCTCGCGGTGGGCTACGGGGGCTCCGCCTCCCGCTACCGGGAGGAAAAGCGGGTCGTGCTGCACAAGGACCTCGGGCCGCTGGTCGCCGCCGAGGAAATGAGCCGCTGCATCCAGTGCACGCGCTGCGTTCGCTTCGGCGAGGAGATCGGCGGCGTGATGGAGCTCGGCATGGTGAACCGCGGCGAGCTCGCCGAGATCGTGTCCTTCGTCGGCCGCTCGGTCGACTCCGAGCTCTCCGGCAACATGATCGACCTCTGCCCGGTCGGCGCGCTCACCTCCAAGCCCTTCCGCTACTCCGCGCGCACCTGGGAGCTGGTGCGCCGCCGCAGCGTCTCGCCGCACGACGGGCTCGGCTCGAACCTGATCGTGCAGGTGAAGCAGAACCGGGTCATGCGCGTCCTGCCGCTCGACAACGAGCAGGTCAACGAGTGCTGGCTCTCGGACAAGGACCGCTTCTCGTACGAAGGCCTGAACGCGCCGGACCGGCTGCTGCGCCCCATGCTGCGCCGCGAGGGCCGGCTGGAGGAGGTGGACTGGGAAGTGGCCCTGCAGGCCGCGGCCGACGGGCTGCGCGACGCCGGCGTGCTCGCCTCGCCGCATGCCACGCTGGAGGAGCTGTACCTCGCGGGCAAGCTCGGGCCGACGGAATTCCGGCTGCGGCACAGCGACTTCTCGGCCGACGGCAAGCGTGCCGGGATCCCCTGGCTCGGCATGCCGATCGCCGACCTCGGCCAGCTGGACCGGGTGGCGGTGGTGGGTTCCTTCCTTCGGAAGGACCATCCGCTCCTCGCGCACCGCCTGCGCCAGGCGGCCAAGCGCGGCACGCAGATCCACGTGCTGCACTCGACGGACGACGACTGGCTCATGCCCGTCGCGTCGAAGACCATCGTCGCGCCCGCCGACCTGCCGGGGGCGATCGCGGGGCTGAAGGACAAGCTCGCCGGCGCGAAGAACGCCGCGGTGCTGCTCGGCAACTTTGCGCAGCAGCACCCGCAGGCGGCGGCCATTCATGCCGCGGCGCAGGCGCTGGGCGTGAAGGTCGGGTTCCTGGGCGAAGCGGCCAATTCGGTCGGCGGCTACCTCGCCGGGCTGCCGGCGGGCGGCGGCATGCCGGAGGTGAGGAAGAAATCGGCGCTGCTGCTCCTGAACGTCGAGCCGCGCCTCGACTGCGCGGACCCGCGCGCCGCGGACGGCGCGCGCTTCATCGTCAACCTCACCCCGTGGAAGTCGGAGGTGGGCGACGTGCTGCTGCCCGTGGCGCCTTTCAGCGAGACGGCCGGCACGTTCGTCAGCACGGAGGGGCGCGTGCAGTCGTTCCACGCCAGCGTCCTCCCGGCGGGCGAGGCCCGGCCGGCCTGGAAGGTGCTCCGCGTGCTGGGCACGATGCTCGGGCGGGAGGGCATGGCCTTCGACACGATCGAGGAGGTGCGCCAGGCGTGCCTCGCGGGCCGCGACGTGGCGTCGCTGCTGTCCAACCGGATCGACGGCGGCGCGGGCGCGGCGGCCGGCACGGCGGCGCAGGGGCTGCAGCGCATCGCCGACGTGCCCATCTACTGGACCGATCCGCTGGTGCGGCGCGCGCCCGCGCTGCAAAAGACGCGCGACGCACGGGCGCCGCGGGCCTGGATGAACGCGAAGCTGATGAAGAAGCTCGCCGTCGCCGACGGGCAGCCGGTGCGCGCCCGGCAGGGCGAGGGCGAGGCGCGCCTCGCGGCCGCCCTCGACGACCGCCTGCCCGACGATTGCGTGCGCATCGCGGCCGCGCACCCGGCGACGGCCGGCCTGGGCCCGATGTTCGGCGTCCTGCAGGTGGAAGGCCTCAAGGCGGAGAAGGCGGCCTGATGGACTGGCGCAGCGCGCTCATCGACACGGGCTGGACGCTGGCGGGGATCGTCGCGATCGTCGCGCCGCTGTTCGTCGCGGTCGCCTACCTGACGCTGTGGGAGCGCAAGCTCATCGGCTGGATCCAGATCCGCATCGGCCCGAACCGCGTCGGCCCGCTCGGCCTGCTGCAGCCGATCGCCGACGGCATCAAGCTGCTCTTCAAGGAAATCATCCTGCCCACCCGGGCCAGTCCCGGGCTGTTCGTGCTCGGGCCCATCATGCTGATGATGCCGGCACTGGCGGCGTGGGCGGTGATCCCGTTCGCGCCGGAGCTCGTGCTGGCGGACGTGAACGCGGGGCTGCTGTACCTCCTGGCGCTGACCTCGTTCGGCGTGTACGGCGTCATCATCTCGGGCTGGGCGTCGAATTCCAAGTACGCGTTCCTCGGCGCGATGCGCTCGGCGGCGCAGATGGTCTCGTACGAGCTCGCCATGGGCTTTGCGCTGGTCGTGGTGCTCATGGTCTCGGGCAGCCTGAACCTGTCGGACATCGTCGCGCAGCAGGGGCGGGGCTACTTCGCCGGCCAGGGGGTGTACTTCCTGTCCTGGAACTGGCTGCCGCTGCTGCCGATGCTGTTCGTGTACTTCGTCTCGGGCGTGGCCGAGACCAACCGCGCGCCCTTCGACGTGGTGGAAGGGGAGTCCGAGATCGTGGCCGGCCACATGATCGAGTACTCGGGGATGAGCTTCGCGCTCTTCTTCCTCGCCGAGTACATGAACATGATCCTGATCAGCACGCTGACCGCGGTGCTGTTCTTCGGGGGCTGGCAGCCCCTGTGGTCGAGCACGGTGTTCGACGCCATCCCGCCCTTCTTCTGGCTGTTCGGCAAGGTGTTCGTGATCGTCTCGATGTTCCTGTGGATCCGCGCCACCTTCCCGCGCTACCGCTACGACCAGATCATGCGCCTGGGCTGGAAGGTCTTCATTCCGCTCACGCTGGTCTGGATCGCGGTCGTCGGCGTGTGGATGCAGACCCCCTGGAGCCTGTGGCGATGATCCAGCGCGTCGTCGACTTCTTCCGGGCGTTCCTGCTGCTGGAGCTGTTCCGCGGCCTGTGGCTCACCGGGCGGCACGCCTTCGCCCGCAAGATCACGGTGCAGTTCCCGGAGGAGAAGACCCCGCAGAGCCCGCGCTTCCGCGGCCTGCACGCGCTGCGCCGCTACCCGAACGGCGAGGAGCGCTGCATCGCCTGCAAGCTGTGCGAGGCGGTCTGTCCCGCGCTCGCCATCCACATCGAGTCCGAGTCGCGCGCCGACGGCACGCGGCGCACCACGCGCTACGACATCGACCTGATCAAGTGCATCTACTGCGGGTTCTGCGAAGAGGCCTGCCCGGTGGACGCCATCGTGGAGACGCGCATCTTCGAGTTCCACGGCGAGAAGCGCGGCGACCTGTACTACACCAAGCCCATGCTGCTGGCGGTGGGGGACCGCTACGAGGAGACGATCGCGAGGGACCGGGCGGCCGACGCCGCCTACCGGTAGGCACGCCGCCCACAAGAATCGATGATCGAGACCGTCCTCTTCTACGTGTTTGCCGCCATCCTGCTCGGCGCCGCGCTGCGCGTCGTGACGACGCGCAACCCGGTGCATGCGGCGCTGTCGCTGGTGCTCGCGTTCTTCACGGCGGCGGGGATCTGGCTGCTGCTGCGCGCCGAGTTCCTGGCCATCACGCTGCTGCTCGTCTACGTGGGCGCGGTGATGGTGCTGTTCCTGTTCGTGGTCATGATGCTCGACATCGACGTCGAGCGCCTGCGCGACGGCTTCTGGCGCAACCTGCCGGTGGCGGTGGTGGTCGGCGGGATCATGGCCTTCGAGCTGGTGGCGATGCTCGCCAGCCGGCACTTCGGGACCGCGGTCAGCACGCGCGTGGTGCCGGCGGGGTACAGCAATACCCGCGAGCTCGGGCGGGTCCTCTATACCCAGTACGTGTATGCCTTCGAGATCGCGGCGGTGATCCTGCTGGTGGCGATCATCGCGGCGATTGCGCTCACCCTGCGCCATCGCAAGGACACCCGCGCGCTGGATCCGGCCGTGCAGCTGGCCGCGCGGCCGAAGGACCGCGTCCGGCTGGTGTCGATGCCGGCGGAGAAGGACGTCTGATGTCGGCGCTGAGCCTGAACCACTTCCTGGTCCTGGGCGCGCTGCTCTTTTCGATCAGCGTGGTGGGCATCTTCCTCAACCGGCGCAACCTCATCGTGCTGCTCATGGCGATCGAGCTGATGCTGCTCGCCGTGAACCTGAACTTCATCGCCTTCTCGCACTTCCTCGGCGACCTCGCCGGGCAGGTGTTCGTGTTCTTCATCCTGACGGTGGCGGCCGCCGAGTCGGCGATCGGGCTCGCCATCCTGGTGGTGCTGTTCCGCAACCTCTCGACGATCAACGTCGAGGATCTCGACAGCCTGAAGGGATAGGCGAGGGCATGCAGGCCATCTACCTCGTGGTTCCGCTCGCCCCCTTGGCCGGGGCTGTGCTCGCCGGGCTGTTCGGGCGGGCCCTCGGGCGCGCCGGCGCGCATACGGTGACCATCCTCGGCGTCCTCGCCTCGTTCCTCGCCTCGTGCTGGATCTTCGCGGACGTGCTGCAGGGACATACCTTCAACGGGACGGTCTACACCTGGCTGACGAGCGGGGGCTTCCGCTTCGAGATCGGCTTCCTGATCGACAACCTGACCGCCTTGATGATGGTGGTGGTGACCTTCGTGTCGCTGATGGTGCACGTCTACACCATTGGCTACATGGCCGACGATCCCGGCTACCAGCGTTTCTTCGCCTACATCTCGCTGTTCACGTTCTCCATGCTGATGCTGGTCATGGCGAACAACTTCCTGCAGCTGTTCTTCGGCTGGGAGGCGGTCGGCCTGGTGTCCTACCTGCTGATCGGCTTCTGGTATACGCGGCCCACGGCGATCGCGGCCAACCTCAAGGCGTTTCTCGTCAACCGCGTCGGCGACTTCGGCTTCCTCCTCGGCATCGCCCTGATCCTCGCGTACTTCGGCAGCCTCGACTACGCGAAGGTATTCGAGCAGGCGCCGACCCTCGCCGCGCCGATGACGCTCATCTGCCTGGGCCTGTTCATCGGCGCGATGGGCAAGAGCGCGCAGTTTCCGCTGCACGTCTGGCTCCCGGACTCGATGGAAGGCCCGACGCCGATCTCGGCGCTGATCCACGCGGCCACCATGGTGACGGCCGGCATCTTCATGGTGGCGCGCATGGCGCCGCTGTTCGAGCTTGCGCCCGCCGCGCGCTCCGTGGTGCTGGTGATCGGCGGCATCACGGCGCTGTTCATGGCGCTGGTCGCGCTCACGCAGTACGACATCAAGCGCGTCGTCGCGTACTCGACGCTGTCCCAGCTCGGCTACATGACGGTGGCGCTCGGCGCCTCGGCGTACTCGGCCGCGATCTTCCACCTGATGACGCACGCGTTCTTCAAGGCGCTGCTGTTCCTGGGCGCGGGCTCGGTCATCATCGCGATGCACCACGAGCAGGACATGCGGCGCATGGGCGGGCTGAAGCGGTACATGCCGATCACCTACTGGACCGTGCTGATCGGGGCCATCTCCTCGGCGGGCATCCCGCCGTTCGCGGGCTTCTATTCCAAGGACGCCATCATCGAGGGCGTGCACCGGGCGGGCATCGCGGGGGCCGGCTTCGCGTACTTCTGCGTGGTGGCCTGCGTGTTCGTGACGGCCGCCTACACGTTCCGGCTGGTGTGCATGGCCTTCCATGGCGCACCGCGCTTCGACCCCTCGCATCCGCCGCACGAGTCGCCGGCGGTGGTCACGGTGCCGCTCGTGCTGCTGGCCCTGCCGTCGATCGCGGCCGGCTGGTGGGTCGGACCCGCGGTGTTCAGCGACTTCATCCGCGACCCGGGGGAGGAATTCCACGGGCTGTGGGTGTACTTCCTGCACGGGATCAGCGCGCTGCCCTTCTGGCTGGCGATCGCGGGCATCGTGGCGGCGGTGCTGCTCTACGGCCGGCCGAGCGAC
>DASUFW010000157.1:0-2100 GCA_036274335.1 Burkholderiales bacterium | reverse complement strand
ACGACGCGCAGGCCCTAGGCCCGGCACCGCATAATCGGGGCTGGGAGGAAGGCGCTTGCTGCGAGTCGCGATCTGCGGGGCGGGGAACTGGGGCGCGCGCCTCATCGAGTCGGTGCAGGGGGCGAGCGCGAAGATCCGCTTCACCACCGCGGTGACGCGCGACCCGGCCGGGAAGAAGCCGCTCGCCGCGCGCTTCGGCCTCGGGCTCACGACGCGCTACGAGGAAGTGCTCGCCGACCCCGCGATCGACGGCGTGGTGCTCGCGACGCCGCATTCGGCGCACGGCGCGGAGATCGCGGCGGCGGCAAAGGCCGGCAAGCACGTCTTCGTGGAAAAGCCCTTCACGCTCACGCGCGAGAGCGCCGAGGAGGCCGTCGAGGCCTGCCGCCGCGCGGGCGTGACGCTCGCCGTGGGGTTCAACCGCCGCTACATGCCCTCCTACGTGGACATGAAGCGGCGCATCGCCGCGGGCGAGGTTGGGCGCCTGCGGCACCTGGAAGCGAATTTCTCCGGGCCGGCCAGCTACCAGACCGAGCCCGGCAACTGGCGCTCCAACCGGTTCGAGAGCCCGGGCGGCTCGATGACCGCGCGCGGCTGCCACCTCCTCGATGCGCTCGTGCACCTTGCCGGGCGCGCGACCGAGGTGCAGGCGGTGAGCGAGCGGCTGCAGCACGAGATCGATGTGGACGACACCACCGCGTGCCTGCTGCGCTTCACGGGCGGCGCGACCGGGACGCTCGCGACGCTGCACGCGGCGACGCGCTTCTACCGCATCCACGCCTTCGGCTCGAAGGGGTCGCTGGAGCTGCGCGGCGACACGGAGCTCGAATTCGCCGATCTCGAAGGCAAGGCGCAGCGATATGCCTTCGCCGCGATCGACAAGGAGCGCGCGGAGCTCGAGGCCTTCGCCGACGCGGCGGCGAGCGGGCTGAAGTTCGTGGTCGCGCCCGATGAGATCATCAACGTGGTGGCGGGCACCGAGGCCGTGGTCCGGTCGGCGGCGAGCGGGCGGGCTGTTACGATCGGTTGAGCATCGGGGAGGCGACATGGAGCTGGGGCTGAGGGGAAAGACCGCGCTCGTCACCGGCGCGACGCAGGGCATCGGCCGCGCGACGGCGCTCGCGCTCGCCCGCGAAGGCGCGAAGGTGGCGATCGTCGCGCGCGGGCAGGCGCGGCTCGATGAGACCGCGAAGGAGATCGCCGCCGCGGGCGGCGAGGCGCTCGCGATCCAGGCCGATGTCACCCGCCCGGACGACCTCGAGAAGGCGGTGGGCACGGTGCAGGGCCGCTGGGGCGGGATCGACATCCTCGTCAACAACGCCGGCACCTCGATGCGCGGCGAGTTCGAGAAGGTGGACGACGCCATGTGGCAGGCCGACCTCGACCTGAAGCTCATGGCGGCGATCCGGCTTTGCCGGCTGGTGCTGCCGCAGATGAAGGCGCGCGGCGGCGGGCGCATCGTCAACATCACCACGGTGGGCGGCAAGCAGCCGGCGGCGGCCTCGGTGCCGACCTCGGTGACGCGCGCGGCGGGCCTCGCGCTCACCAAGTCGCTTTCCAAGGAGTACGCGGCGCACAACATCCTCGTCAACACCGTGTGCATCGGCCGCATCAAGGCCGGGCAGTGGGAGACGAAGGCGAAGAAGGAAGGCGTGCCGGTGGAGAAGCTCTACGCGCAGATGGGGGTCGACATCCCGATGCAGCGCATGGGCGAGGCGGAGGAGGTGGCGAACGTGATCGCGTTCCTCGTGTCCGCCGCGGCGAGCTACGTCACGGGAACGAGCGTCAACCTCGACGGCGGGATGTCCGGGGTCCTTTAGGGGGTAAAGCCATGCCGAGAACCAAGGTCAGGGTCCGCAACGTCGCCGAGGCCGCTCCGGGCCTGTGGACGAACGGCATCCGCGCGGGGGAGTTCCTGTTCATCTCCGGCCAGGTGGCGCGCCCCTTCGAGGGCGGCCACGGGCTGGTGGGCGACAACGAGTACGCGCAGGCGAAGCAGGTCTTCGAGCGCATCGAGCGCATCTGCAAGGCCGCCGGCGGCAGCATGGCCGACGTCGTCAAGATGACCATCTTCATGGTCGACATCCGCAAGAACGCCGA
>DASUFW010000156.1:0-1382 GCA_036274335.1 Burkholderiales bacterium | reverse complement strand
CGGAATCTCCTTCAACTTCCTGCACAAGGGCTGCGGTTCGCGGGTCAGGCAGCAGTACTTCTGCGTGCGGGAAAACATTCCGATCGCGCGCGAAGACATGGTCAAGGGCTACGAGTTCGCCAAGGACCAATACGTGATGTTCACGCCCGACGAGCTCAAGGCGCTCGAGGAAACCGGAACGCACAGCGCCGACATCACCGAGTTCGTGCCGATCAGCGCGATCGATCCGGTGTACTTCGACAAGGCCTACTACCTCGCGCCCGACAAGGGGGGCGCGAAGCCCTATGCCCTGTTCGCCAAGGCGCTGGCCGGGTCCGGGCGCTGCGCGCTCGGCCGCTGGGCCGCGCGCGGCAAGCAGTACATCGTCATGATCCGCCCGGTCGAGGGCGGGCTCGTCATGCAGCAGCTGCTCTACGCGGGCGAGGTGCGCCCGATGAAGGAGCTCGACATCCCGAACACCGAGGTGAAGGACGCCGAGCTCAAGCTCGCGCAGCAGCTGATCGAGCAGCAGGCGGCCGAGACATTCGACCCCGCGGCCTACAAGGACGACGTGCGCGAGCGGGTCGAGGCCGCGGTGCAGAAGAAGGTCGACGGCCAGGAGATCACGATGACGGACGCGCCTGAGGGCGGCGGCCAGGTCATCGACCTGATGGAAGCGCTGCGCGCGAGCCTCGAGGCGCGCAAGCCCGCCAGGCGCGCGGAGCCCGAGAAGGCCAAGCCCGCGGCGCGCAAAGCCGCCAAGAAATAGCCTTGTACGGGCTGCGCGACGTCGAGCGCCTGCTCGGCCTGCCGCGCAGCACGGTCCGCGCCCTGGTCCGCGCCGGCTTCGTCAGGCCGGCGCGCGGCGCGCGCGGCGCCCTGCGATTCTCGTTCCAGGACCTGATCGTGCTGCGCCAGGCGCAGGCGCTCGCCGCCGCGCGCGTGCCGAAGCACCGCATCGCGCGCGCCATGAAGGCGCTGCGCGTGCAGGCCGAGTCGGGGCAGTACTCGCTTGCCTTCGAGCCCGTCGCGACGGTCGGCGAGCTGCGGCGCGCGGCGGCGACGCCGATGGACTGGTTCGCGCGTGGCGCCACGCTCGAGGGCTCGGATCCGCAGGAGGCGCTGCGCGCCTACCGGCGCGCGGTCGAGGCCGACGCCGGTTTCCTCGACGCCTACGTGAACCTCGGGCGGCTGCTGCACGAGACCGGGCAGCTGGCGAAAGCCGAGCGCGTGTACCGCGACGCGCTGGAAGCCTGCGGGCGCGCGCCGCTCCTGCTCTTCAACCTCGGCGTGCTGCTCGAGGACCTCGACCGCAAGCCGGAGGCGATGGACGCCTACCGCGGCGCGCTGCGCGCCGACCCGAAGCTCGCCGACGGGCACTACAACCTCGCCCTGCTCTACGA
>DASUFW010000155.1:0-3396 GCA_036274335.1 Burkholderiales bacterium | reverse complement strand
GGATCCACGCCGTTGTACTCCCGGTGCTCGTAGGCGAGGCCGGCGAACATGCCCCAGCCGCCACCCAGGCGGACCTGGCCGCCGAGGCGTGCGCCCAGCGGCTTGTTGCCGAGCTGGGGAACGGAATCGTCCAGCTGCGCTTCCTCGCCGCCATAGACGCTCGTGAAGAGCGCGGGGGAGTACGCGCCGTCGAAAGCCTGGGCATAGGCCAGGCCGATGATGCTCCGGTCGGCATTGCGGATGGGCTGGGTCTGGTAGCGCAGCGCCGTGTACTGTCCGAAGACGCTCGCCTGGCGCCGCTCGTCGAAATTGTGCTGCCATTGCGCGATGCCGCCGCCCGCGGTCCGGTAGCGGTCGCTGTCCAGCATGAACTGCTGGCCCTGCAGGCCGACCGTCACCGCCTCCAGGCCGCGCGCATAGCGCATGCCGAGGCTGCCATCGAGGATCGCCGTATCGAACGTGCTCTCGTTCAGGTTCTGGTGGAGGAACGCGTCGATCCCGCCCACCACCGCCCAGTTGAGGTTGAGCTTGCGCGTGAAGTTGAAGCCGGCCGCGAAGCCGATGAAGCGGTCGCTCTGCTCGACCAGCGACGGGGCCAGCTGAAAGTTGGGCCCGATGCTCGGGATGGCGATGCTGGTGCTGGCCGTGGCGGCGTTGATGTTCGAGTCGTAGCCGAACCCCAGCTCGAGGTAGCGGGTGTACTGCGTGGTCTCGGCTGACTGGATCGCGGACAGGAACTGGTCGATCGTCCGGCGCACCTCGTCGGGCACCTGGCGCGACTTCACCGCCTCGAGCTCGCGCTTCGCCGTCGCGAGCTCCCCGGTCGCCATGTAGGCGCGCGCGATCTCGGCGCGTGCCTGCAGGTTGTCGGGCTGCACGGCGAGCACGCGCTCCAGCGCGAAGATGGCGCGCTCGTAGTGGCCGGTGTCCAGCGCGGCGAGGCCCAGCAGGTAGTCGAATTCCGGATCACCGGCGCGCTTGTCCTCGAGCGGCTCGAGCAGCTTGTACGCCGCGTCGGGGTCCTTGCGTTGCAGCAGCAGCTTGGCGCGGTCGGTGATCGCGTCGGCCCACGCGGCCACCGAGGTGCACAGGAAAAGAACGACGAACAGCACGCGGCTGGCACTGCGCAACATGACCGGTTCCCCCGACGGAAAGTCGCCGGGAAGTCTAGCAGGGCGCAGGCCCCGCGCGCCACTAGCCTTCGAAGAACTCCTTGACCTTCTCGTACCAGGACTTGCTGCGCGGGTTGTGGCGCGCCGCGTCCCGTTCGCTGATGCCCTCGAACTCCTGCAGCAGCTCTTTCTGTCGCGCGGTCAGGTTGACCGGCGTCTCCACCACCACGTGGCAGAAGAGGTCGCCGGGCTGGTGGCTGCGCACGCCCTTGATCCCTTTGCCGCGCAGGCGGAATGTCTTCCCGCTCTGCGTCTCCAGCGGCACGCGGATCCGCGCCGACCCATCCAGCGTGGGCACCTCGATTTCGCCGCCCAGCGCCGCCGTGGTGATCGAGATCGGCATCTCGCAATGCAGGTCGTCATGGTCGCGCTGGAAAACGGCGTGCGGCCGAATGTGCACCTGGACGTAGAGGTCCCCGGAGGGGCCGCCGTTCAGTCCGGGCTCACCTTCCCCGGACAAACGTACGCGATCGCCTTCGTCCACGCCGGCCGGAATCTTCACCGACAGCGTCTTCTGGTGCTTGACCCGGCCGCTGCCGGCACAGGTCGCGCAGGGATTGGGGTTGACCTTGCCGACGCCGTGGCAGCGCGGGCAGGTCTGCGCCATCGAGAACGGCCCTTGCGAGACACGGATCTGTCCGGCGCCCCTGCAGCTCGGGCAGGTCTGCGGCTGCGTGCCCGGCTTGGCGCCGCTGCCGTGGCAGGTTTCGCAGGTCGCCATGGTGGGAATGCGGATGCGCGTCTCGAAGCCGTGCGCGGCCTGCTCGAGCGCGATCTCGAGGTTGTAGCGCAGGTCGGCGCCGCGATAGACGCTCGAGCGGCCGCCGCGCGCCTGGCCGAAGATGTCGCCGAAGATGTCGTTGAAGATGTCGCCGAAGCCGCCGAAGCCCGCGCCTGCGCCCGCGGCCCCCATGCCGGACTGCGGGTCCACGCCGGCGTGGCCGAACTGGTCGTACGCCGCGCGCTTCTGGGCATCCGACAGCACTTCGTAGGCTTCCTTCGCTTCCTTGAAGTGCTCCTCGGCCTTGGGGTTGTCCGGATTGCGGTCCGGGTGCCACTTCATGGCGAGCTTGCGGTACGCCTTACGGATGTCCTCCTCGGAGGCGTCCCGGTTGATGCCCAGCACTTCGTAGAAGTCGCGTTTCGCCATGTGCCCCGCCGGACAGCAAAACGGGCGGCACGCGTCCCGCGCGCCGCCCGCCCGCCGTCAGTGCCTTGCGTGATCAGCCAGCCTTCTTGTCCTTCACTTCGGTGAATTCCGCGTCGACCACGTCGCCGTCGGCCTGCTTGGCGCCGCCCGCCGGCGCTTCCTGCGCGCCGCCGGCCGCCGCGCCCTGCGCCGCTTTCTGCTGGTCGGCGTACATCCGCTCGCCCAGCTTCTGCGCCGCCTTGGCGAGCGCCTCGGACTTGGCCTCGATCTCGGGCTTGGACTCGGATTTAAGCACGGACTCCGCTTCCTTGAGCGCCGCCTCGATCCGCTCCTTCTCGCCGGCCTCGAGCTTCTCGCCGTACTCGCCGAGCGACTTCTTCACCGAGTGCACCAGCGCCTCGCAGGCGTTGCGCGCGTTCACCAGCTCCAGCGCCTTGCGGTCTTCCTCGGCGTGCGCCTCGGCGTCCTTGACCATGCGCTCGATCTCGGCCTCGTTCAGGCCGGAGCTCGCCTGGATCTTGATCTTGTTCTCCTTGCCGGTCGCCTTGTCCTTGGCCGACACGTGCAGGATGCCGTTCGCGTCGATGTCGAACGCCACCTCGATCTGCGGCATGCCCCGCGGCGAGGGCGGAATGTCCGTCAGGTTGAACTGGCCCAGGCTCTTGTTGCCGGAGGCCACGTCGCGCTCGCCCTGCAGGACGTGGATGGTCACCGCCGTCTGGTTGTCGTCGGCGGTGGAGAACACCTGCTGCGCCTTGGTCGGGATGGTCGTGTTCTTGGCGATGAGCTTGGTCATCACCCCGCCCAGCGTCTCGATGCCCAGCGACAGCGGCGTCACGTCGAGCAGCAGCACGTCCTTGACGTCGCCTTTCAGCACGCCCGCCTGGATGGCGGCGCCGATCGCCACCGCCTCGTCGGGGTTGACGTCTTTCCTCGGCTCCTTGCCGAAGAACTCGCGCACCTTGTCGACCACCTTCGGCATGCGCGTCTGGCCGCCGACCAGGATCACGTCGGCGATGTCGCCGACGCTCACGCCGGCGTCCTTGATCGCGATGCGGCAGGGCTCGATCGTCC
>DASUFW010000154.1:0-4004 GCA_036274335.1 Burkholderiales bacterium | reverse complement strand
AATCATCGGCTGGGTCGGCCTGCTCATCCCGCACGCGGCGCGCATGCTGGTCGGCCCGGAGTTCTCCCGGCTGCTGCCGCTTTCCATGGCGCTCGGCGCCGCGTTCCTCCTCGCGGTGGATACGCTGTGCCGCACGATCGCCCCGATCGAGATCCCGCCCGGCGTGCTCACCGCGCTGATCGGCACCCCCTTCTTCCTGTGGCTGTTCGCCACGGCGCGGCGCGCATGGCAATAGCGCTCGAAGCGCAGGGCCTCGGCTACGGCTATCCGGGCCGCCCGGTCGGCCGCGACCTGGACCTGGCCCTCGCCCCAGGGGAGGTGCTCTGCGTGCTCGGGCCGAACGGCGGGGGCAAGACCACGCTCTTCCGGACGCTGCTCGGGCTGCTGCCCGCGCAGGAAGGCCAGGTGCGGCTCGACGGCGCCGTGCTCGCCGAGCTCGCGCGCGCGGAGGTGGCGAGAAGGCTGGGCTACGTGCCGCAGGGTCACGTCGCACCCTTCGCCTTCACGGTGCGGGACGCTGTGCTGATGGGCCGCACGGCGCACATCGGCCTCTTCGCTGCCCCCGGCGTCGCCGATTTGGCCGCGGCGAACGCGGCGATCCGCACCCTCGCCATCGAAGCGCTCGCCGACCGCTTCGTGACCGAGCTCTCGGGCGGGGAGCGCCAGCTCGCCATGATCGCCCGCGCCCTCGCGCAGGGCGCGCGGGTGCTGGTGCTGGACGAGCCCACCGCGAGCCTCGACTTCGGCAACCAGGTGCGCGTGCTGCGCGAGATCCGGCGCCTCGCGGCCGAGGGCTACGCGGTGGTGTTCTCGTCGCACGACCCGAGCCAGGCCTTCCTCGCCGCGGGCCGCGTGCTGCTCCTCGCACACGGCGGCCTGCTGCGCCAGGGCAGCCCCGAGGAAGTGATCACCCCGGAGAACCTGCGCGCGGTCTACGGCGTGGAGGTGCGCGTCGCCACGGTGGACAGCGTGCGCGTGTGCTTGCCGGCGCTCTAGCCGCTCCGAACGCGACTAGACTTCGGCTGCCAGCTCGAGGGTGAGCTGCGCCGCCGGCACCTCGCGGCAGCCGGTCGCATTCTGCCCGGACCAGAGCGGCGTGAAGTCGCCCAGGCCCGCAGCCTCGGCCTTGGCGCGTAGCGGCGCGATCGCCGCGGCCGCCAGCGGGAACTCGGGGGCCGCACCGTTCATGATGCCGAGCTCGCGCATCACGCGGTTGACGATGCCGCGTGAGGGGCGGCCGGTGAAGACGTTCGTCAGAGCGGTATGGCGCGAGGCCTCGCTCTTCAGAGCTGCGCGCTGCACCGCGCTGGTAAGCGCTTCGGGGCACAGGAGGTACGCGGTGCCCACCTGGACGCCTGCGGCGCCCATCTCCAGCAGCGTCGCGACGCCGCGAGCGTCCGCGATGCCGCCCGCCGCAATCACCGGCAGTTTCACCGCGCGCAGCACCTGCGGCACCAGGGAAAACGTTCCCACCTGCGTGGTCAGGTCTCCGGTGAGGAACATGCCCCGGTGGCCGCCCGCCTCCACCCCTTGCGCGATGATCCCGTTCACTCCCTGCGACTCCAGCCATCGGGCCTCGTCCACCGTAGTGGCGGTGCATAGCACCTTGCTGCCCCAGCCCTTCACCCGTCCCAACAGCCTCTTCGAGGGCAACCCGAAGTGGAAGCTCACCACCGGCGGCCGATAGGGCTCCAGAGCATCGGCGAAATCCTCGCTGAACGGGGCGCGCCCCTGCCCCGAAGGAATGCTGGCCGGATCGATGCCGTACTCCCGGTAGAAGGGCGCGAGCGCCGTCTGCCATGCGGCCTCCCGTTCCGCGCTCGGTACCGGCGGGGTATGGCAGAAGAAGTTCACGTTGAAGGGCTTGCTCGTCTGCGCTCGGATCGCCTCCAGTTCGGTGCGCATTGAATCCGTTGTCAGAAGCGCACAGGGCAGCGAGCCGAGGGCGCCCGCATTCGATACGGCAATCGCCATTGCGCCAGCCTGCGCGCCGGCCATGGGCGCCTGGATGATCGGCAGCTCGGTGCCGAAGAGCTCCGAGATCCTCATCCCGAGACTCCGGAGGAAAAAGGATTGTCCCGCTCCCCGCCCGCAGGGCCATAGAACATCACCCACACGGCAAAATCCTCGCTCATCGCCTCGAACCGGTGCGCCATGCGCGCCGGAACGAACAGCACGTCGCCGGATCCGACGGCCACGCGCTCCGCGCCGCGCTGGAACTCGGCGCGCCCGCTCGCCACGACGTAGAGCTCGTCGCGATCGTGCGGCGTCTGCAGATCGCTGCCGCGCGGCGCATACCAGCGAAGTTCCAGGCCGCCGTGCCGGAGAATCTCGGCGGAGCGGCGCCCCGCGGGAATCGGTGCCGCCGCAGCCTCGCGCGTCGTCGCGTGCCAGGAGGGCTTCATGCAGAATTCGAGTATGCATGAAAAGCCCGCGCGCGCCGCACGCTTCTTCGCCGATCTGCCGCTGCGCGCGGGCAGCACTGTCCGGCTGCCGGAGGACGCCGCGCACCACGCCGTGCACGTGTTGCGCCTGCGGCCGGGGGACGAGGTGACGCTGTTCCACGGCCGCGGCGGCGAGTACGCGGGACGCATTGCGGCAATCGACCGCCTGCGCGTGTCGGTGGACGTGCTCTCGCATCATCCCATCGAGCGGGAGTCGCCCGTCGCGCTGATCCTGGTGCAAGGCGTGTCGGCGGGCGAAAAGATGGATTTCACCGTGCAGAAAGCGACCGAGCTCGGCGTGGCGGCCATTCAGCCGGTCGTCTGCGAGCGCTCGACGGGCCGGCTGGCCGGCGAGCGCGCCGAGCTCAAGCGCACCCACTGGCGCCGCGTCGCGGTCTCCGCTTGCGAGCAGTGCGGACGCAACCGGGTTCCGGAAGTGCGGGCCGTGCTAACGCTCGCAGAGTACTGCCGGGCGCCGCAAGCCGAGGGCGGCCGACTCCTGCTCTCGCCGCGCTCCGAGCTGAAGCTCGGGGCGGCGGCCGGACGGGCGGGCGGGCCCGTGACGCTCGCCGCAGGGCCCGAGGCGGGCTTCAGCGACGCCGAAGAGGCCGCCCTCGTTCAGGCCCGTTTCACGCCGGTGCGGCTCGGGCCCCGGGTGCTGCGCACCGAGACCGCCGCGATCGCGGCGCTAGCCGCGTTGCAGGCGCTCGCCGGCGAGTTCTGATCCTTGCCTTAGAATCGCGCGAGCCGATGACCACGCCGCCCAAGCCCGAGGATTTCGTCCGCTGGTTCCGCCAGACCGCGCCCTACCTGCACGCGTTCGGCGAGCGCACATTCGTGATCGGCTTCGGCGGCGAGCTGATGGCCGAGCGGGCGCGCTTCGCGCAGTTCATCCAGGACGTGAACCTGCTCGCGGCGCTCGAGATCCGCCTGGTGCTGGTGCACGGCGCGCGCCCGCAGATCGAGGCGGAGCTCAAGTCCCGCGGCCTGCGCTCGCGTTATGCGAAGGGCCTGCGCGTCACCGACGAGGCGGCGCTGACGGCGGTCAAGCAGGCGGCTGGCGTGCTGCGCGTCGAAATGGAGGCGCTGCTCTCGCAGGGGCTGCCCAATTCGCCCATGGCGGGGGCCGAAATCCGCGTCGCGTCCGGCAACTACATCGCAGCCCAGCCGATCGGCGTGCTGGAGGGCGTGGACTACCAGTTCACGGGGCAGGTGCGCAAGGTCGACGCGGTGGCCATCACGCGGCACCTGGAGGGCGGCGACGTGGTGCTGGTGCCCAACATCGGCTACTCGCCGACCGGCGAGGTGTTCAACGTGGCGTGGGAGGACGTGGCGCAGAGCGTGGCCGCCGCGCTGAAGGCCGACAAGCTGCTGCTGTTCGTCGATCGCCTGCCCGAGGACCGCAAGGGCAAGGTGGTCGGCGAGCTGACCTCTCGCGAGGCGGAGGCGCTGATGAAGAAGGATGCGCTCGGCCCGCACGCGTCCCGCGCCCTGCGCGCCGCGCTGGGCGCGCTCGCAGGCGGGGTGGGCCGCGCGCACCTCATCTCCCGGCGCACCCCG
>DASUFW010000153.1:0-9234 GCA_036274335.1 Burkholderiales bacterium | reverse complement strand
CAAAGGCGCGCGTAGTGCGAGAGCGCGTCGCGATCGCGCGCCTTGATCAGGAGCACGAACAGCGCGAGGTCGCCGCCGAGATTGAAGACGCGCGGCGTGCGCGAGGCCAGCACGTAGTGGTGCGCCTTGCACATCTCGCCGCCGATTTCCACCTTGCCGCCGTTGGCGGCCAGCGCTTCGTCGTGCCGGCGGATGTCCTTCAGCAGCGCCAGGCTGAAGCAGGGCGTACCCTTGGGCTGGAAGTATCCCCAGACCGTCCGCGTCGCGGGATCGAATTCGGTGATGTATTGGGATCCCGCCTTGCCGTAGGGCAGCCGCAGACCGAGTGCGTCGCGCATGTTGCTCATTTGATGCTCCTTCCCCAGTGATGGCCCGTCGACGGACCGTTTGCCTAGGTGCGTACAGGGCTTCGCGCCCAGTACGTACCTCCCGGAGACCATTTAACGCTTATTGACATTCGCTTCGCAAATCAGGCGAATCCCGACGAAGTCCTCAGGAAAACCCTTAGATCCAGAGGCGTAGAGCGGCCGGTGCGTGAACTGCGTCACGCCTAGACCGCAGGGGCTATGTTGCGATTTCGACACCCCTGGAATGGCCCAAAACATTGCGCCGTGAATGTGTGCGTGCCGCACTGAAAACCGGTCCCGAGCAGGCCCGCGTGCGTACCAGTCCGACGATTGGGAAGACGCGGGAGGCCGCCGCGTGCGAAGCGCGAGACAACTGCGAGCGCAGGACGGCGGCGTTGCACCGTGAACGCATTACAGAAAATCCTGCAATTGCGCGCGCGTGTCGCTGCGCAACTCTTGCAATCATGCGCCGCAGCACGCTTGGCGTGCCATCGGGTAATCGGTTATAAAGGACTCGATACTGGCGGAGGACGGCAAGCGAAAGGGCCGGCATGTACGCGATCGTCTACAAGACCGACGGCTTCCCAATCTGCAGGCAGGTCTCGGGTGTAAGCCCCGATCCCGTGGTCACTTGGAATACCGAGGCCGCCGCCAAGGCGTTCATTTCCGCCAAGGGCGGCGACAAGGAGTTTCAGCCGGTGGCGCTTACCGACGAGGCGATGGACAAGATCGCGGCCACCATGGGCTGCCCGGTCGAGTCCATCACCTTCGATCCTTACCCCGGCTAGCACTCGCTCGAGGCGGTCGGAAGGGGGTGCCCAGGCGCCCAGGCGCGCGAGCGGCCCGATGTTCACGCGAGGTTGAAGAACTCCCGCCGGCTGCGCATGGCGCGGATGCGCTCCACCAGCAGGTCGAAGTCCGCTTCGCGCTCCACGAAGTTGAGATTCTCCGAGTTCACGATCAGTACCGGGGCCGCGTCATAGTGGTAGAAGAAGCGCGCATAGCCCTCGGCAAGGAGCGCCAGATACTCCTCTCCGATGCCGCGCTCGTACTCGGCGCCGCGGCGGCGCACTCGCTCGACGAGCACCTGGGGCTGCGCCTGGAGGTAGACCACCAGATCGGGCACGGGCGCGTGCGGGCGCAGCGCATCGTAGATGCGCTGGTACAGGGACAGTTCGTCGCCCGACAGCGTGATGCGCGCGAACAGCGGATCCTTGTCGATCAGGAAGTCCGAGACAGTGCCGCGCCCGAACATGTCCGGCTGCGCCAGCGGCTCCAGCTGGCGCGCACGCTGGAACAGGAAGAAGAGCTGCGTGGGCAGCGCGTATCGCGACATGTCCTGGTAGAAACGCGCAAGAAACGGGTTGTCCGCGGGCTGCTCGAGGAGCAGCGCGGCACCCAGCCGCGCGGCCAGGCGGCGGGCGAGGCTGGTCTTGCCGGCCCCGATGGGGCCCTCGATGGCGATATACCGGTGCCGCTCCACCTCAGGCCTGCCGCTCGATCGCCTGCGCCGGGCAGGCCTGCAGCAGGTCGCGGACCGAACCAAGCCCCGGCACGCTCGCCTGCGGATCCAGGTCGAGCAGGGGTTGCAGCACGAAGGCGCGCTGGTGCATGCGCGGGTGCGGGATGGTCAGCCCCGGGGAGTCAACCGTCTGGCTACCGTAGAGCAGCAGGTCGAGGTCGAGCGTGCGGGGGGCGTGGTGATAAGGGCGGCGGCGGCCGTGGCGGCCCTCGATCGCCTGCAGCTCGGCGAGCAGGCGCGACGGCGGCAGCCGCGTCTCGAGTGCGGCGACGGCGTTCAGGAAGTCCGGCTGATCCGGGGCGTCCAGCGGTGCGCTGCGGTACAGGGGTGATCGGGCGAGGAGCTGCGTTTCCGGCAGAGATGCCAATTCCTCGAACGCACGTGTGAGCTGCGCGCGCGGCTCTTCCAGGTTCGACCCCAGGCCGACGTACGCCGCCGTCACGCCTGCGGCTCGGCGCTTGCCGCCGGATCCTGCCGGCGCCGGCGCCGCCGCCGCTTCTTGCGTGCGCCGGTATCCGGCAGCAGCATGGCCTTGCGGGTGTCGGCGTCCGCCTGCTGAAAGGCGCGCCACCAGGCCTCGAGCTCGGCGCTCGCCTCGCCGCTGGCCGCACGCAGGGCGAGGAAGTCGTAGCCCATGCGGAAACGCGGCGATTCGAGCAGGCGGTACGGCCGCTGGCCCCCACGCTGCTCGAAGCGCGGCTGCATCGTCCAGATCTCGCGCATGGTCGCGGTGAGCTTGCGGGTCAGCGCGAGCTTCTCGAATTGGGCATCCAGCACCCTGTCCATCGCGGCCTCGAGCGCCGGCACCGGCCGCTCGCCTTTCGCCAGGCGCGCCTTGGAGGCTGCCAGCACCTCGTGCCACAGCAGTGCCGCGAACAGGAACGCCGGCGACACGGGCCGGTCGCTGCGCACCCGCTCGTCGGTCTGCGCGAGCGCCAGCGTTACGAAGCGCTCGCCCAGGGGCTGCTCGAGGATGACGTCGAGCAGCGGCAGCACCCCCTTGGAAAGCCCTTCCTCGCGGAGCTGCCGGACGCAGGCGCTCGCGTGCCCCGAGAGCAGGAGCTTGAGCATTTCGTCGAATACGCGCGCCGGAGGCACGCGCTCGATGAGCGGCGCGAGCTTGCGGATCGGCGCGCGGGTCGCGCTCTCCAGGCTCAGCCCGAGCTTGGCCGCCAGGCGCACCGCGCGCAGCATGCGCACCGGGTCCTCGCGATAGCGCGTTTCCGGGTCGCCGATCATGCGCAGCACCCGCTTGCGCAGGTCGGCCAGCCCGCCGTGGTAGTCGATGATCTCCTCGCTCGCCGGGTCGAAGTAGAGCGCATTGACGGTGAAGTCGCGGCGGCGCGCGTCGTCCTCCTGGCTGCCGAAGACGTTGTCGCGCAGCACGCGGCCGTGCTCGTCGCGCTCGGTGCTGCCGGCGTCCGCCGAGCGGAAGGTGGACACCTCCACGGTTTCCTGGCCGATCATCACGTGCACCAGGCGGAAGCGCCGGCCGATGATCAGCGCGCGGCGGAACAGGGGCTTGATCTGCTCCGGGCGAGCGTCCGTCGCAATGTCGAAATCCTTGGGCACCAGCTCGAGCAGCAGGTCGCGCACGGCGCCGCCCACCACGTAGCCGGCGTGGCCGGCCTCCCGAAGGACCTCGCAGACCTTGAGCGCGCCGTGGCTGAGCGCCTCGCGCCGCAGGCTGTGCCGCTCGCGCGCCATGTGCTGGGGCGCATGCGCAGGCAGGCCCAGCACGCGGCGGAAGAAGCGCTTGATCATCAGGCGGGCGATTCTATCGCAGCGACAGGACCGGCCAGCCGCGGCGCTCGGCCTCCGCCGCCAGCGCCTCGTCGGGATCGACCGCCACGGGCCGGCGCACCCTCGCGAGCAGCGGCAGGTCGTTGTGCGAGTCGCTGTAGAAGCAGCTGTCCTCGAGCGCCTCCAGGCGCATCCCCAGTGTGCCGAGCCAGGCGTCCACGCGCTCGATCTTGCCCTCCCGGAAGCAGGGCACGCCGGCCACCCTGCCGGTGAAGCGGCCGTTCTCGATCTCCGGCTCGGTGGCGACCAGATGCGGCACGCCGAACTCGCGCGCGATCGGCCCCGTCACGAAGCTGTTGGTCGCGGTCACGACGGCGCACAGGTCGCCGGCCGCGGCGTGGCGCGCCACCAGTGCGCGTGCGCCCGGCGTGATCATCGGCCGGATGCGCTCGCGCATGAACGTGGCATGCCAGCACTCGAGCGCCTCGGGCGGATGCTCGGCGAGTGGCCGCAAAGCGAAGCCCAGGTACTCGTGAATGTCGAGCGTGCCCTGCTTGTACTGCTCGTAGAAGCGCGCGTTCTGCGCCTCGTAGGCATCGCGCGCCAGCACCCCGTGGTCGACGAGGAACTGCCCCCATTCGTAGTCGCTGTCCCCCGCGAGCAGGGTGTTGTCGAGGTCGAAGAGCGCGAGCTTCACGAAGGCAACGTACGCAGCGCCTCTCGCACCAGCGGCAGGGTCACCGTGCGATGCCGCTCGAGCGACTCGCGGTCCAGATGGTCGAGAATCGCGCCGAGCGAGGCCATGTCCCGGCGCACGCGCGCCAGAAGATACCCGGCGACTTCGTCGGACAGCCGCATCCCGCGCCGGGCGGCCTCTCCCAGCAGGTAGACCATGCGCTCTTCGTCGGTGAGGGGGAGCACTTCGTAGACGAGACCCCAGGCGAGCCGCGAGCGCAGGTCCTCGCGAAGCGGCAGCTGCGCGGGCGGCAGGGGGCCGGCGGCCAGCACGGCGCCTCCCGACTCGCGCGCGCGGTTGATGGCGTGGAAGAGCTCGATCTGCGCGGGCTCGTCGAGGCGCTCGACGTCGTCCGCGAGGGTCACGCCCCCGGGAGCGCTCGCGCGCAGCAGGTGGCTGCGTCCGCAGCCGGGACTCCCCCACAGATACAGCACGGCCTCCGCGGCGCGGCCCGCGCGCATCTCGCGCAGCCGCGCGAGGAGCTCGACATTGCGGCCCGGCACGAAATTGTCGAGGGTGGGCGCGGGCGGCGGCTGGAGCGGCAACGCGAGCTGTCGCGTCACCTGAGCCGACCCCGGAGATTCGCATGAGCGGAGAGAGGCGTCGGCATCTCAAGTAGAATCGCGCGGCAAACGCGAAACTCTAGCATGGCTCAACCGCTCACCTACCGCGACGCGGGCGTCGATATCGACGCCGGCGACGCGCTGGTCGAGGCGATCAAGCCGTTCGCCCGCCGCACGCTCCGGCCCGAGGTGATGGCGGGTATCGGTGGATTCGGTGCGTTGTGCCGGATTCCCCGCCGATATCGCCAGCCGGTGCTGGTGTCCGGGACCGACGGCGTCGGCACGAAGCTCAAGCTCGCGTTCGAGCTGCAGCGCCACGACACGGTGGGGATCGACCTCGTCGCCATGAGCGTCAACGACGTGCTCGTGCAGGGGGCGGAGCCACTGTTCTTCCTCGACTATTTCGCCTGCGGGCGGCTCGACACGCGGGTCGCTGCGCTCGTGGTCAAGGGTATCGCGCGGGGCTGCGAGCTGGCGGGCTGCGCGCTGATCGGCGGCGAGACCGCGGAGATGCCGGGCATGTACCCCGAGGGCGAGTACGACCTCGCCGGGTTCTGCGTCGGCGTCGCGGAGCGCTCGCGGCTGGTGAGCGGCAGGACGATCCGGCCGGGGGACGTGCTGCTCGGGCTTGCTTCGAGCGGCGCGCACTCCAACGGCTATTCGCTCATCCGCAGAATCGTCGAGCGCGCGCGGCCCGACGCCTCGATGCTGGACGCGCTGATGATGCCCACGCGCATCTACGTGCGATCGGTGCTCGACCTGATGAAGGCCGTCCGGGTGAAGGGCATGGCGCACATCACCGGCGGCGGGCTGATCGGGAACGTTCCCCGCATGCTGCCCAAAGGCATGCGGGCCGAGATCGACGGCCAGGCATGGCCGCGACCGGCGCTGTTCCGCTGGCTGCAGGCGGAAGGGGGCGTGGCCGAGGCGGAAATGCACCGCGTCTTCAACTGCGGCATCGGCCTGGTGATCGCGGTGGCCGCCAAGGACGCCGACGGCGCCATGCAGCGGCTGCGGCGCGCGGGCGAACGCGTCTTCCGTATCGGCGCAGTCGCTCGCGGCCGCGGCGAGCCTGTGGCGGTGGTGCGCTAGGTGGATCCGCGACGCGCGAGGTAGATGCCGGCAAGCACGACGGCGCCGCCGGCGATTTGCAGGATTCCGACCGGCTCCTGAAGCAGCGCCCAGGCGAACGCGGCCGCAAGCACCGGTTGCAGCAGCAAGCCGACCGAGGAGAACGCCGCGGGCAGATGCGCGAGCGCGAACGTGATCAGGCCCTGCCCGCCCGCATGCGTGATCCAGGCGAGCCCCAGCAGGATCAGCCAGCCGCGCGCGCTCGCCGGGAGCATGGGCTCGCCCGAGGCGAGCGCGAGGGGAAGCAGCACCATCGCGGTCAGCGTGGTGGTCGTGGCCATCAGTCGGAGGGTGGACGCGCCGCGGTCGCGAAGGGATTTCACCGTGAGCAGGTACCACGCATAGAACATCGCCGTGACGACGCCGTAGGCGTCGCCGAGCAGCGCGCCGGAGGCGAAGCCGAGGCTGGCGCGCACCAGCAGCAGCACGCCGCCCAGCGCGAGCGCAAGCCCGACCAGGAACTGGGCGCTCGGGCGCTGCCGCCACAGTACCCAGGCGGCCAGCGTGACGAAGATCGAAGAGAGGTTGGCGAGCAGGGTCGCGTTGGCGACCGACGTCGCCTGGATCGACCAGTGCCAGAACGCGAGATCGCCGGCAAACGCCAGGCCCGCCGCGAACAGGAGGCCCCCCTCCCGCCGGGATGCCGCGGCGCCGCGAGGCTGGACGGCGACGAGGCTCCACAGGAGCGGGACCGCCAGTGCGACGCGCCAGAAGGCGCTGGCTGTGGGGCCTACGTCCGCCACTCGCACCCAGATGGGCGAGAGGGCGATGAACGTCGCGCCGCAGAACAGCGCGGCGAGGGCAGGGACGCGCACGCGCGGATGGTAAACTTTTGACGCTGCCCATGCCTGCGCCTCGCTTCGTCCATCTCAGGCTGCATAGCGAGTACTCGGTAACGGACGGCATCGTTCGGATCGAGGAGGCGGTGCAGCGCGCGGCGCGCGACGGCATGCCGGCGCTCGCGCTGACCGACAGCGCCAACGTGTTCGGCATGGTCAAGTTCTACCGCGCCGCACGCGCGGCGGGGGTGAAGCCGATCGTCGGCGCCGATTGCTGGATCCGGAACGAGGCGGATCCCGACAAGCCGAGCCGGCTGCTGCTGCTGTGCGCTTCGCGCGCCGGCTATCTTCGGCTGTCGGAGCTCCTGTCGCGGGCCTGGCTGAAGAACCAGCATCGCGCGCGTGCGGAAATTTCCCGGGACTGGCTCGCGGAAGGCACGACCGAGGGGCTGATCGCGCTCTCCGGGGCGGCGGCCGGGGACGTCGGCCAGGCACTGGCCGCCGGCAATGCGGCGGCGGCCGAGCGCGCGGCGCAGCAGTGGTCGAGCCTTTTCCCCGGGCGGTACTACCTCGAGCTGCAGCGCGCCGGCTTCCCGCACGGCGAGACGCTGGTCGCGGCGACGGTGGCGCTGGCATCGCGGCTCGCCCTGCCGGTGGTCGCGACGCACCCGGTGCAGTTCCTCGCAGGCGACGACTTCAAGGCGCACGAGGCGCGCGTGTGCATCGCGCAGGGCTACGTGCTCGGCGATCAGCGCCGCCCGCGCGTCTTCACGCCGGAGCAGTATTTCAAGAGGCAGGACGAGATGGCGCGCCTGTTCGCGGACGTGCCGCAGGCGCTGGAGAATGCGGTCGAGATCGCGCGGCGCTGCAGCCTGCCGGTCGAGCTGGGCCGCAGCCGTCTCCCGAAGTTCCCCACGCCACCGGGGGCCACCCTCGATCAATACCTGCGCGAGCAGGCGGAGCGGGGCCTCGCGGCGCGCCTTGTCCGGCTGTTCCCCGACGAGGCGGCGAGGGCCGCCGCGGCGCCGGCTTACGGAGAGCGCCTCGATTTCGAGATCCGCACCATCATCCAGATGGGCTTCGCGGGCTACTTCCTGATCGTGGCGGACTTCATCAACTGGGCGCGGGCGAACGGCGTTCCGGTGGGCCCGGGCCGGGGATCGGGTGCCGGGTCGCTGGTCGCCTATTCGCTCGGCATCACCGACCTCGACCCCATCACCTACAAGCTGCTGTTCGAGCGCTTCCTCAACCCGGAGCGCGTATCGATGCCGGACTTCGACATCGATTTCTGCCAGGACGGGCGCGACCGGGTCATCGATTACGTGCGCGGCAAGTACGGCGACGAGAGCGTCTCCCAGATCGCTACCTTCGGCACCATGGCGGCTCGCGCGGTCGTGCGCGACTGCGGGCGGGTGCTCGACCTCGGGTACAACTTCTGCGACCAGGTGGCGAAGCTGATCCCGGTGCAGCCCGGCCGCACCATCACCCTCGCGGAGGCACGGGAGATGGAGCCGCTGCTCGCGCAGCGGGAGAAGAAGGAGGACGAGGTCCGCGAGCTGCTCGCGCTGGGCGAGAAGCTCGAGGGGCTGACCCGCAACGTCGGCATGCACGCCGGCGGGGTGCTGATCGCGCCGGGCAAGCTGACCGAGTTCTGCCCCCTGTATTCGGCCGAGGGTGGCGTCAACGTGATCTCGCAGCTCGACAAGGATGACGTGGAAGCGGTCGGGCTGGTGAAGTTCGACTTCCTCGGCCTGACCACGCTCACGATCCTCGACTGGGCCGAGCGTTATGTGCGCGACATGGGCGAGGCGCAGTTTGCGCTGGAGCGGATCCCGCTCGACGACCCGGTCACCTACCAGCTGCTGTCCGCAGGGAACACCACGGCGGTGTTCCAGCTGGAATCGCGAGGCATGCGCGACCTGATCAAGCGCGCGCGGCCGGACCGCTTCGAGGACGTGATCGCGCTGGTGGCTCTGTACCGGCCCGGCCCGATGGACCTGATCCCGGATTTCATCGCTCGCAAGCACGGACGCGAGCGCGTCGAATACCTGGACAAGCGCCTCGAGCCGATTCTCAGCCCGACGTACGGAATCATGGTGTACCAGGAGCAAGTGATGCAGATCGCGCAGGTGATCGGTGGATACACGCTGGGCGGCGCCGATCTGCTGCGACGCGCGATGGGCAAGAAGAAGGCGGAGGAAATGGCCCAGCAGCGCGACGTCTTCGTCTCGGGCGCGGAGAAGAACGGCCTCGCCCGCAGCAAGGCGACGCAGCTCTTCGATCTGATGGAGAAGTTCGCCGGCTACGGCTTCAACCGGTCCCATGCCGCGGCCTACGCGCTGCTCGCCTACCAGACCGCCTACATGAAGGCGCATCACCCGGCGGCCTTCATGGCGGCGAACCTGTCACTGGT
>DASUFW010000152.1:0-1243 GCA_036274335.1 Burkholderiales bacterium | reverse complement strand
AAAACTCATTTCCGCAACCATCAGCGTCTTCCAAATCAAGCAGGTCGCATTGATCTGCGATTTAAATCGTCTCGAAGCGGTCGTTCTGAGACGTACCCGTGAGAAAGGCGATTCCACCACGTTCGATGTCCGCAGGTGCTTCCAGTGCTCGCGGGGAAAATCATAATAACTCGTCAGCCTCTCCCAATTCTCCACCACCGTCTTGGTCGCTTTGGGATTGTGGCGAAAGGCTTGCTCGAATTGCTTCCGCTCCTTTAACGCCTGCTCACGGCTTTCGGCATACATCATGGCGATAAGATGCTTTCTCACCTCGGCCTGCTCTTTGTGGCTCACCGTATCGATGACGTTGAGCATCTTATGATTCCAGCAAAGCTGCTCCTGGGCCTGGGGATAAACCTCCCCGACCGCTGCCCACAGTCCCAGATTCCCGTCGCCGATAAACAGCCGGGCGCTTTTTACCCCTCGCGTTTTCAATTGTCGCAGCACCAAAGCCCACGATTCCTTGCTCTCCCGATACCCAGGCTCCAGCGCTAAAAACCGCTTTTGCCCATCCTTTTGAACTCCGATCACTACCAGTAACGCCGCTTTCTCTTTGCCAATCCCCGCTTTCACATAAATCCCGTCGGCCCAAAGATAGGCCCACTCCTTCTCCTCAATAGCCGTGCTCTTCCACTGCTCGTATTCTCCCTGCCATTTCTCCTTGAGCCGTTGTACAGACGATGCCGACAGTGGCGCTCCTTCCCCTAGCAAGTGCCGTAGCGCCAATTCGAAATCCCCGCTGGCCAACCCGTGCAGATAAAGCTCCGGGATTAATCCTCGTACCGCTTCGGTTTGCCGCTTAAACATCGGCAAGATTCGCGACTCAAACCGCTCATCTAAATTTCTCACCCGCGGCCGGCGAATCTCCACCGTCCCCAGGCTCATCGTAAACCGTCTCGTCTTGCCATAACCGTTGCGATACCCGGGCTGTTCGAAAGGACTTACTTTGCGCTCGCTTTTCTCCCGCCCCAACCATTCACTCACTTCCTGCTCCAGCAGATCTTGCAAGTGCTCACGGATCTTCCCCCGCGCAAATTCCTCCAACTCTCCATAAAAGATTCCCTTTGATTCATTGCCCCCAATATGTTTCTCTTTCATCGGCGTATCCTTTCTCTGCCTGCTCCAACAGGCAGCCTTTCGTTTCAAAGTTCACGAAAGGGTACGCCTACCTATTTTCTATTTCCACACTCTTTGATTATAGCTC
>DASUFW010000151.1:0-7637 GCA_036274335.1 Burkholderiales bacterium | reverse complement strand
CTGTTCGCGCTGATGGCCGACGCGGAGACCGACTTCACCCTGTTCTTCCGGGGCCTCTCGGCGGTGCGGGCCGATGCGCCCGAGCTCGCCGCGCCGCTGCGGCGCGCGTTTTACGCCGAGCCCTCGCCCGCGCACCTGGAGAAGGTCTCGGCGTGGCTGCGCCGCTGGCTCGCCGCGTCCCCCGACCCCTCACGCATGAACGCGGTCAATCCCAAGTACGTGCCGCGCAACTACCTCGCGCAGCAGGCGATCGACGCGATGGCCGCGGGCGACGCCTCGGTGCTCGAGCGGCTCATGACGGTGCTCGCGCGCCCCTACGACGAGCAGCCCGAGCACGACGCGCTCGCCGAGCGCCGCCCGGAGTGGGCGCGCAGCAAGCCGGGCTGCTCCGCGCTGTCCTGCAGCTCCTAGCCGCAAACCTGTCGCCGCTTGTCAGGCATCGGGGCGCGATGCCACGCTAGAATTTCCGCGCCATGAACGCCTCCGCCGCTTCGCGCGCGCTTGCCGCGCTCCTCCTCGTCGCCGCCCCCCTCGCCGGGGCCCAGACGCCCAAGGGCTTCGAGCCCCAGGTCGGCCAGCCCGGCCGCGACGTCGTCTGGGTGCCGACCTCGCAGGCGCTCGTCAACAAGATGCTCGACATGGCGCAGGTCACGCCGCGCGACTTCGTCATGGACCTCGGCTCGGGCGACGGCCGCACGGTGATTGCGGCGGCGAAGCGCGGCGCGCACGCGCTCGGCATCGAGTACAACCCGGACATGGTCGAGCTCTCGAAGGAAAACGCGAAGGCCGCGGGCGTCGCCGAGCGCGCCGAGTTCATGAAGGCGGACCTGTTCGAGACCGACCTCTCGAAGGCGACCGTGATCACCATGTTCCTGCTGCCCGACATCAACGTGAAGCTGCGGCCGAAGATCCTCGAGCTGAAGCCCGGCACGCGCGTGGTCTCCAACACCTTCAGCATGGCCGAGTGGCAGGCGGACCAGACCGCGGAGCTGCCGCCGGAATCCGGCTGCGGCTCGTGGTGCAAGGCGCTGCTGTGGATCGTGCCGGCGCGGGTCGAGGGCGGCTGGACCCTGCCGCAGGGCAGGCTCGACCTCAAGCAGGACTTCCAGATGCTGCACGGCACGCTGACCACGGGCGGCAAGACCTTCGCCCTCCAGGGCCGCGTGCGCGGCGAGGACGTGAGCTTCCAGGCCGGCGGCCGCGTCTACCGCGGGCGCCTCAAGGACGGGCAGCTGGTCCTGAACTAGGCGCGCAGCACGCGGCCGGCGCGCGCGCCGGTCACGGCGCCCTGCGCCCACATCGTCTCGCCGTTCACCAGCGTTCTCTCGACGCCCTTCGAGCGCATCACCATGCGCTTCGCGCCGCCCGGCAGGTCGTAGAGCCGCTCCGGGCGCCCCGCCGAGCCCACCGTCGCCGGGTCGAAGAGCACGAGGTCGGCGGCGAGCCCCGGCGCGATGCGGCCGCGGTCGCGGATGCCGAAGAAGTCGGCGGGGTCCGAGGTCATGCGGCGCACCGCTTCCTCGAGCGTCAGCACCTGCTTCTCGCGCACCCAGGTGCCGAGCACGTAGGTCGGGTAGCCCGAATCGCACAGCATGTCGAGGTGCGCGCCGCCGTCGCCCAGGCCCAGCAGCATGTCGCGGTTGTTCAGCACCTCGGCCATGCGGTCGTCGCGCGAGTTGAACGACTTCAGCGTGAACTCGTTGTCGAGGTCGTCCGCGAGCGTGAGGTCGAGCAGCGCGTCGACCGGGTCCTTGCCCTGCCCGGCGGCGAGCTCGGCGATCGACCTGCCTTCGAGCGCCTTCAGCGCCGGGTTCTTCACCTCGTGCACGGTGATGCGCGACCAGTTGAGGAAGGTCGCCGGGTTCCTGAGGTCGGCGCGGAACGCGTCGCGGAACGCCGGATCGCGGTACACCGCGGCCTGCGCCGGCTTCGACTTGTCGACGAAGGCGCGCTTCCAGGAGGGAAAGCCCGCGAACGAGAACGGGTTGCGCATGTTGACCTCGCGCGTGAGCGGCAGGGGCGAGGTCTGCGGTCGCGCGCCCTTGGCGATCATGGGCGCGGCGCGCTTCAGCGACGTGCGCAGCGCCTCCGAGATGTCCTCGCGGTCGAACATGGCGATGAAGGTCACCGGCCGGCCGCTCTCCTCCAGCAGGAAGTCGAGCAGCGCGCACTCCTCGTCGTCCATCACGCCGAGCTGCTTGGTCATCGCGATCTCGATCGCGCCCTTGCCGCGCTCCCTGAGCGCGTTGCAGTAGGCCTTGAGCTCCGCGCGGCTCGCGTTGCGGCAGGCAAGGGGCTTGCCCTGGAAGCCGATGTGCTGGTTGAGCAGCGTCGAGGAGAAGCCGAAGGCGCCCGCGTCCACCGCCTCGCCGAGCAGCGCCTTGATCTTCGCGGCCTCTTCGGGCGTCGCGCCGCGCTCCATGGACGCCTCGCCCATCACGTAGTGGCGGAACGGCGTGAGCGGCGCGAGGAACGCGAGGTTCATGGAGGAGCCGCGCGCCTCGGCGGCGTCCAGGTACTGCGGGAAGGTTTCCCAGTCCCAGGTGATGCCGGCGTTCAGCACGTCGAAGGGGATCGCCTCGACGTTCACGAGGTCGCGCATCGCGATCTCGCGCGCCTCGGGCCTGCAGGGCGCGATGCCCACGCCGCAGTTGCCCATCACCACCGTGGTGACGCCGTGCCACGAGGACGGCGTGGTGGCGCCGTCCCAGCAGATCTGCGCGTCGTAGTGCGTGTGCGGGTCGATGAAGCCGGGGGCGCAGGCGAGGCCGGCGGCGTCGATCGTGCGCTTCGCGGCGCCGGAGAGCTTGCCGATTTCGGCGATCTTGCCGCCGGCGACGCCGATGTCGGCCGTTCTTGCCGGCGCGCCGGTGCCGTCGATGACGCGCGCGCCGCGGATGAGGGTGTCGTAGGGCATGCCCGGATGGTACTCCGCGGGGGGCTTGCTATATTCACCCTTTTGGGTTAACGTTAGCGCCATGCACCTCGACGACACCATGGTCGCCCTCGCCGACGAGACCCGCCGCAGCATCCTGCAGCGCCTCGCGGCGGGCGACGCGCGGGTCACCGAGGTCGCCGCGCCCTTCGACATCTCGCTCAACTCGGTGTCCAAGCACATCCGCATCCTCGAGCGCGCGGGGCTGGTGCGCCGCCGCGTCGTCGGCCGCGACCACTTCCTCTCGCTCGACCCGGCGCCGCTCGACGCGGCGGCCGCCTGGATGCAGCGCGAGCGCGCCGCCTGGACCGCCCGCCTCGACCGGCTGGAAGCGGTGCTGCGCGCCGAAGATGCGATCGAGTCTGCGAAGAAGACTGCCCGAACCCTCGCCAAGCCAAGGAGAAAGCCGTGACCGACCATGCCACCCTGATCAAGCCCTCCACCGTCCGCCTGCAGCGCCTGCTGCCCGGGCCGGTGGAGCGCGTGTGGGCCTACCTCACCGACTCGAAGAAGCGCGCCACCTGGCTCGCCGCGGGCGAGTTCGACCTGCGCGTCGGCGGGAAGATCGAGCTGCACTTCGACAACGCCTGCCTCACGGACGAACCCGCGCCGCCCAACGCCATGGGCGCCGGCAAGCACACCTCGACGGGGAAGATCACGCGCCTGGAAGTGAACCGCCTGCTCGCCCATACCTGGAAATGGGAGGGCGGCGACTCCGAAGTGACCTACGAGCTCGAGGCGAAGGGCAAGGACGTGCTGCTCACCATCACGCACCGCCTGCCGGACGACCGTCCGCTCAAGGTGGGCGTCGGCGGCGGCTGGGCCACCCACGTGGGCATCCTCGAAGACCAGCTGAAGGGCGTGAAGCCGCGCCCCTTCTGGAGCACGCACGCCCGCGAAATGAAGGTGTTCGAAGCGTCGCAGCTGAAGGGCTAGTGCCATGTGCCCCGCCTGCTTCGCCACTGCCGCCTGGATTGCCGCCGGCGCGACCTCGGCCGGCGGCCTCGCCGCCTTCGCCGTGCGGCTCAAACCCAACCGAAAGGAGAGAAAGATGAACGCAGACGTACAGGACACCGCAATGCCCGCCGTCGCCTCTCGCGAGGCGTGGCTGAGCGCCCGCAGGAAGCTCCTCGCCCAGGAGAAGGCCTTCAACATCCAGCGCGACGCGCTCACCGAGGCGCGGCGCCGGCTGCCGCGAGTGCTGCTCGAGAAGAACTACGTGTTCGAGGGTCCGGAGGGGCGCCGCTCGCTCGCCGACCTTTTCCAGGGCCGCCGCCAGCTCATCGTCTACCACTTCATGTTCGATTCGGACTGGGACGAGGGCTGCCCCGCCTGCTCCTTCGTCGCCGACCATTTCGACGGCACGCTCCCGCACCTCGCCGCGCGCGACACCGCGTTCGCGGCCGTCTCGCGCGCGCCGATCGCGAAGATCGAGGCGTTCCGCAAGCGCATGGGCTGGAAGTTTCCGTGGCTGTCCTCGCACGGCACCGACTTCAACCACGACTTCCGCGTGACGATCGACGCGGAGCACGCGGAATACAACTACGCGCCCGTCGCCGACCAGCCCGAGGGCTACCCGCACGAGGGCGAGCGCGAGGGCCTGAGCGTGTTCGTGCGCGAGGGCAAGCAGCTGTTCCACAGCTACTCGACCTACCAGCGCGGGCTGGATCTCTTCCTCAACACCTACAACTTCCTCGACGTGACGCCGCTCGGGCGCCAGGAAGCCGACGGCATCATGCGCTGGGTTCGCCACCACGACCGGTACTGAGTATGCTCCCGGCATGCACGCGGGCGACACGGTCGAAGGCATCTATCGTACTGAGTCGCGCCGCGTCCTCGCGACGCTGATCCGCCTCCTCGGCGACTTCGATCTCGCCGAGGAGGCGCTGGCCGAGGCGTTTCGCGCGGCGCTCGAGCAGTGGCCGAAGGAAGGCGTGCCGGACAATCCGCGCGCGTGGCTCGTCTCCACGGGCCGCTTCAAGGCGATCGACGCCATCCGCCGCGAGGCGCGCTTTGCCTACGTGGACGGGGAGCAGCTCGAGGCCTTCCCCGCCGAGCCCGAGGCCGAGCGCGAAGGCATCGAGGACGACCGCCTGCGGCTCATCTTCACCTGCTGCCACCCCGCGATCGCGCCCGACGCGCAGGTGGCGCTCACGCTCCGCGAGGTGTGCGGCCTCACCACCGAGGAGATCGCGCGCGCCTTCCTCTCCCCTGTGCCGACGCTCGCGCAGCGCATCGTGCGCGCGAAGACCAAGATCCGCGCTGCGAAGATTCCCTACGAGGTGCCGGGCAAGGCCGAGCTGCCGGACCGGCTGGACGCGGTGCTGCGCGTGATCTACCTCGTCTTCAACGAGGGCTACTCGCCCTCCTCCGGCGAGTCGGTGACGCGCGCCGACCTCTCGCAGGAAGCGATCCGCGTCGGCAGGCTGCTGGTGGAGCTGCTGCCCGAGCCCGAGGCGAAGGGGCTCCTCGCGCTGATGCTCATCCAGGAGTCGCGCCGGGCGGCGCGCTCGCGGCCGGACGGCGACCTCGTGCTGCTGGAGGACCAGGACCGGTCGCTGTGGGACCGCGCGCTGATCGCCGAGGGCGTCGCGCTGACCACGGAAGCCCTGCGCACGCGCATGTTCGGCGCCTACAGCCTGCAGGCGGCGATCGCCGCGGTGCACGCCGAGGCGCCCTCGAGCGCCGCGACCGACTGGAGCGAGATCATCGGCCTGTACGACGTGCTGTCTCGCCTGGACCCTTCGCCGGTGGTGGCGCTCAACCGCGCGGTGGCGGTGGCGATGCGCGACGGCCCCGCGGCGGGGCTGCCCCTCGTGGACGCGCTGCTCGGCGAGCTCGAGGGCTACCACCTGGCGCATGCCGCGCGCGCCGACCTGTGCCGGCGCCTGGGCCGCAGGGCCGAGGCGATCGCCTCGTACCAGAAGGCCCTCGCGCTGTCCCGCCAGGCACCCGAGCAGCGCTTCCTTGCCGGCCGGATCGCGGCGCTGAAGGGCTAGCTCAGGCCGGCGCCGGCTGCGCGCGCCGCGCGAGCCGTGGAAAGGCGAGCGCCATCCCCGTCGCGCCCAGGCCGAGCGCGAAGGAGCCGACGTACATCCACGCGTAGTCGCCGAAATGATCGAAGATCCAGCCGCCGCCCAGCGGCCCGAGCGCCATGCCGAAGGTCGACACCATCGCGGCCGCCCCGAGCACGGTGCCGAGGATGCGCTGCCCGAAGTAGCCCCGCGCGATCACCGAGTACAGCGGCATCACGCCGCCGTAGGCGAAGCCGAACACCGCGGCGACGGCGTAGAAGTCGTCGACTTGCCGCGCGAAGGCGTAGGCGCCCGCGGCGAGCGCCTGGACCAGCAGCCCCGCGACCAGCACCCGCTTCGCGCCGTATCGGTCGGCGAGCAGGCCCAGCCCCAGTCGCCCGAAGAGCCCCGCCACGCCCTCGACGCTGTACACCGTGACCGCGGTCAGCGGCGGGATGCCGCAGAACTCGGCGTAGCTAATGGTATGGAAGATCGGGCCGGAATGCGTCGCGCAGCAGGCGAAGAAGGTGAGCGCGAGCACGATGAACGCCGGCGAGCGCAGCGCTGCGCCGACGCCTCCCGCGGGTGCGTCGTCGGCGGCCGCGCCGCCCGGCGGTCGCGGAGCCCGGCGCACGAGGAGCGCCGCCGGCACGAGCAGCCCCCAGGCGACGAGCGCGATCACGAGCTGCGCGCTGCGCCAGTCGGTCTGCGACACGAGCCAGGCGGCGAAGGGCGACAGCGTCACCGGCGCCACGCCGGCGCCCACCGACACCAGCGACACGGCGAGCGCCTGGCGGGTGTCGAACCACGACATCACCGACGAGATCATCGGCGCGAAGAAGCTGCCGACGGCGATGCCGACCAGGATGCCATAGGTGAGGACGAAGCCCGCCTGGGTCGTCGCGCGGCTGGCGAGGGCGAGCCCCAGGCCGAGCAGCACCGCGCCGGCGAGCGCCACCGGGCGCGGGCCGAAGCGGTCGCTCAGCGCGCCCCAGCCGAAGCCGGCGACGCCCATGGCGAGGAAGTTGAGCGTCATGGCGGTCGAGACGCCGGCGCGCGACCAGCCGGTGTCGGCGCTCATCGGCTGCAGGAAGACCGCGAGCGAGAACATGGCACCGACGGCGACGCAGGTCATCAGCGCCCCCAGCGCGACCATCACCCATCCGTAGCCGGAGTTCATGTCGGGTCCGTCCCTGATCAATAATCCGTGATCCTTGTCGAATGGCGGGGTCCGGATTCGACAAGGGGGTGGAAAGGAGGCACCAACCCATGCTCAAATCCAGCAAAATCAAGCCCTTCCTGTGGTTCGAGACCCAGGCCGAGGAAGCGGCCCGGTTCTACACCTCGGTCTTTCCGAATTCCGAGATCGTGCAGGTCGCCCGCCGCCCGAAGGGCGTCCCGGGCGAGGAAGGCAAGGTCATGCTCGTCGAGTTCAAGCTCGAGGGCCAGGACTTCCTCGCCCTGAACGGCGGGCCGCAGTTCAAGCACAGCGAGGCCTTTTCGCTGCTCGTCGAGTGCGCCGACCAGGCCGAGATCGACTACTTCTGGGACAAGCTCACCTCGGGCGGCGGCCAGCCCATCCAGTGCGGGTGGCTGAAGGACCGCTTCGGCGTGTTCTGGCAGGTGGTGCCGCACGACATCGGCAGGTTCTTCAAGGGCGGCAAGTCGGCCGAGCGCGTCATGGCGGC
>DASUFW010000150.1:0-6955 GCA_036274335.1 Burkholderiales bacterium | reverse complement strand
GCGTGGCATTCCAGCGATCGATCGAGAAGGACGACCTGCTGACCCGGATGCGGGTCCGCGAGGTGGCCCTGTTCGGCCTCATCTCGCTGACCGCCATCCTCGCCAACCTGCCGGCGGACTACGTGAACGAGCTCGGCATCCAGCACGAGTACCTGCTGGCGGGGCTGGGCTGCGCGACGGTGATCGGCCTGTTCCTGTACCTGCGCTTCTTCTTCTTCTTCGCGGTGGTGCTGCTGTTCCTCGGCGCGAACCTCCCGGAGCAGATCGCCCAGGGCCTGGGGGTGTCCAAGGTGCCGCTCATCCTGGCGCTGGTCGCCATGGTGGGCATCTCGCTGATCAACTACGTGGTCAAGATGCTGCCGACGGGGCTCGAGCCGAAGCCGAAGGAGAAGAGCCCGGAGGGCGTGCGGGCGATGTTCTACGCCATCGAGAAGAACAACGTCCCCTACGCGCAGCGCGTGCTGTCGATGCACTTCGACCCCAACCTGCAGCACGAGAACGGCTACACGCCGCTCGCCTACGCGGCGCTGCGCGGCAATCCGCAGATGGTGGACCTCTTCCTGAAGAGCGGCGCCGACCCGGCGCTCGCCACGCGCGACGGCGAGACCGCGGTGGAACTGGCGCTGCGCGCGGGCCACACCGGGATCGCCGACGCGCTCAAGCGGGCCCGCAAGGAGCGCGAGCGCACCCCGGCCGCGGCGCCGGCCGCCGCGGCCCGCTGAAGCCGGCGCGGCGACTTGCGCGCCCCGCGCGATGGCGCGACAATGCTGTATGAATATGCAGTAAAGCGCAGGCCATGAACACCCCCACGCTGTCCCCCGCCGCCGAGGCCGTCCCGCAGGAGATCTGCCGGGACGCGCTGCTCGAGAAGTACGCCAAGGGCGACGAATCGTCCGTCGGCGAGGTGCGCGCGCGCGTCGCGCGCGCGCTCGCGCAGGCCGAGCCCGAGGATCGGCGCGGGCACTGGGAGCGGCGCTTCCTGCAGGCGCTGGAGGGCGGCTTCATCCCGGCCGGCCGCATCAACTCCGCGGCCGGCGTGCAGCTGCAGGCGACCCTCATCAACTGCTTCGTGCAGCCGGTCGGCGACTCCATCTCGGAGTGGGTCGACGGCCGGCCCGGCATCTACACGGCCCTGCAGGAGGCTGCCGAGACGATGCGCCGCGGCGGCGGCGTGGGCTACGACTTCTCGTCGATCCGCCCGAAGGGCGCCGAAGTGAAGGGCACGCACTCGCGGGCGAGCGGCCCGGTGTCCTACATGCGCGTCTTCGACCGCTCCTGCGAGACCGTGGAGTCCGCCGGCGCGCGCCGCGGCGCGCAGATGGGCGTGCTGCGCTGCGACCACCCGGACGTCGAGGAGTTCATCCACGCCAAGGACCACGGCGACCTCGCGAACTTCAACGTCTCGGTGGGCGTCACCGACGAGTTCATGCGCGCGGTGGAGGCCGACCGCGAGATCGAGCTGGTGCACAAGGCGAAGCCCTGGCCGGGCCCCTCGGTGCGCCAACGAGAGGACGGCCTCTGGGTGTACCGCACGGTGCGCGCGCGGGCGCTGTGGGACCAGATCATGCGCTCGACCTACGACCATGCCGAGCCGGGCATCCTGTTCCTGGACCGCATGAACCGGGACAACAACCTCAACTACTGCGAGACGATCGAGGCCACCAACCCCTGCGCCGAGCAGCCGCTGCCGCCCTACGGCTGCTGCTGCCTGGGCTCGGTGGACCTGACGCGCTTCGTGCGCGAGCCCTTCTCGGCGCGCGCGACGTTCGACTTCGAGGCCTTCGCCGGCGTGGTCGAGGTGGCGGTGCGCATGCTGGACAACGTGCTCGAGGTGACGGCCTGGCCGCTCGAGGCGCAGCATCGCGAGGCGATGGCCAAGCGCCGCGTCGGCCTCGGCTTCACGGGCCTGGGCGACGCGCTCATCATGCTGCGGCTGCACTACGACAGCGACGCGGCGCGCGCCATGGCGGCCAGGATCTCCGCGGCGATGCGCGACCGTGCCTACCTCGCCTCGGTCGACCTGGCGAAGGAGCGCGGCGCCTTCCCGCTGTTCAACGCCGACCTGTACCTGTCGGGCACGAGCTTCGCGGCTCGGCTGCCGGAGGACGTGAAGGCGCAGGTCCGCACGCACGGCATCCGCAATTCGCACCTGCTGTCGATCGCGCCGACCGGCACCATCAGCCTCGCGTTCGCCGACAACGCCTCGAACGGCATCGAGCCGCCCTTCTCCTGGACCTACACGCGCAAGAAGCGCATGCCGGACGGGACGCTGCAGGAGTTCCCGGTGGAGGACCACGCCTGGCGCCGCTACAAGGCCGCGGGCGGCGACATGGAGCGCCTGCCGCCCTACTTCGTCACCGCGCTGGAGCTCTCGGCGGCCGCGCACGAGAAGATGGTCGCGGCGGTGGCCCCGTTCATCGACACCAGCATCTCGAAGACCGTGAACGTGCCCGAGGACTATCCGTACTCGGACTTCAAGGACCTCTACCTCGCGGCCTGGAAGTCGGGCCTGAAGGGGCTCGCGACCTACCGGCCGAACAAGGTGCTCGGCTCGGTCCTGTCGGTCGACAAGCCGCAGGACTTCGTCGAGGACGACGTCAACCGCCGCATCCGCATCAAGGCGCTGCCCGAGCCGGTGCTCGCCTCGCTGCGCTGGCCCGGACGGCCGGCGTTCGCGGCCGGAAACCTCTCCTGGACCTACATGATCGAGCACCCGCGCCACCATTTCGCGGTGTTCGTCGGCGAGGCCGAGAACGGCGCGCCGCACGCCTTCGAGGTCTGGGTGAACGGCGGCGAGCAGCCGCGCGGCCTCGGTGCGGTCGCCAAGACGCTGTCGATGGACATGCGCGCGCACGATCCGGGCTGGCTGCGCCTCAAGCTCGACACGCTGGCGAAGACCGCGGGAGACGACGCCTTCGACATGGCCTTCCCGCCGCTCGGTGAAAAGCGGCATCTGCCCTCGGTCGTCTCGGCGCTCGCCCAGCTGGTCCGCTGGCGCGTCGAGCAGCTCGGCGGCCTCGCGGGCGAAGGTCAGTCGGACGCCTTCTCCCCGAGCGTGACGCCGGTGCTGGACGCCATGTTCAGCCTCAAGGAGCCCAAGACCGGCGCCGACGGAACGATGTCGTGGACGGTGGACGTGCACAACCCGCGCACGGGCGACGACTTCGTGCTCGGCCTGAAGGAAATCGCGCTGCCGGACGGCACCACGCGCCCCTACTCGATGTGGCTATCCGGGGAATACCCGCGTGCGCTCGACGGCTTGTGCAAGCTCCTGTCGCTCGACATGCGCGTGGTGGACCCGGGGTGGATCGCGATGAAGCTGAAGAAGCTGCTCGATTTCCCCGAGCCGCTCGGCGACTTCCTCGCCTTCGTGCCCGGGTCGCGCAAGCAGCAGAACTATCCCTCGACGGTGTCCTACGTCGCGCGGCTCATCCTGCATCGCTACGCGATGCTGGGCCTCTTGCACGAGGACGGCGTCCCCGTGCAGGGCACGGGCCTGCTGCGGACGCCGGCGGACGGGGCGGCCCCGATGATGCAGGGCCAGAAGTGCCCCGAGTGCGGCGCGCACACGCTGATCCGCAAGGACGGCTGCGACTGGTGCACCACCTGCGGGTATACGGGAGTGTGCGGCTAGCGGCCCGGCCGGGCCCCGGCCCAGAGCAGTCCCACGATGGTCTTGACGTCGGTGATGCGCCCGTCCAGGGCCATCGCCCGCGCCTCCGCCAGCGGCAGCGTAAAGACCTCCAGGAACTCGCCCTCGGCGAGTCGCCGCTCGCCCCGGGCGAGCCCCTGCGCCAGCCAGATCTCGATCAGCTCGTCGCTGTAGCCGATGGCGTTGTGGATTGCGCCCAGCCGGCGCCACTCCCGCGCGGCGTAGCCGGTTTCCTCCAGCAGCTCGCGCTTCCCCGTGTCCAGGGCACCCTCTCCCGTCTCGAGCTTGCCCGCGGGAATCTCGATGAACACCTGCCCCACGGGGTAGCGGAACTGGCGCTCGAGCACTACGCGGCCGTCGTCGAGCAGGGGCACGATCGCCACGGCGCCCGGATGGCGGATGTACTCGCGCACGCCCTCCCCGCCGTCCGGCAGGCGCACGCGGTCGCGGCGCACCTTGAGCAGGCGGCCCGAAAACACCTCCTCGCCTTCCAGGAACGTCTCGGCGAGGTCGTCGGGCACTAGAAGAGGGACTGGATCGCGATCTGGCAGAGCTGCATCAGCTGCTGCGGCACGAGACCCAGCGCGAGCAGCGCGAGGCCGTTGACCGTCAGCAGCGCACGGGCCGCGCCGCCGCCCGCGGGCTCGCCCTGCGTGCCCGGCTCGTCGAAGTACATGAGCTTGACGACCCGCAGGTAGTAGAAGGCCCCGATCAGCGAGAACACGACCGCGACCACGGCGAGCCAGATCTGGCCCGCCTGCACCACCGACGAGATGACGGCCAGCTTGGCGTAGAAGCCCGCCATCGGCGGGACGCCGGCGAGCGAGAACATCATCAGCAGCATCAGCATCGCGACCCAGGGGTCGCGCCGGTTCATGCCTTTCAGGTCCTCGAGGCGCTCGCACTCGACGCCCTTGTGCGAGGCGAGCAGCAGCACGCCGAACGCGCCGAGCGACATCAGCACGTAGATCGCGGTGTAGAACATCGAGGCCCCGTAGGCCTCCACCGCGTTGCGCGCATTGCCGCCCACCACCCCGGACAGCAGCCCGAGCAGCATGAAGCCCATGTGCGAGATCGTCGAATAGGCCAGCATGCGCTTGAGATTGGTCTGGGCGATCGCCGCCAGGTTGCCGAGCGCCATCGACAGCACGGCGAGCACGATCAGCATCTGCTGCCAGTCCGGCGCCAGCGCGGGCAGGCCGTTGACCAGCAGCCGGAGCGCCATCGCGAAGGCCGCGATCTTCGGCGCCGTGCCGAGCACCAGCGTCACGGCCGTGCTCGCGCCCTCGTAGACGTCCGGGATCCACATGTGGAACGGCACCACGCCGAGCTTGAAGGCGATGCCCGCGATCACGAACACCAGCCCGAACACCAGCAGCGTACGCGCGCTCGCGAGGTCGCCGGCGAGCGCCGCGCTGCGCGCCGCCACCTCGTTGAACTGCAGCGAGCCCGTCGCCCCGTAGATCATGGACATGCCGTACAGCAGCAGTCCGGAGGCGAGCGCGCCGAGCACGAAGTACTTCATCGCCGCCTCGGTCGAGGCGGTGGAGTCGCGGTTGAGGGCCACGAGCGTGTACAGGCACAGCGACAGCAGCTCCAGCCCCACGTACAGCGTGAGGAAGCTGTTGGCGCTGACCATGACCATGATGCCGAGCAGCGAGAACAGCAGCAGCGACAGGAACTCGCCGCGCAGCAGCCCGCGGTCCAGCAGGTAGGGGCGCGCGTAGACCAGCGCCGCCGAGACGGCCAGGTACGAGAAGAGCTTGAGGATGTGCCCCAGCATGTCGGACACGTACATGCCGTAGAAGATGGTGGCGCGCTGCCACTCCGATTCGCGGATCACGTAGGCGGTGGCGAGGAAGCAGGCCGCCAGCACGCCCTGCGCGAACAGGTAGCTCGTGCGCCGTGTCGGGCTCTTCGAGGCGAGGTCGACCAGCATCAGCACGCAGGCGCCCAGGAGCAGGATCATCTCGGGCAGCGCGCGCAGGTGGCTGAGAAGCTCGGCGAGGCTCATAGCTTGGACTGCGCCACGTGGCGCAGCAGCTCGTTGACGGACGCGTGCATGACCTCGGTCAGGGGCAGCGGGTAGATCCCCATCGCCAGGACGGCGGCGGCCAGCAGGCCGAGCACGAGCGCCTCGCGCGGGTTGAGGTCCTTGAGCGCGGCGACATGATCGTTCGCCACCGCGCCGAAGATGACGCGCTTGTACATCCACAGCGTGTACGCGGCGCCGAAGATCAGGGTGGTCGCGGCGGCGAAGGACAGCCAGAAGCTCTTCTGCATCGCGCCGAGGATGACCATGAACTCGCCCACGAAGCCGCTGGTGGCCGGCAGCCCGCAATTGGCCATCGCAAACAGCATCATCAGCGAGGCGAACTTCGGCATGGTGTTGACTACCCCGCCGTAGTCCGCGATGGCACGCGTGTGCATGCGGTCGTAGAGCACCCCCACGCACAGGAACATCGCCGCCGAGACGAAGCCGTGCGAGATCATCTGCACCAGGCCGCCCTCCACGCCGAGCGGATTGAAGATGAAGAATCCCAGCGTGACGAAACCCATGTGTGCGATCGACGAATAGGCGATCAGCTTCTTCAGGTCGGTCTGCACCAGCGCCACCAGCCCGATGTACACCACCGCCACCAGCGACAGCGCGATCATCAGCCAGGCGAGCTCGCGCGAGGCATCCGGCAGGATGGGCAGCGAGAAGCGCACGAAGCCGTAGGCGCCCAGCTTCAGCATGATCGCCGCCAGCACGGCCGAGCCCCCGGTGGGCGCCTCGACGTGCGCGTCGGGCAGCCAGGTGTGCACCGGCCACATCGGCACCTTGACCGCGAAAGCCAGCAGGAAGCCGAAGAAGAGCCACGTCTGCGCCGTGGCCGTCAACGGCAGCGTCTGCCAGTCGAGGATCGCGAAGCTGTTGCCCGCCTTGTTGTACAGGTACAGCACGGCCACCAGCATGAGGAGCGACCCGGCCAGCGTGTACAGGAAGAACTTGAGCGCGGCGTAGACCCGGTTGGGACCGCCCCAGACGCCGATGATGATGAACATCGGGATCAGGGTCGCCTCGAAGAAGACGTAGAACAGCAACCCGTCGAGGGCCGAGAACACCCCGTTCATCACGCCCGAGAGCACGAGGAAGGACGCGTAGTACTGCCCGACGCGGTTCTCGATCACCGTCCAGCCGGCGATGACCACCAGCACCGTGATGAACGAGTTGAGGATCAGGAACAGCATGGAGATGCCGTCGACGCCCAGGTGGTAATTGACGTTGAACTGCGGGATCCAGGGCCGCAGCTCGACGAA
>DASUFW010000149.1:0-7601 GCA_036274335.1 Burkholderiales bacterium | reverse complement strand
AGCTGCGAGACCGGCACGTAGAGCTTGTCGCCGCCCTCGTACTGGAGGTGCAGGAATTCGGTCGGGCCCTCGCCGAGGTCGAGACCGACCAGGCCGTGATAGCGGCCGATGCCGTGCTGCGCGTGGACCACCGGGTCGCCGATGCGCAGCTCGGAGAGATCGCGCAGCATCCCCTCGACCGAGCTCTCCTTGCGCGCGCCGCGCGCGCGGCGCCGGACCGTGCCCGCGTAGAGCTCGGCTTCCGTCACGACGCACCAGCCCTCTGCCGGCAGGGCGAAGCCTTCGCCCAGGGGCGCGACCGCCAACCCGAAGCGCACGCCACCCGAGGACCAGGCGTCGAAATCCGCGACCACCTCGGGCGCGAGGCCGTACTCGGCGAAATAGGCGAGCATGGTTTCGCGGCGTCCGGGCGACTCGGCCGCCACCATCACGCGCAGGCCGGATCCGGCGAGGAACCGCTTCAGGCCCGCGAGCGGGTCCTGCGCCCGCCGCTCCACCGCGAGCGGCGGCAGCGCGGCGGTCTCGAGGAGGCTCTCCGCAGCGACGCGATGCAGTGCGCGCGCCGCGACGTGGAATTCCTCCGCCGGCACGAACACGCGCTCCGGCGGCAGGAGCGGACGGTCGGGATCGCCCCCCATCAGCCGGTAGCGCGAGCTTGCCTCGCGCCAGAACGCGTCCACCGCTGCCGGCACGTCGCCGAGGCGCGCCCAGGCGGTATTCGCGGGCAGGTAGTCGAAGAGCGTGGCCGCTTCGTCGAAGAACAGCGGCAGGTAGTACTCGACGCCGCCGGCCGCGATGCCGGCCGACACGTCGCGGTAGACGCCCTTCTTCGACGGGTCGCCTTCGAAGGTCTCGCGCCAGCGGCTGCGGAACTTGACGCGCCCCGGCTCGTCGAGCGGAAACTCGCGCGCCGGCAGCATGCGGATTTCCTTCACCGGGTAGAGCGTGCGCTGCGTGTCCACGTCGAAGGTGCGGATCGCCTCGATGCGGTCGTCGTCCAGGTCGAGCCGGTAGGGCACCTGGCTCCCGGTCGGGAACAGGTCGATCAGCCCGCCGCGAATGCAGAACTCGCCCGGCGCGACGACCTGGGTCACGTGCTGGTAGCCCGCGGTCGCCAGCTGCGCGCGCAGCGCCGCGGCGTCGAGGCGGTCGCCCTGCTGCAGGAAGAACGTGCGGGCGGCGAGGTAGGCGGGCGGGCAGAGCCGCACCAGCGCCGTCTGTGCCGGCACGATCGCGAGGTCGAACTCGCCGCGCTGGAGGCGGTACAGCGTCGCCAGCCGCTCGGAGACCAGGTCCTGGTGCGGAGAAAACGCGTCGTACGGCAGCGTCTCCCAGTCGGGCAGCAGGCACAGGCGCAGCGCCGGCGCGAACCAGGACACTTCCTCGAGCAGCCGCTGCGCGTCGCGCGCCGTCGCGGTGACGACGGCGAGCGGAGAATTCTTCGCGGCGATCCGCGCGAGGGCGAGCGCATCCGCCGCGCCCGTCTGTCCGACCGGGCGCGGGTCCCCGGGGAGCGGGTCGCGCTGCATTCCGATTGTCATTATACTTGCTTGAATTCATGGAGTTTTTACTTTGACCTGCGTGGCCCTCATTCCCGCTGCAGGCAGCGGCAGCCGTGTCGCCGGCTCGCTGCCCAAGCAGTACGTCGCGCTGGCCGGGCGGCCGATGCTCTGGCACGCCGTCGCGGCCGTGAGCCGGCCGCCCGTGGAAACCGTTTTCGTGGTGCTCGCGCCCGGCGACAGCGCTTTCAAGAGCTGCGACTGGAGCGCTTTCCGGGGCCGGGTGGAGCCGCTGTACTGCGGCGGGGAGACGCGGCGGGATTCGGTGTACAACGGGCTGGTGGCGGCGATGGCGGACGTGCAGGCCGACGACTGGGTGCTGGTGCACGACGCCGCGCGTCCCTGCCTTCCCGCGGCGGACCTCGAGCGGCTGATCGCGGAATGCCGCGAGGACCAGATCGGCGGCATCCTCGCGGTGCCCGTGGCGGAGACCGTCAAGCGCGCCGGCAAGGACGAGGGCGGCGCGCAGCGGATCGTCGCCACCCAGGACCGCGAGCAGCTGTGGCTCGCGCAGACCCCGCAGATGTTCCGCGCGGGTCTGCTGGCCGAGGCGCTCGGCAAGGCCGGCGCGCGTATCACCGACGAGGCGAGCGCGGTCGAAGCGATGGGCCTGCAGCCGCGCCTGGTCCTCGGCAGCCGCGAGAACCTCAAGGTGACCTACGTGGAAGACCTGGCGATCGCGGAGGCGATCCTCGCGGGCCGCGCATGAGGATCGGCCAGGGATTCGACGTTCACGCGCTGGTGCCGGGCCGCCGCCTGGTGGTCGGCGGGGTGGACATTCCCTACCACCTCGGGCTCGAGGGGCATTCGGACGCGGATGTGCTGCTGCACGCGATCTGCGACGCGCTGCTCGGCGCCGCGGGCCTGGGCGACATCGGGCGCCACTACCCGGACAGCGACGCGCAGTTCGAGGGCGCGGACAGCCGGGCGTTGCTGCGGGACGTGGCGAAGAAGGTCGCCGCGCGCGGCCTGCGAGTGGTGAACGTGGACGCGACCGTCATCGCGCAGGCGCCGCGCATGGCGCCTCATTTCGCCCGGATGACCGCCCATATCGCGGAGGACCTCGGGATCGCCGCCTCGCGGGTCAACCTGAAGGCCACCACCACCGAGGGCCTGGGCTTCACCGGTCGCGGCGAGGGCATCGCCGCGCAGGCCATCGCGCTGCTCGAAGGAGACTGAGATGTACTCGCCGCCCTACAACCGGCTCGAAGACCGCCGCGAGCTGGTGGACTTCATGCGCGCCAACAGCTTCGCCGTGCTGGTGACGGCGACCGGCGGCGCGCCGATGGCTTCGCACCTGCCGGTGACCGTCACGGATGGGGAAGGGGGGCTCGTGATCCATTCCCACATGGCGAAGCCCAATCCCCAGTGGCAGGAATTCTTCGAGGACGAGGTGCTGGTCGTGTTCGCCGGCCCGCACGCCTACGTGTCGCCGCGCTGGTACGAGGCGAAGGAGCGCGTCCCCACCTGGAACTACGCTGCGGTGCACGCCTACGGCCGGGTCCGCGTGACCAGCGACGCGGACGTCAAGCACGCGTCTCAGCGCCAGCTGGTGGCCGAGCTCGATCCCCAGTGGCTGCCGAAGTTCGACGCACTGCGGCCCGAGTACGTCGCCCAGATGCTCAACGGCATCGTGACGTTCGAGGTCGCGGTGACGCGGCTGGAGACCCGCTGGAAGCTCTCGCAGAACCGCGGGCGGCGCGAGCAGGAGCTGATCGCCGCCGAGCTGGACAAGTCGGACGACCCGTCGGTGCGCGCGCTCGCCGCGCTTACCCGCCGGCACCTGGCCGAGCGCTGATGCGGTTGTTCTTCGCCGCCTGGCCGGACGCCGGGACGGCGGAGGCCCTGTGGGCGTGGGGCAGGGAAGCGCAGCGCGCCTGCGGTGGACGTCTCACCAGACCCGAAACCATCCACCTGACGCTCGCGTTCCTCGGAGAGGTGGACCCGGCGCAGGCGAGGGCGATGGGCGAGGCGATACGCCAGCCGGGCTGCGCGTTCGTCATCGAGCAGGCCCGCTACTGGGCGCACAACCGGATTGTCTGGGTGGGGCCGAGGGATACGCCGGAGGCGCTCTCGGCACTGGCGCGCGCGCTCGGCGAGGCTCGCCGATTCGCTGCGCACGTCACGCTGCTGCGCAAGGCGCAGCCTGCGGCGCTTCCCCCGCCGCCGGCGCTGACGTGGCCGGTGCAGGAGTTCGCGCTGGTGCGCTCTACGCGGTCGGGCGCAGGCCCGAGCTACGAGACCCTTGCGCGCTTCGGCCTGGGATGAGGCTGCGCAGGACCTTCGCGATGCCGTCCATCAGGTCGGCGAACGCGTCGGCTTGCGCCATCCAGGCCTTGGCCAACTCGCGCTCGGCGAGCGGCATCGGCAGGGCTTCGACTCGGGCGTACAGATCGTGTTGCGTTTTCATGGCACCCAAGTTAGACGGTCCGCCGCCGGACCGCTACGCCCGAGTGTCAGAGTGCTTCAGACCCCACAGACCCTGACCTTTGTGCCGCCGGCCGCGGACCAGCTGGCTGAGCTTCGCCACGGCGCCTTGGACCGCCGCGGCGAACGCTTCGGCCTGCTCCAGGCGCGCCTTGGCGAGAGCACGCTCTGCGGGGGTGACCGGAAGCCTGTCCAGACGCGAGTAGAGAGATTCGATTTCAGTGATCATCGGCAACTCCTGATACCACGTTCAAGCAGTCCATTGACGCGGCGCACTATTAAAGTGCTACGCAAACTCAAGTTACTTATCCTTTTGTTGGATAGGTAACTTATTCGACTACTCTCCCTCTCTCAGATTGCATTGCAACATAAGGGGACGGGTCTCGCCTTGACCCCCGTCAAGAGCGCCGGCGCAGGGAGGCGCGGGCCGCCATGGCGAGCGCGAGCACGATGAGGCCCATACCACCCCAATCGAAGCCGCTGGGACGCTCGTCGAGCAGCGCCGCGCTGAACAGGGCGCCGAGGACCGGCACCGCCAGTATCCCGAAGCTGGCCAACCCGGCATCCAGCCGGGCAAGCGCCCAGAACCACAGAAACCAGCCCGCGGCGCCCACCAGCACCGCGTTGTAGAGGATGGCGAATACGAGCGCACCGTTCCACTGGGCGGGCCGGCCGGGGACCAGCCAGGCGAGCACGACGAGTGCCGCGCCGCCAAAGGTGACCTGCCAGGCGATCAGGGCGAGCGTGTCGATGCGCGTGCGCGTCTGCAGGCGCTTGGTGACGACCACCCCGAGGCCCCAGGCGATCCCGGAGGCGAGCGCCAGGAGCTCGGGCCAGCCGGGCGTTCCCGCCGGCCGGATGAGGAGCATCAATCCCGCGAATCCGACGACCAGCGCGGCGGCCTGCGCCCGCGACGGCCGCTCGCCGAGCAGCGGCCACGCGAGCAGCGTCACCCAGAACGGCATCGTGTAGTTGAGCACGGCGGTCTTGCCGACGGCGCCACTTTGCAGCGCCCAGGTGGCAAGGCCGAAAGTCGCGGTCGTCTGCAGCAGGCCGATGAGCAGCAGCTGCGGCGCGTGCGCCGGGCGCAGCGGCCGGCCGAGCACGGCGCCCGCGGCGAACAAGCAGGCAGCGGTGATGGCGAAGCGCCAGGCCAGGAACTCGAACGGGTCTGCGTAGCGCACGCCGACCTTGAGCACCACCCAGTTGAAGCCCCACACCAGGCTGATGGCGGCGAGCACGGCCAGCGCGGGACCGTGCTGCCGACCGCTCACGCGTCCGCCTCCAGCACGAGGCGCGCCGCAAGGCCGCCCCCGGGGCGGGGCGCGAGCTCGAGGCGCCCGCCATGCGCGCGCGCGACGCGGTCCACGATCGCGAGCCCGAGGCCGGCGCCGCCATGGCCGCCGCGCGCTTCGTCGAGCCGGGTGAACGGACGCTTCAGGCGCTCGGCTTCCGCGGGCGGGACGCCGGGACCGCGGTCCAGCACCTCGAGCACGACCTGGTGCCGGTCGCGCGCCGCCCGCACCTCGACCGGGTCGCCGGCGTATCGCAGCGCGTTGTCGATCAGGTTGCCGAGCGCGCGCCTCAGGGCCATGCGCGCGAAGGCGAAGGCCCCCACCCCTTCGTCGACCACGGCCACGCGCCGGCCGAGCTTCGCATAGTGATCGCGGATCTCCTCGAGCAGCGGGGCGGCTTCCTGGCGCTCGCGGGCCTCGGGTTCGCCGCGCGCGAATTCGAGAAACTGGCCGATGACCTGGTCCATCTCCTCGATGTCGGCGCCCATGCCCTGCGCGGTCGCCGCATCGGCGCCGCTCATCTCCAGCGCCAGGCGCAGCCGCGACAGGGGCGTGCGCACGTCGTGCGAAATGCCTGCCAGCACCATGGCGCGCTCTCGCTCCAGCGCGTCCAGGTCGCTGGCCATGCGATTGAAGGCGGCCGAGACGGTGGCCAGCTCGCGCGGTCCCTGCTCGGGAAGGGGCGCCGGATGCTCGCCGCGCCCCAGGCGCTGCGCGGCCCCGGCCAGTGCGCGCAGGGGCCGGCTCAGCGAGGCGGCGATCAGCGACGCGCCCAGCAGCGCGAGCGCCAGCAGGGCGGCGCCCCAGCCGACCCAGCCGAGCCCGAGCTGCGGCTCGAAGCGCTCGCGGGGCAGCATCACCCAGAACTCGTCCTCGTCGATGAAGAAGCTCACCCAGAAGCCGCGCATGCCGTCGCGCGCCACCGCGAAGCGGGTGGCGGGGCCGAGTTCGGCGCGCACCTGGGCGGCGACCCGTTCGAGCCGGCCGCCGGCGCGCAGCGGCACCAGGGACTCTTCGTTGGTCACCGGGTAGATGCGGATGCCCTCGCGCTCGTTCATGTCGAGGAGCAGCTCGCGCCGCCGGAACGGGTCCGCGTTGACGAGCGCCGCGCGCGTCAGGTTGACGGCGCTCACCGCGTTCTGCGCGAGCTCGCGCGCGCGCGGTTCGCGCTCGGCGATCCGCAGGATCTGGAACGAGGCCGCCACCGACACCACCACCAGCGCGGCCATCAGCAGGAACGACCGCCAGAACAGCGTCATCTACTTCTTGCCGTCGGGCACGAACACGTAACCGTGTCCCCACACCGTCTGGAGGTAGCGGGGGTGCGCGGGGTCTTCCTCGACGAGCTTGCGCAGGCGAGAGATCTGCACGTCGATGGCGCGGTCGAACACCTCGTATTCCCGGCCGCGCGCGAGCTCCATCAGCTGGTCGCGCGTCAGCGGCTGCCGCGGGCGCTCGACCAGCACCTTGAGGACGGAGTACTCGCCGGTGGTCAGCGGCACGGGCTTGCCGTCCCGCGTCAGCTCGCGGGTCGCGGGCGAAAACTCGAAGGCGCCGAAGCGGAACACGCCGTCCTCGGCGCCGGGGGCACCGGGCGCGCCGCGCGGCTTGCGGCGCAGCACGGCGCCGATGCGCGCGACCAGCTCGCGCGGATTGAAGGGCTTGGGCAGGTAGTCGTCGGCACCCATCTCCAGCCCGACGATGCGATCGACCTCGTCGCCCTTGGCGGTCAGCATGATGATCGCGGGCGCGCCGCCGGCGGCGCGCAGCCGCCGGCACACGGCCAGGCCGTCCTCGCCCGGCAGCATCAGGTCCAGCACGATCAGGTCGAAGCGCTCGCGCGACAGCAACCGGTCCATCGCCGCCGCGTCGGCGACGGCGCGCACCTCGAACTTCTGCTCGCCCAGGTAGCGGGTCAGCAGGTCGCGCAGCCGCTGGTCGTCGTCGACCACCAGGATGCGGGTCTTCAGCTCGGCCATGGCGTTACGCAATGTTACAGAAAGCGCGTGCCAACGGCCTTATCATGCGCGGGCCATGCGACGCATCGCCCTGCTCGCGCTCGCCGCCCTGCTGCTTGCGCAGGTGCCGGCGCTTGCCCAGCGGCCGGAGGGTGCGCGCAACGAGCGCCGCGATACGCAGACGCGCCCGCCCGACCGGCGGGAGTCCTTCACCCGCGAGCGCTCGTCGCCGCGTGAGCGCCAGCGCGAGGAGCGGTTCACGCCGGCGGAGCGCGAGAAGCTGCGCCAGGATCTGAACGAGGCGAACCGGGAGATGCGGGGGAAGGGGAAGTAGGCGGGCGGTTGGCGCCGGCGGCGGAGAG
>DASUFW010000148.1:0-1106 GCA_036274335.1 Burkholderiales bacterium | reverse complement strand
GGGAAGTAATCAGCGAGCGGTTGAAAATATTGAAGGAATGGAAGTGGAGTTCGTATCGTGCCTATGCCGGTTACTGTGAAGCACCGCCGTGGTTAACGTGCGATGTTTTGGGCCAATCATGTGGCGGGCGCAGTGTAAAGGAACGGCAGGCCGCGTTGCGGGAGTACACGGAGCAAGCCGTGCGCGAAGGTTTACCGGAAAGCCCTTGGGAACGAGTGATAGGAGGAGCGGTCCTGGGGACCAAGGAATTCGCTCGCCAGGTCAGTCGCAAACTGAAGGCGAATCGACGGGAGCAAGCGGGAGCTGGAAAATTGACACGGGCGGTGGATTGGGAACAAATCGTGGAAGCCGTTGAGCGGGTCAAGGGGGAGCCATGGGAGAAGTTCCGTGATAGGCATGGAGATTGGGGACGAGATGCAGTCCTGTGGCTGGGACGAAGAATTGGACGAATGAAACTCAGTCAATTAGCTGAACGGATCGGCGGACTGGATTACCCCGCCGCGGGTGCGGCTGTCAGTCGGTTCAACCGGCGTTTGGCAAAAGACCGAAAACTGGCCGCGCACATCAAAAATGTCCAAAACCATTTGTCAAATGTCGAGATGTGACCCTAAAATGATAGACCCAAGTTCTGCTTTGGCTCTCAGACGACGGAAATATCGTCGTGTCCCCTGAACGTAACCCCCGGTTCGACCGCTAATCGCGGGCTGTCCCGCACAATCGGTGTGAAAACAATAATCATGCCGCGGGCTACGATTGGTTGATTGGTTCGAGACGAATTGCTTTTTAGTGGAGGACGAGCGTCGTCCCCGTGTCCCCGTCTCCAGTCTGTCCGGAGAAACTCCAAATCCACACCGCATCCAAGGATTGGTCACAACTTATCCGCGCATCTCCGATGATTGTCCGTGTGGTCGTTCGGCCGGTTTCGTTTTGCTTTTAGAGTGGCGAACTTGCAGTGCGGGCGGTCGCGGTGAACCTTAACGGCCGGGTTGCAATCGAACGCCGCTGACTTGCCTTTAGGCGCTCTGGCCGCCGCGCCGGGCTGCGTGGAGATGCTGGCGCATCTCCTGTCACGGGCTCGCGGATGGTGCGGTGAAATCGGGGAAAAA
>DASUFW010000147.1:0-3694 GCA_036274335.1 Burkholderiales bacterium | reverse complement strand
CGGCCGAGCGGGCCGAGATCGTGCTCCTCTCGCGGACCCGAAGCCTGCGCCGCGGCAGCGCCGTCTGCCGTACGGGCGACCCGATGCCCGGCATCCTGGTGGTCGCCTACGGCCTGCTCAAGCTGGGGCTGCACCGTCCCGATGGCGAGGAGCGCGTGGTGCGCTTCGTCGGGCCCGGAGAGACGTTCGGCGAGGCGCCGGCCCTGCTCGATCGCCCGGCCCCGTTCGATGCGGTCGCGCTCGACGACACCTGCCTGGTGGTAATCCCGAGGGCGCCGGTGCTGCGGCTGCTCGAACGCCATCCGACGGTGGCGCACAAGCTGGTCGCCTGCCTCGCCGAGAGCTACCTGTCGCTGCTGTCCGAGCTGCAGGCGCTGGTGCAGTTCAACAGCGTGCAGCGCCTCGCCTCCTACCTGGTTTCGCTCGCCGAGCCGCACGAGGCGCGCGTGCGCCTGCCGGCCAGCAAGACGGTCGTGGCGGCGCGCCTGAGCGTGCAGAAGGAAACCCTGTCGAGGATGCTGCGCGACCTGTCGCAGCGCGGCTACATCCGCGTCGAGGGCCGCGAGATCACCATCCTGGATCGCGAGCAGCTGGCGGAACTCGCCGCCTAGTTCAGGTCGAGCGCCCGCTGCTTGAGCGCGGCGAGCGGCACGTACTCGAGCACCTGCTCGTGCGTCGCTTCGAGCACCACTTGCGGCGCCGCGCCCGCCCGCCAGGCCTCGACCCAGCGCAGCACGTGCAGGCACCAGCGGTCGCCAGGCGCGAGCCCGCGGAAGCGCAGCTCGGGCCGCGGCGTGACGAGGTCGTTGCCGTGCGCCACGCTGAACTCGAGGAACGCCTGCGTCACTCTGACACAGACCAGGTGCGCAACGCCGTCCTCGCCGTGCGTGGCGCAGCTGCCGTCGCGGAAGTAGCCGGTAAGCGGCGCGAAGCTGCAGGCCATCAGCTCGCCGCCGAGGACGTTCTTTTCGCGGGCCATGGCCTCATTCTCCCAGACCCGGGGCGGCTTTGACGAAGGTCAATCGCGGCACGCCGCCCTGCGATAGAAAGGGGCATGTTCCAGGTGCGCATCCACGGCCGCGGCGGCCAGGGCGTGGTCACGGCGGCGGAGATGCTGTCCATCGCGGCGTTCCTCGAGGGACGGCACGCGCAGGCCTTCCCGAGCTTCGGCTCCGAGCGCACCGGCGCCCCGGTGGTCGCCTACTGCCGGATCGACGAGCGCGAGATCCGGCTGCGCGAGCCGGTGCTGGCGCCCGACGCGCTGCTCATCCAGGACCCGACCCTGCTGCACCAGGTCGACGTGTTCGGCGGCCTCGCGCCCGACGGCTACGTGCTGATCAACACCAGCCGCAGCTTCGAGGCGCTGGGCGTGGGCGAGCTCGCGCAGGGCCGTCCCGCCGAGCGGCTGTGCACGGTGCCGGCCAGCGAGTTCGCGCTCAAGCACGTCGGCCGGCCGCTGCCGAACGCGGCGCTGCTGGGCGGCTTCGCGGCCGTGACGGGGCGCATCTCGCTCGATTCGGTCGCCGCCGCCATCCGCGAGAAGTTTTCCGGCCAGGTCGCGGAAGGCAACGTCGCCGCCGCGGGCGCCGCCTTCGAATACGTGAAGAACGAGATGCGCGAGGCGAGCCATGCTTAGGCAGATCGAGGGATCGCAGGCCGTCGCCGAGGCGGTGGCGCTTTGCCGCCCGCAGGTGATCTGCGCCTACCCGATCTCGCCGCAGACGCACATCGTCGAGGGCCTGGGCGAGCGCGTGAAGAGCGGCGCGCTCGAGCGCTGCGAGTTCATCAACGTGGAATCCGAGTTCGCGGCCATGTCGGTCGCGATCGGCGCCTCGGCCGCGGGCGTACGCGCCTATACGGCCACCGCGAGCCAGGGGCTGCTCTACATGGCCGAGGCCGTGTTCAACGCCTCGGGCCTGGGCCTGCCGATCGTCATGACGGTCGCCAACCGCGCGATCGGCGCGCCGATCAACATCTGGAACGACCACACCGACGCGATGAGCCAGCGCGACTGCGGCTGGATTCAGCTCTTCGCGGAGAACAACCAGGAGGCGCTCGACCTGCACATCCAGGCGTTCCGCCTCGGCGAGGAGCTGTCGCTGCCGGTCATGGTGTGCATGGACGGCTTCATCCTCACGCACGCCTACGAGCGCGTGGACCTGCCCACGCAGGCGCAGGTGGACCAGTACCTCCCGCCCTTCGAGCCGCGCCAGGTGCTCGACCCGGCCGAGCCGGTCTCCATCGGCGCGATGGTCGGGCCCGAAGCGTTCATGGAGGTGCGCTACCTCGCGCACGCCAAGCAGATGCGCGCGCTCGAGCTGATCCCGGGCTGGGCCGAGGAGTTCCGCGCGGCCTTCGGTCGCGACTCGGGCGGGCTGATGCACGCCTACCGCACCGAGGACGCCGACACCGTGGTGGTCGCGCTCGGCTCCGTGCTCGGCACCATCAAGGACACGGTGGACGAGATGCGGCGCGACGGGGCGAAGATCGGCGTGCTCGGCATCACGTGCTTCCGGCCCTGGCCGATGGCCGCCGTGCGCGCCGCGCTCGCGCGCGCGAAGCGCGTGGTGGTGATCGAGAAGAGCCTCGCGGTCGGCTTGGGCGGCATCGTCGCGAGCAACATCCGCACCTCGTACCCCGGCAGCCCGGACGGGGTGCACACGGTGGTGGCGGGCCTGGGCGGACGGCCGATCACGCGCGCCTCGCTGGCGCGCGTCTTCCAGGCGGCCCTGGCGGGAACGCTCGAGCCGCTGACCTTCCTCGACCTCGACGCGCCGCTCGTCGAACGTGCGCTTGCGCGCGAGCGCGAGCAGCGCCGCTCCGGGCCGATCGCCGAGGGCATGCTGCGTGACCTGGGCGTCGTCGCCGCGCGCCCGGGCTAGGAATCACGATGGCTTTCCAGCCGGTCAAGTTCTACCAGACGGGAACCTTCACGGTCGGCAACCGCCTGCTCGCGCCCGAGGAGCGCTCGGTGCAGGCGAACATGCGGCGCACCAACTCGCTCAACTCCGGGCACCGCGCCTGCCAGGGCTGCGGCGAAGCGCTCGGCGCGCGCTACGCGATCGACGCCGCCATGGAGGCGACGGGGAACCGGCTGGTCGCGGCCAACGCCACCGGCTGCCTGGAGGTGTTCTCCACGCCCTACCCCGAGACCTCGTGGCAGATCCCGTGGATCCACTCGCTCTTCGGCAACACGGCCGCGGTCGCCACGGGTATCGCCGCCGCGCTGAAGGTGAAAGGGCAGAGCGACGTGCGCGTCATCGCGCAGGGCGGCGACGGCGGCACCACCGACATCGGCTTTGGCTGCCTCTCGGGGATGTTCGAGCGCAACGACGACGTGCTCTACATCTGCTACGACAACGAGGCCTACATGAACACCGGCGTGCAACGGTCGTCGGCCACGCCGCCGGCGGCGCGCACCGCGACCACCATGGCCGTCGGCAAGGAACCCGGCAACGTGTTCGGCCAGGGCAAGGACCTGCCGGCGATCGCCATCGCGCACGGCATTCCCTACGTGGCGACCGCGACGGTGGCGGAGCTGCACGACCTCGAGGCCAAGGTGCGCCGCGCGATGGAGTTCCGCGGCGCGCGCTACCTGCACCTGTTCGTGCCCTGCCCGCTCGGCTGGGGCCATGCGTCGCAGGACACGCTGCGCGTCGCGCGCCTCGCCAAGGAGACCGGGCTGTTCCCCGTG
>DASUFW010000146.1:0-3639 GCA_036274335.1 Burkholderiales bacterium | reverse complement strand
CGCTGGGCGCACCTGCTGTGCGGGACGCCCGCGGAGCCTGCGCGGACCGAACCCGTGCGCGAAGCGCCGGAGGCCGGCCTGCAAGCCCGGGTCGAGGCGCTCGAGGCGCGCGTGGCGGAGCTGCAGGCGCAGCTCGACGCGATGCGCGCCGGCGGCCGCTAGCGTCGTCAGACGCGCGACAGCTTCCGGGATTACCTTTCCCGTCTCAGGAGGGGAGGAACGAAGATGGCGATCGACCTGTATTCCTGGCCGCGGAGCTCGGGCACGCGCGTGCAGTGGGCGCTCGAGGAGCTCGGCGTTCCCTACAACTACCTCGTGCTCGACGGAAAGAAGGGCGAGCATCGCGCGGCGAAGTATCTGGAGGTCAACCCGCACGGCAAGGTGCCGGGGCTGGTGGACGGCCACCAGCGCTTCTTCGAGTCGGCCGCCATCCTGCTGCACCTCGGCCACAAGTACGGCGTCGACAAGAACCTCTGGCCGGCCGGCGGCGGCCAGGCGCACGCGGACGCGGTCTCGTGGACGGTCTGGTCGATGACCGAGCTCGGGCCGTACATGATGCAGTACCTGTACCACGGCCTCGACACGCCGGTGTCCTACAAGGCGGCGGACCGCAGCAAGGCGGCGGCGGACTACAGCAAGTCGCAGTTCGAGCGCATGCTGGACGCGCTGGAAGCGCGGCTGGCGGGACGCGACTACCTGATGGGCCAGTTCTCGCTCGTCGACGTGGCGGCCGCGAGCTGGATCGCGCTCGGCACCCTGCTGGGCCTGAAGATCGAGGGTCGCCCGAAAGTGACCGCGTGGGCGAAGCGCTGCACGGAGCGCGCGGCCTTCAAGAAGGCGCGCTAGCCCACTTCCTCGATCGGCTCACCGCCTCCCGCCAGCGCGCCATCAGCTCCGCGCGCCGCGCGGAATCCATGCGCGGCTCGAAGCGCTTCTCGGCCTGCCACTGCGCCGCGATCTCCTCGCGCGACTTCCACAGCGCCGTGGTCAGTCCCGCCAGGTAGGCCGCGCCGAGCGCCGTCGTCTCCAGCACCTTCGGCCGCACCACCGGCACGCCGAGCAGGTCGGCCTGGAACTGCATCAGCAGGTCGTTCGCCGTCGCGCCGCCGTCCACGCGCAGCTCCTTCAGCTCGCGCCCCGAATCCTTCTGCATCGCCTCGAGCACGTCGGCGCTCTGGAAGGCGATCGATTCCAGCGCCGCGCGCGCGATGTGCGCGCGCGAGGTGCCGCGCGTGAGCCCGAACATGGCCCCGCGCGCGTCCGGATCCCAGTACGGCGCGCCGAGCCCCGTGAACGCCGGCACGATGAACACGTCGCCCGAGTCGAGCACGCTGTTCGCCAGCGCCTCGATCTCGGCCGAGTTCTTGAAGAAGCCGAGCTCGTCGCGCAGCCACTGCACCACGGCGCCCGCGACGAAGACGCTCCCTTCCAGCGCGAACTCCTTCTGCTTCAGGTGCGCGCAGGGCGTGGACACCAGCCCGTGCGCCGACTGCACCATCCGGTCCCCGGTGTGCAGCAGCATGAAGCAGCCCGTGCCGTAGGTGTTCTTCGCCATGCCCGCCGAGTGGCAGGCCTGGCCGAACATCGCCGCCTGCTGGTCGCCGGCGATGCCGGCGATGACCAGCGGCTCGCCGAGCAGCGCCGCCGGCACCATGCCGAAGGCGTGCGTGGACGGATGCACATCGGGCAGGATCGCGCGCGGCACGTTGAACAGCTGCAGCAGCTCCTCGTCCCAGTCCTGCGAGTGCACGTTGAAGAGCATGGTGCGCGCCGCGTTGGTGACGTCGGTCACGTGCGTGCGGTTGCCCGTGAGGTGCCACGCGAGCCACGTGTCGACGGTGCCGAAGGCGAGCTCGCCCCGGTTCGCGCGGTCGCGCGCGCCCGGCACCTGGTCGAGCAGCCAGCCGATCTTGGTGGCGCTGAAGTAGGGATCGATCACCAGCCCGGTGCGCTCGCGCACCAGCGACTCGGCGCCGGCCTCCTTCAGCTCGCGGCAGCGCTCGGCGGTGCGCCGGTCCTGCCAGACGATGGCGTTGGCGATCGGCTCGCCGGTCTGGCGGTCCCAGACGATGGTCGTCTCGCGCTGGTTGGTGATGCCGATGCCCTGCAGGTCCTTGAGCGGCACCTGCGCTTGAGCGACGGCGTCGCGCGCCACGGTGCGCTGGGTGGCGAAGATCTCCTTCGCGTCGTGCTCGACCCAGCCGGGCTGCGGGTAGATCTGGCGGAACTCGCGCTGCGCCGAGGCGACCGGCGTGCCGCGCTCGTCGAAGACGATGGCGCGCGAGCTGGTGGTGCCCTGGTCGAGCGCGAGGACGTACTTCATGCGCCTATTGTAGTGTCGCGCCGCGATAGTGCTCCGCGAGGGCGCGGAACGCGCCGACCGAGGCGGCGGCATCGAACCCCGCGCCGAGCTCTTCCGCGAGGACCTCGGCCACGCGCGGCGCGGCGGCCGCGGCGGCGTCCGCGTCGAGGAACAGCAGCCGCGAGCGGCGCGCGAGCACGTCCTCGACGCCGCGCGCGTACTCGTAGCGCGCGGCGAAGCGCACCATGGCTTCGCTGAGCGCCGGCGCGATCTCGCGCCCCGCGCCGGGCAGGGCGCGCACCGCCTCGGCCTCGCTGCCGTACAGGTGCAGCCCCGGGGGGCCGGACAGCGGCTGCGTGCCGGACTCGGGTGCGCCGACCAGCGGCAGGTGGGCGGTGACGCCGGCGCTCCGGCGCGGCAGCAGCCCGGCCTTCATCGCGTGCGCGAGCACGTCCTCGGCCATCGCGCGGTAGGTGGTCCACTTGCCGCCCGTGACGGTGACCAGCCCCGAGCGCTCGACGAGCACCGCGTGCTCGCGCGAGAGCGCCTTGGTGTCGCCGGGATCCTCGTTGGGCGGGCGCACCAGCGGGCGCAGCCCTACCCAGCGCGAGCGCACGTCCGCGCGCGTGGGCGCACGCGCGAGGATGCCCGCGGCCTCGCCGAGGATGAAGTCGACCTCCTCGCGGAACGGCTCGGGCTCGAGCACCGGGTCCGGCCGCGGCGTGTCGGTGGTGCCGAGGATCACCTTGCCGAGCCAGGGCACCGCGAACAGCACGCGCCCGTCGCGCGTCTTCGGCACCAGCACCGCGTGCTCCCCCGGCAGGAATTCGCGGTCGACGACCAGGTGCAGGCCCTGGCTGGGCGCCACCATCTCGCGGCGCGCGGGCCGGTCCATGTGACGCAGCGCGTCGACCCACACGCCGGTCGCGTTGACCACGCAGCCGGCGCGGATCGCGTGGCGCGCGCCGCTTTCGCGGTCCTCGGCGACCACGCCGACGACGCGCTCGCCGTCGTGCAGCAGCTCGACGGCCGCACAGTGGCTGAGCACGGTCGCGCCGCGCTGGATCGCGGTGCGCGCGAGCGCCACCGCGAGCCGCGCGTCGTCGAACTGGCCGTCCCAGTAGCGGATCGCGCCGGCGAGCGCGTGCGCCTGCAGCCCCGGCGCGAGCGAGCGGGCGGTGGACACAGACAGGAATTCCGTGCGGTGGAAGCGATGCCGGCCGGCGAGCAGGTCGTAGAGCACGAGGCCCGCGCCGTAGAGCGGCCCTTCCAGCCAGCGACCGCGCGCGCCGTAGAGCGGCAGCAGCAGCGGCAGGGGCTGCGCAAGGTGCGGCGCG
>DASUFW010000145.1:0-2895 GCA_036274335.1 Burkholderiales bacterium | reverse complement strand
GTGCCGAGCGAGAAGATGTCCGAGCGCTGGTCGACCGGCTGGCCGCTGATCTGCTCGGGCGACATGTAGCGCGGCGTGCCGAGCACCATGCCGGTGCTGGTCTTGTGGTCGGCGAAGCGCATCCGCGCGATGCCGAAGTCCATGATCTTCACCGCGCCGCGCTCGAGCAGCATGATGTTGCCGGGCTTGATGTCGCGGTGCACGACGCCGTGCTCGTGCGCGAAGCCGAGGCCGTCGGCCACCTGCAGCGCGATCTCCACCGCTTCCAGCGGCGGGATCTCCTCGCGGCGCATGCGCGAGCGGAGGTCCGAGCCCTCCAGCAGCTCCATCGCCATGTAGGCGAGGTCTTCCTCCTCGCCGTAGTCGAAGATGGTGACGATGTTCGGGTGCGTGAGCTTGCCCGCGGCCTTCGCCTCCAGCAGGAAGCGCTTCTCGTACTCCTTGCGCCCTTCCGCGTCGGCGAGCGAGATGGTCTTCAGCGCGACGATGCGGTCGAGCGACGGGTCCTCGGCGCGGTAGACGACGCCCATGGCGCCGCGCCCGAGCTCGTCGAGGATCTTGTAGCGGCCGATCTTGGCGTCCTTCTTCTTCGCCACCTAGCGGCTCCTTCGCTTGGCGGCGCGCGGGGCGGGCGCCGGGGCGCTCTTCAGCGGCTCGCCCTGCAGCCGCTCGAGCGCGCTGAGCGCCTGGTCGGTCTTGCGCGCCGCGAACTGGGAGAGGGGCTCGAGCGAGGCGCGGTAGCCCAGGCCCGCGCCGACCAGCGCCGCGAAGGCGATCGCGGTGGCCGCCAGGTAGCGGCGCCCGCGGCGCATCGGCGCGCGCGCGTTGTACGCGAAGAGCTCGTGCGAGCGCAGGCTCGCGTCCGTGTGCGTGCCGGCGGCCTCGAGCTCGGCCTCCGCGCCGGGCCGCGCGTCCGCGAGCGCGTCGCGGAACTCGCGCGTGATGAGCAGCTTCTGCGCGCCGGCGACCTCCGCGATGGCCGCGGCCACCGCGATGCCGTCGCCCATCAGGCCCTGGTTCTTGCCCTTGCCGGTCTGGCGCACCGCGCCGTGCGTGATGCCGATGGCGAGCGGCAGGCCCGCCTTGCCGGCGGCGAGCGCGCGCGCCGCCGCGCGCAGCGCGCCGCGCGGGTCGCCGACCACCACCAGCGCCACGCCGTCGGCCGAGTCGAGCACCGCGCGGTCCGCGTCGGCGATCTCGCCGAGCGTCACCGCCACCACCGCCTCGAGCTGCGCGCGCACGCGCGCCTGCTCGATGACCGGGCGGCGGGCGAAGTCGTGGATCTTCAGGAACGCGACGCTGGCGTAGACGGAAGGCTGGGGCATGGCCGAGTGCGCCAATGTACCCAATTTCCGCTCACGTCCACATATCCCGTAGTCTCGCCGCCACATCCACGGCGGGGCGTGTCGAAGTCCTGATGGTTTCTGACGATTCACCCCACGCGACCGGGGTAAGGCGCCGCATGACGCCTTCCGTCAGGAAGCGGCTGCGTGCCCCATAAACGTGCCGGTCGCCCATGCGCGACTGCTGCGTCACGTAGTACTTGAGGGGAGCGATGAGATCGAGCCGCGTGCGCGCCCGCGTCATCGCCACGTAGAGAAGCCGGCGTTCCTCCTCGATCGCCTCGCGCTTGCCGGTCGCGAACTCGTTCGGGAAGTTGCCGTCGGCGACGTTGAGCACGTACACCACGTCCCACTCCTGGCCCTTGGCCGAGTGCACCGTGGAGAGGACGAGGTAGTCCTCGTCGAGCAGCGGGTCGCCGGCCTGGTCGGAGCTCGCCGCCGGCGGGTCGAGCGCGAGCTCGGTGAGGAAGGCCTCGCGCGTGCCGTAGGTGGACGCGACGCGCTCCAGCTGCACGAGGTCCGCGGCGCGCACCTCGGGGGCGTCGTAGCGCTGCTCGAGGATCGGCGCGTACCACTCGCGCACCCGCAGCATCTGCCCGGCCCAGGGCGCCGCCGGGTCGGCGAGCGAGGCGAGCAGCGCGTCGAACCCGCGCGAGGGGGTCTTCAGCGCCCCCCACTGCCAGGAAGCGGCCTCGAAGGCGGTCCAGGCGCGCTCGGCGCCCTTCGGGCCGACGCCGGGCAGGAGCTGCAGCGCGCGCCAGGCGGCGACGCGGTTGCGGGGATTGTCGGCCCAGCGCAGCACCGCGAGCGCGTCCTTCACGTGCGCGGCCTCGAGGAATTTCAGCCCGCCGTACTTCACGTAGGGGATGTTCCGGCGCACGAGCTCGAGCTCCAGCACGTCCGAGTGGTGCGAGCTGCGAAACAGCACCGCCTGGCGCTTGAGGTCGGTCCCCGCCTCGCGCGCTTCCAGCACCTGAGCGGCCACGTACTGGGCCTGCGCCGAGTCGTCGGCGACGGTGACGTAGCGGGGCTTGTCGCCCTCGCCTTTTGCCGCGCGCAGGTCCTTGCGGTACTGGCGCTCGGCTTCGCGCATGAGCGCGTTGGCCGCGTCGAGCACCCCCTGCGTGGAGCGGTAGTTGTCCTCGAGCGTCACCACCGAGGCGCCGAAGCGATCCTGGAAGGAAAGGATGTTCTCGACCGTGGCGGCGCGAAACGAATAGATCGCCTGCGCGTCGTCGCCCACCACCGTGAGCCCGCGGCCGCCGGGGGCGAGCCGCGCGAGGATCTCCGCCTGCAGGGCGTTGGTGTCCTGGTATTCATCCACCAGCACGTGGTCCCAGTGCCCGGCGATTTCCTTCGCGAGCGCCTCCTCCTGCATCACCGCGTGCCAGTAGAGGAGCAGGTCGTCGTAGTCGAGCGCCTGGTGCGAGAGCTTGCGCTCGACGTAGGCGGCGAAGAGCTTCCGGAGCTCCCCCTCCCACTCCGCGCACCAGGGGTACTCGTCGCGCAGCGTCGCTTCGAGGCTCCCTTGCGTGTTCACGCGGTGCGAGTA
>DASUFW010000144.1:0-3231 GCA_036274335.1 Burkholderiales bacterium | reverse complement strand
CAGCACGATCGCCGGCACCCCGGGCAGCGTCGCGCCGATCGCCTCGAACGCCGGCGTCTTGATGTGCGCGAAGTACCAGACCACCGGCGCCGAGAGCCCGAGGTGCGGGTCGTTGGCGAGGAGCGGCGCGCCGGTGGCGCTCTTCTTGCCGGAGACGACCCAGTTGTTGGAGCCGAGCCCTTCGGTCGGGGCAAGCGGCGAGAACAGGGCGTCAGCCTGCGGCGGGGTCAGTAATGTCTCGTGATTTCCGGCCGGGAAAAGCATCCGGCCGGAAATCACGAGATCGATGAAAGGCGAAAGACCGCCATACCCTGAATTCGTCGCCGCGCCTATTCGCCTTTCCATGATCTCGTTGTCTCCGGCCGGACGCCTTTCCCGGCCGGAGACAACGAGAAGGCTTTTATCAGCGCCCGCTGTGGCGACCTTCACCCCCTCCTGCTCCATCCCCGCATACAGCTTCCCGAGCTCGGGCATCCCGGGAAATTTCTCGCCGGGATACGGCGGCAGGAATTCGTTGATGCGCTCGTTGGGCAGCGTCTTCGCGAGCTGCATGCGCAGCAGCTCGCTGCGCCAGTTGCGCGCGAGGTCCCACGCCATCATCTTGATCCAGCCCAGCGAATCCGCGGGGGTCCAGGGCTCGGGCTTCACGCGCGCGATCCAGAACTCGGGCGGCAGGACGGGCGCGGAGGCGAGGTAGGCGTTCACGCCTTCGGCGTAGGCGTCGAGCAGCCGGCGCGTGGGCGCGTCGAGCTTCTGCAGGTTCGCTTCGGCGGCGCGGCGCACGCCGAGGGTGCGCAGGAACTTGTCGATCTCGAGCGGCCCGGGGCCGAGGATCTCCGAGAGGCGCCCCGCCGCGGTGCGCCGGTTCATCTCCATCTGCCAGAGGCGGTCCTGGGCGTGCACGTAGCCCAGGGCGCGCATCGCGTCCTCGAGGCTCTGCGCGTAGATGTGCGGGACGCCGAACGCGTCGCGCAGGACCTCCGCCGGCTTCTGCAGGGTGGCGAGGCGGGCCTCGCCCGTGACCTGCGGCAGCGATCCGCGCAGGTGGAAATAGAAGCCGGTCGCCGCCACCGCGGCCAGGATCAGGACGGCGAGGACCGCCCGGACGAGGATACGCACCTGGAAAGAATACGTTTTCCGGGTGACTTCCACCAATGCGGCACCGCCGCAATTCTGCTATAAGCAAGGGGTTACCACGGCACTGGGGGCGGATTCATGCTCTACAGCCTGTACGAAGCGCAGCACGCGTGGCTTACCCCCTTCCGGCTGATCGCGGAGGCGCAGCGGGGGTGGCTGACCAATCCGTTCATGCCCTGGGCCGAGGCGCCGCTCGCCAGGAAGCTCGCGGCCTCCAACGACCTCTTCCTGCGGGTCACGCAGCGCTACGAGAAGCCCGAGTGGCGCGTCGCGGATGCGCACATCGAGACCACCCTCGACCTGCCCTTCTGCAAGCTGCTGCACTTCGTCCCTGAGGCGCCCCGCGGCCGCCCGGCCCCGAAGATCCTCGTGGTCGCCCCCCTCTCGGGCCACCACGCCACGCTCCTGCGCGACACGGTCCGCACGCTCCTCGCCGAGCACGACGTGTGGATCACCGACTGGTCCGATGCGCGCGGCGTGCCGCTCGCCCGCGGGCCGTTCCACCTCGCCGACTACGTGGCGTACATCAAGGAATTCATCCGCCACCTCTCGCCCGACCTGCACGTGATGTCGGTCTGCCAGCCCACGGTGCCGGTGCTCTGCGCGATCGCGCTGATGGCGGAGTCGGAGGAGCCCAACCCGCCGAAGTCCATGATCATGATGGGCGGCCCGATCGACGCCCGCAAGAGCCCCACCGCGGTCAACAACCTCGCCATGACGCGGCCGCTGTCCTGGTTCGAGCGCCACGTCATCCAGCGCGTGCCGGCCAAGTACGCGGGCTACGAGCGGCGCGTGTACCCCGGGTTCCTGCAGCACCTCGGCTTCGTGGCCATGAACCCGGACCGCCACGTCACCGCGCACATGGACTATTTCAACCACCTCATCGAGGGCGACGACGAGTCGGCCGAGCGCCACCGCGAGTTCTACGACGAGTACAACGCGGTGCTCGACCTGCCGGCCGAGTACTACCTCGACACCGTGAAATCGGTGTTCCAGGAGTTCGCGCTGCCCAAGGGCCGCATGTTCATCGACGACCGCCTCGTGCGCCCGCAAACGATCCGCAAGACGGCGCTGCTCACCATCGAGGGCGAGCTCGACGACATCTCGGGCAACGGCCAGACGGAGGCCGCGCACCTGCTGTGCCTGAACATCCCGCGCGACCGGCGCGAGCATTTCCTCGCGCCCCGCGTCGGCCACTACGGCATCTTCAGCGGCCGCAAGTGGCGCGAGGTGATCTACCCGCGCGTGCGCGACTTCGTCCGAACGCACGGGTAGGGTAAATGGGGGTAAATAGGGACTGTCCCTATGGGACTGTCCCTATTTACCCGAAAACAGGCGTCTAATAGGCGCCGGCCCCATTTAGCTCCATGTCCGAACCCCGCACCGCCCTGCTCGCCGGCGCGACCGGCCTGATCGGCGGCTTCCTGCTGCAGCGGCTCCTCGACGCACCCGAGTACGAGCGCGTGCTCGCCTGGGGGCGGCGCCAGCCGGCGCGCGAGCATCCCAAGCTGGAGTCCGCGCCGGTGGATTTCGCGCGGCTCGACTGGCACCGCATCGAGGCCGAGGACGTCTTCTGCTGCCTCGGTACCACGATCAAGCAGGCGGGCTCGCAGGAAGCGTTCCGGCGCGTCGACTACGACTACCCGGTCGCCCTCGCGAAGGCTGCGAGGCGCGACGGCGCGAAGCGCTTCCTCGTGGTGTCGGCGCTCGGCGCCAGCTCGCGCTCGGGCGTCTTCTACAACCGCGTGAAGGGCGACATGGAGGCCGCGGTGAAGGCAGCGGGCGTGCCGCAGACGAGCATCTTCCGGCCCTCCCTGCTCGCCGGCCGGCGCGAGAACATGCGCCGCGGCGAGCGCATCGGCGAAGTCGTCGGCAACCTCCTCGGGCCCCTGCTCGGCAAGTACCGGCCGATCCACGGCGACCTGGTCGCCGCGGCGATGCTCAAGGCCGCGCTGCAGGACCTGCCCGGCCGCACCTACGAGTCGGACCAGATCCGCGCGCTGGCCGGCTGAGCCTCAGGCCGGCGAGAACTGCAGGATCAGCGGCTCGAACACCTCGTTCAGCAGCGCGAACGGCACCGCGAAGGTGCCCTGC
>DASUFW010000143.1:0-14708 GCA_036274335.1 Burkholderiales bacterium | reverse complement strand
GCGCCGAGCACCGGCGGCGAGATGATGGCGCCCAGGCCGCCCGCGGCGAGCAGGCCGCCCGCCTCGTTCTTGCTGTAGCCGACCTTGGCGAGCATCGGCGCGGCGACCGCGCCCAGCGTCACCGTGGTGGCCACGCCGGAGCCCGACGGGCCGCCGAGGAGGAACGACGCGAGCGTCACGGTGCGCCCGGCGCTCGTGGGCTTGCCGCCCATGGCGGCAAACGAGAAGTCGATGTAGAACTTGCCCGCGCCGGAGAATTGCAGGAAGGCGCCGTAGATCGTGAACAGGATGATGAGCGTCGAGGAGACGGCGATCGCGGTGCCGTAGATGCCCTCGAGCGTCATGTACATGTGGCCGACGAGGCGCGGGATCTCGTAGCCCTTGTGCGTCCAGGGCGCCGGCAGGTACGCGCCGAAGAAGGCGTACAGGAGGAAGCACAGCGTGATGAACGGCATGATCCAGCCGGTCGTGCGCCGCATGGCCTCCAGGATCAGGACGACGAGCATGACCCCGAACACGACGTCCCAGGTCTCCGGCAGGATCGAGCGGTCGAAGAAGTCGTCGCCCCCTGCAATCAGGTAGACGGTGGTCGCCACCCCCGCCGCCGCCAGCAGCCAGTCCCACCACATCACGCGGTGCCGGAAGCGCTTCGCCATCGGGAAGATCAGGAACGTCAGGAACAGCACGAACGCGACGTGGATGGCGCGCAAGTACTCGGGCCGCACGATCGCGTAGGCCGTGTACAGGTGGAACAGCGACATCGCCACCGCCACCGTGCCCGCCAGGCCGGCGACCCAGCCGGTCAGCTTGTTGTGGACGCCCTCCTCGCGCTCGATCATTTCCTCGGCGCGTCGCAGCGCCTCGGCGCTGATCTCCGCGGAGGGCGGGTGCAGCAGTGCGGCGTCGTCGCTCATCGAGCCTCCCCGAAAAGAAAAGCCCCGCCAGCAGGCGGGGCGGGGCTTGGTTGCAGGCTGCGCCTCAGTTGATCTTGACGCCCTGCTCGGCGAAGTACTTGATGGCGCCGGGGTGCCAGGGGATCGAGGAAGCGTCGGTCTTCTGGTTCTCGAGCTTGAAGTTGGCGGCTTCCTTGTGCACGCGGATCAGCTCTTCGCGATGGTCGAACACCGCCTTGACGATGTCGTAGGCGGTCTTGTCGTCCATGGACTGGTGCGCGACCAGCAGGTTCATCACCGTGGCCTGGTGGTTGTCCGCGTCCATGCCCTTGTACACGTCCTTCGCGATCACGTCCTTCACGTACAGGTTGCCGTACTTCTGGTTCATCGCCGGCACCAGGTCGGCGATGTCCACCATCCGGATCTTCGTGCCGGGCGTATTGGCGAGATCGGTCACCGCGGCGGTCGGCAGGCCGCCGACCCAGAAGAAGGCGTCGATCTTGCGGTCCTTGAGCGCGTTGACCGACTCGGCCGCGCCCAGCCGCTCGCGCGTCATGTCCTTGTCCTTGTCGAGCCCGGCCGCCTCGATGACCCGGAATGCCATCACCTCGGTGGCGCTGCCGCCGGACCCGGTCGACACGCGCTTGCCCTTCAGGTCCGAGATCTTCGCGATGCCGGTTCCTTCGACCGTGACGACGTGCATGCGGTTCGGGTACAGCACCATCAGCGTGCGCACCGGCACCGCCTTGCCCTTGAACTTGTCCTGTCCCTTATAGGCGTCCAGCGTCGCATCGGCCATGCTGAGCGCGATATAGGGCTTGCCGGTACCGATCAGCTGCAGGTTGGCGACCGAGCCGCCCGTCACCTCGGCGGTCGCCTGCATGCCGGGAACGTACTTCGAGAGCACGGCGGCAATGCCTCCGCCCATCGGGTAATAAACGCCGCCGGTTCCCCCGGTAGCGATGGAAATGTTCTCCGCCTGGACGGCGAACGCCAGCGAGCCCACGGCGAGCGCCGCGACGCGCAACAACGATTTCATGGTCCTCTCTCCTTAGGTGGGGAACTGCGGAACTGCGCGGCGGATTCTACCCGACGCCGAGCCGCTTCAGCGCCTCGCCGCGCTTCGCCTGGGACGCTTCGCGCACCCGGTCGTAGAGGCTCGCGCCGTGGCTGTCCATGGCGACGAGCAGCGGCCCGAAGCCCTTCACGCGGAACTTCCATAGGGACTCGGGATACAGGTCGTCCAGGTCCACGTCCTCGATGGCCTGCACCCAGGTGGTCTCGAGCGCGGCCGCGCCGCCGATGATCGCGAGGTAGGCGCCGCCCAGCTCGCGGAACGCGGCGGCCGACGCTTCGCGCAGGCCGCCCTTGCCGATGATCAGGCGCACGCCGTACTGCTGCATGAGGGGGCGCGAGAATCGCTCCATGCGCTCGCTGGTGGTGGTGCCGACGCAGATCGGCGCGTAGCCGGTCGGGTGCTGCTCGCTCTTCGCCACCTTGCGGACGTTGGGGGCGGTGTGGATCACGGCATGTCCGCGCAGGTCGAAGCGCGTCTTGCGGCCGCGGTCGAACATGTGGATCTGCGTCGCGTCGCGGATGCCGTACAGCGTCCCGTTCAGCGTCACGGTATCGTCGACGCGCAGGCGGCGCGCCTGCGCATCGTCGATCGGCATCGTGAAGTCGTGGTGCGCCACGCTAGCCGCCCAGCAGCGCCTTCTTGAGGTCGCCCTGCACGGGCTTCGGCCCGAGCCAGACCCTGAGAAGCGCCTGATAGAAGTCCTCCCCCGCGATCGGCTTGCCGGCCTCGCGGCCATCCAGCAGCACGTGCGTTCCCGAGCCCGGCACCCAGTCGAGCTGGATCGCCATGCCCTTCTTCGCCTCCTTGGCCGCGGCCATGATCGCGTTCAGCTCGGCGATGCGCCCCTCGAGCGCCTTCATGGTCGCCCCGTCGTGGTTGGCGCGCATGCCGTCGGCGAGCGCCTTCGAGAAAGTGTCGGCGTCCACGTCGCGCAGCATGTGGATGGCCACGCGCTTGGCGCCGCCCTGCGTGACGCGGTCCGCCTTGGGATCGGCCACGTAGAGCGCGACCGCGTAGACGTCGAAGACGAAGCGCTGGCGGACCCCGGCGCCCGAGAGCCGCAGCGCCGAGCCCGCCACCTGCGCCTGATCGGCGAAGCGCACGCCCGCCACTTCCGCCGCCAGCGCGGGCAGCGCGAGCGCGGCCAGCACCCATAGGAACCTAGAAGCCATACTCCACCCCCGCGGATCGGATCGTGGCGCGCGCCCGGCGCGCCGAATGGCACTGCATGTTCACCGCCACCGGATTCATGGTGATGTGCGTGGCCGCGGTCTCCACGTGCACTGCGAAGGCGGTGGAGTCGCCGCCGAGTCCCTGCGGCCCGACGCCGAGCAGGTTCACCGCTTCGGTGAGCGCCGCCTCGAGCTTCGCGCCCTCGGCGTCCTCGCACGCCGAGCCGAGCGGCCGCGTCGCCGCGACCTTGGCGAGGTGCATGCACAGGTCGGCCGTGCCGCCCACGCCCACGCCCACGATGGTCGGCGGGCAGGTCTTGCCGCCCGCCTCCAGCACGCAGTCCACGACGAAGGTCTTGATCGCGTCCACGCCGTCCGCGGGGATCGCCATCTTGAGCCAGGAGTTGTTCTCCGAGCCCGAACCCTTGGGCACCATCTCGAGGACGAGCGTATCGGCCTCGTCGCTGAAATCGACGTTGATCACGGGAATCCCCCGCCCGCACGAGGTCTGCTCGTTGACGCGCGTCACCGGGTGCACGACCGAGGAGCGGAACGGGTGCTCGCGGGTCGAGCGCGCGCAGCCCGTGCGGATCGCCTCCTTCAGCGACATGCCGTCCACCTGCACGCCGCGTCCGATCCACACGTTGTAGATCGGCAGGCCGGTGTCCTGGCACAGCAGGTTGTCGTTGTCCTCGGCCACCTTGATGTTGGCGATCATGGTGCCGAGCATGCGCTGCGCGCCCGGGACGGTCTCGGTGCGCGCCAGGGCCTCGAAGCCCCGCTTGAGGTCGGGAGGCAGGCGCTTGAGCGCCCGGATGTAGAGCTCCTTCGCCGCCTCCTCGACGGTTTTCAGGTCTACCTTCATGCCTTCACTTCACCGAGATCTTACGCTCCCGGACGACCACGGCCCAGAGCCTGGTCTCCTCCTGCATCGCCTTGCCCATCTCCTCGGGCGAATTGCCGACGGGGGTGAGGCCCATCGCATAGAAGCGCGCCTTCATCTGCGTGTCGTCGAGGGCCTTCTTCACGTCGCGATGCATCCGGTCGATGACCTCCTTCGGCGTCCCCACCGGCGCCACGATGCCGAACCAGCCCGAGTTCTCGAACCCCTTCACGGTCTTGCCGACCGGCGGCACGCCGGGCATCTGCGCGGCTTCCTCACGGCTCGTCACGCCGAGCGCGCGCAGCCGCCCCCCGTTGACGTGGCCGATCGCCGCAGCCATGTTGGCCAGCATGAAGGTGGTCTCGCCTCCGACCAGCGCGGCGAGCGCCGGGCCTTCGCCCTTGTAGGGCACCGACACCGCGTCGAGCTTCGCCTGGTAGACGAAGTTCTCCGCGGCCAGGTGCACCTGCGAGCCGATGCCGGCGTGGCCGAAGGTGTACTTGCCCGGCTCCTTGCGCGCCGCGTCGATCAGCTCCTGCACGCTCTTGAACGGCGAGGTCGCGGGCACCACCAGCACCTGGGGTCCCGACACCACGTTGGTGACCGGCACGAAGTCCTTCTCGGGGTCGTAGGGCAGCTTCGCGTAGATGTGCTGGTTGGCCGTGACCACCGAGCCGGAAGGGAAGAAGAAGTTGTGCCCGTCCGGCGCCATCTTGGCGGCCTCGGCCGCGCCCACGCCGCCCCCGGCGCCGCCGCGGTTCTCGATCACCACGCTCTGCCCCCACATCTCGTTCAGCTTCTGGCTGAGCAGCCGCGCCGAGATGTCGGTCGCGCCGCCCGGCGGGAACGGCACGATGAAGCGCACCGGCTTGGTCGGCCACGACTGGGCGAAGGCCGGGACACACAGCACCGCGCCGGCCGCGAGCGCGGCCAGCACCCTGATCATCTTCATGTTCGGAGTCCTCCCGTTGGAACGCTGCGGGGATGATCCTACAGCGCCAGCGCGAATGCCATGCCTGCCGCGAACGCGAGCGCCGCGGCCAGCGCCGCCAGGCTGCCCGCCCAGTTCCGCCAGCGCAGGAACTCGAGCATGAGGATCCGTAAGCCTCCCGTCAGGTGCAGCGCGAGCAGCGTCACCAGCCCCCATTCGGCCGCCTTGACGGCCGGCTGCTCGGTCCAGGCGAGGAAGGTGTCGAGCTCGAGCGCCCGGGACAGGACCCAGAAGTGCGCCGGCAGGAACACGGCCAGCGCGAGGCCGGACAGCCGGTGCGCAAGCGCAAACCCGCGGCTCATCCGAACACCGCCGCCACGGCGCGCAGGCCCAGCAGGGCCAGCGCGACGGCGAACGCGATGAGCGCGACCGTGCGCGACCGGCCGCGCCACGCGAGCCACTCGGCCAGCACGGCGCGCAGGCCGATCGGCGCATGCACCGACACGGCCAGCACGAACACGACATAGAACGCGGCCCATGCGGCGTTGCCGTGGGTGCGCGCAAGGATCTCGGCGCCGGTCAGGCCGCCGCGCACTGCGTAGACGATGGTGACGAGGTGCACCGTCACGCAGAGCGCGAGCACCGCGGCGCTCGCGCGCTGCGCGACCCACAGCAGCGTCTCGCGCCTCGCGCTCACAGCTCGCCTTCGAGCGCCGCGCGAGACACCGCGCGCTTGAGGCCCGCGATGCCCGCGGTGGGCGAAATGCCCTTCGGGCAGCGCTCGGTGCAGCTGAGGTGCGTGTGGCAGGACAGCGCGCCCGCGTCGCCCGCCACGGCGCGCAGCCGCTCCACGCCGACTGCGTCGCGCTCGTCGACGACGAGCGTCCAGGCGCGGTTGAGCGCCGCCGGCCCCAGGTACTCGGGGAGCCGCGCGACGACGTCGCACGACGCGTAGCAGACCGCGCAGCCGATGCACTCGATGCCCGCGTCGGCGAGCTGCCGCGACGCCGACTGCGGCGGCACGCGCGCGAAGTCATCGGCCCTGCTGCGTGCGCCGCGGAACTGCCCGCCCGCACGCGCCCACTTGTCGAAGAACTCGCGCATGTCGGCGACCAGGTCGCGGATCACGGGCAGGTTCCTGAGCGGCGCGACCTCGAGCCGGCCGTCCTTCGCCACCTTGTCGATATGCGTGCGGCACGTCCAGCGCGCGGCGCCGTTCACCATCATGGCGCAGGAGCCGCACATGCCGACGCGGCAGGCGTACCGGTAGGCGAGCGTGGGATCGAGCGCGCGCTGGATATGCGTCACCACGTCCAGCACCGTCTGGCTTTCCCGGCGCGGCACCTCGTACTCCCGGAACGCGCCGTCCGCACCGCCGCGCCACACCTGCACGCGCAGTGTCGCGCTCATGCGTAGCGCAGCAGGATCTGCGCGGTTTCCTCGGGCGCGCTCACCATGAGGTCGTGCCCGGTCGCAAGCCGGATCACCTCCCAGCCCGCGAGCCGGGCCCGTTTCATCGGGGTGAGTCCCTCGAGCGCCGGGGTGGTGCAATCGACGTAGACCTTCGGCACGCCGTTGCCGACGGGTCCGCCCCAGCGATGCTTCTGCTCGTACGGGGCGAACGGATGCGGCGTCATGCGACGGCGCACCCATTCGGTGTCGGCCGCGTCGGCAAAGCCGTAGAGCACCGGGTCGGGCGGCAGGAGGGTCTGCACGCCGTTGGTGAGCACGACCGACTTGCGCCGCGCCTCCCGGATCTCGGGCGGAAACGCCTCGGCCCAGGACTCGCCGTCGTTGATGATCAGCGCATCGAGGTACACGAGCTGCCGCAGCCGCGCCCTGGCGCGCGCGGCGACGCCGGTGATCACCATGCCGGCGTAGCTGTGACCAGCGAGGATGACGTCCTCGAGCTCCTCCGCTTCGAGGTGCTCCAGCACGTCGCGGATGTGCGTCTCGGCGTCCACCGCGGGCGTCAGCAGGTGCCGGCGCTCGCCCACGCCGGTCAGCGTGGGCGTGAAAACGCGATGGCCCGCGGCGCGCAGGCGACCGGCCACGCGCGGCCAGCACCAGCCGCCGTGCCAGGCGCCGTGCACCAATACAAATACGCTAGGCCGACTCGTACAACCTCGTCAGCACGAACTCGCGGTGCCCGAGCGCCTCGGCGGCGGTCAGGCGCCCATTCGCCGTGCGGAACATGCACTCGAGCAGCTTGTCGCCGGCCTGGTCGGGCGTGAGCTCCTTCCGGAGCAGCCCCGTCACGTCCACGTCGACGTGCTCGGACATGGTGCGCACGGTGCGCGGGTTCGCGCACAGCTTGATCACCGGCAGGATCGGATTGCCGATCACGTTGCCCTGTCCGGTCGGGAAGAAGTGCACCGTGTAGCCCGAGGCGGCGCACAGCGTCACCATCTCGGCGGCCGCCGAGGAGGAGTCCATGAACCACAGCCCCGGCCCGGTCGGCGCCTCGGCCTTGTCGAGCACCCCGTCCACCGTGCACTTGCGGCCGATCTTCTGGATGTTGCCGAGCGCCTTCTCCTCGATGGTGGTGAGGCCGCCCTCGATGTTGCCCTTGGTGGGCTGCGACTCCGAGAGGTCGCTCGTCTTGTGGCGGTTCACGACCTCCTGGTAGCGGTCGAACATGAACTGGAACTTCTTCCTCACCTCGTCGTTGCGGCAGCGCGCTGCGACCAGGTGCTCGCCGCCCGTCAGCTCGGTGGTCTCGCCGAAGACCATCGTGACGCCGTGCGGGTAGAGCTTGTCGAAGGCGTTGCCGACCGTCGGGTTGGCGCCGCAGCCCGAGGTGGTGTCCGACTCGCCGCACTTGGTGGACACCCACAGGTCCTTGAGCGGGCGCTCCTCGCGGCGCAGCTCGCCCGCCCACTGCACGAATTCCTTCGCGGCCTTCGAGGCGCGCAGGATCGTGTCGTGGTCGCCGTGCTGCTCGATGCCGAAGTGCGCGACCGGCTTGCCGGTCGCGCGGATGCCGTCGGCGACCTTCTTGCCCCAGCCTTCCTCGATGCAGATCACCACCACCGCGGCCACGTTCGGGTTCGCCCCCGTGCCGATCAGCGTGCGGAAGTGCAGGTCGAGGTCGGCGCCGAACTGCAGGCGCCCGTAGGGATGCGGCAGCGCCAGCACGCCCTTGATGTTGTTGGCCACCGCCTCGGCGGCGGCGTTGGAGATGTCGTCCACCGGCAGGACGATCACGTGGTTTCGCACGCCGACCCGGCCGTTCTCTCGCTTGAAACCCCAGAAGCTCGCTTTTTGCAGTTCCATGCTCACCACCGCTTGGTCTTGAGGTTCTGCACGTGCGTGTGCTCGCCGCGCTTGATCGGCGCGACCACCTTGCCGATGTCCACGCCGTACTTGATCACCGTGTCGCCCGGCTTGTAGTCCTTCAGCGCGAGCTTGTGCCCGATCGGGATGTCGCTCTGCGCGGTGATCTTGACCTCCTTGTCGTCCTCCATGATCCAGCCGACCAGGTCCTGGCCCTTCTTCACGCCCTCGACGACGACCACGCCGACGCCGTCGCCCTCCTCGTGCACCACGAAATGAATCATCACGGTCTCCGTCACGCCGTATCGCTACCCCGCTATTCTATCGGCATGATCGATCGCCGAAGCTTCCTGCGGGCGCTGGCCGCCGCGGGTGTTTCGCGCGCGCTGCCCGGCTGCGCGCAGGCGCCCGCGCCCGCAGGCACCCCATTCGCCCTCGGCGTCGCGTCGGGCTATCCCCATCCGGGCGGCATGGTGCTGTGGACGCGCCTGGTAGGCGACCTGGGGCCCGCGGACGTGCCGGTGCGCTGGGAGATCGCGGACGACGAGGGCATGCGCCGCATCGTCGCCTCCGGCACTGCGCCGGCCGAAGCCGTCTGGGCGCACTCGGCGCGCGTGGAAGCCCGCGGCCTCGAGCCCGATCGCTGGTACTGGTACCGGTTCATGACGAGCGATGCCGTGAGCACGGTCGGGCGCACGCGCACCGCGCCGCGCGCCGACGCGTCGCCGGCGTCGCTGCGCTTCGCCCTCGGCTCGTGCCAGCAGTACGAGCAGGGCTACTACGGCGCGCACCGCCACATCGCGGCGGATTCGCCGGATCTCGTGGCGTTCGTCGGCGACTACATCTACGAGTCCTCCTGGGGCAAGGACCACGTACGACAGCACACCGGGGGCGAGCCGTACACCCTCGACGAGTATCGTGCGCGCTACGCGCTCTACAAGTCCGACCCCGACCTGCAGGCCGCGCACGCCGCCTGCCCCTGGATCCTCACCTGGGACGACCACGAAGTCGACAACGACTACGCCAACGACCGGCCCGAGGACGGCATGCCGCGCGAGAAGTTCCTTCTGCGCCGCGCGGCCGCGTACCGCGCCTTCTACGAGCACCAGCCGCTGCCCGAGCGCATGCGGCCGGACGGCCCCGCCATGCGCGTGCACACGCAGCTCGGCTGGGGCACGCTCGGGCGCTTCTACCTGCTCGACGACCGGCAGTACCGGTGGTGGCAGGCCTGCGTGCGCCGCGGGCGCTCGGGCGGCTCGAACACGGTCGACGTCGAGTACTGTCCCAGCCTCGAGGATCCGCGCCGCTCGATCCTCGGGCCCGCCCAGGAGCGCTGGCTCGACGGCGCCTTCGCCGCGTCGGGCGCGCGCTGGAACCTCCTCGCGCAGCAGACGCGCATGGCGCAGTTCGACCAGAGGCCCGGCCCCGGCCGTCGCGCGTGGACCGACGGCTGGGACGGCTACCCGGCGGCGCGGCGGCGGCTGCTCGACTCGCTCGCCGCGCGCCAGGTCGCGAATCCAGTGGTGCTGGGCGGCGACGTGCACCTGTTCAACGTCTGCGACCTGAAGCGCGACTTCGACGACCCGGCCTCGCCCGTGGTGGCGAGCGAGTTCGTCGGCACCTCGATCACCTCGCAGGCGCCCTCGCAGGCGCGGCTCGAGCGCCTGCTGCCCGACAACCCGCACATGAAGCTGATCGAGTCGCGCTACCGCGGCTACGTGCGCGTCGAGGTCACGCAGAAGTCGCTGCGCGCCGACCTGCGCGCGATGGAGAGCGTGCAAACCCCGGACGCGGCCTGCCGCACGCTGGCGACGTTCGTGGTGGAAGACGGCCGGCCGGGGCCGCAGCGCGCCTGAGTTTCAGAACACCGTGATCATCGCCGCGCCCAGCGCGCCGTAGATCCCGACCACGGTCCAGAAGTACACGGGCTCCTCGGCCCGGGCGATCACGCGCCAGCCGGTCCGCAATCCGCCCTGCTTGGCGTGCACCTTGCCGTCGAACGCCGCCCAAAGCGCGTACAGCGCAAGCAGCACGCCGAGCGGCTTGAACACCCTGCGCCTCAGCCCTTCAACTCGACCAGGATCTCGTGGTACCGGTGGTCGTCGACGTTCTTCGCCGCGTGCGTGTCGCCGCCCTTGCGGTAGTAGATCTCCCCCGCGTTCAGCGTCGCGCGCGTCGTGCCGCTCGCGCGCGTCACCTCCAGGGTGCCGCCCTCGATCGGGTAGAAGAAGTAGTCGTGCTCGTGCTTGTGCGAGGCGACCGTCTCGCCTGGCTCGAGCGTGAACTCCCACACGCGCACGCGCTCGTTCTCGAAGATCAGCTTCGTTCCGACGTCCGGCATCTAGGTCTCCTTGCCTGCCGGCGGCTGCGCCGGCGCTGCGTACCACTGGTCCTTCGGCACCACCTGCGGCTCCTTGGGATCGAGCACGTAGTGCGGCGACATGATCTGCACCCCGTGCTCGTTGAACACGTCCTGGATGTTGCCGTGCAGGCGGCCGAGCACCTCGATGCGCGGGGCCGGGTGCTCGAGGGGCGTGTAGGCGATCAGCCGATACTCCACGTAATAGTCCGAAAGGGCCGTCTGGCGAACGACGGGCGACGGATCCTGCGCGATGTCGGCCGTGCGCTTCGCCGCCTCGAGCAGCATCGCTTCCACCTGGCGCCACGGGGTGGCGTAGCCGATGGTCACCACGGTGTCCAGCACGTAGCCGGCCCCCTCCACCACGCGGGAGTAGTTCTTGACGGTCGCCGCCATGATGCCCGCGTTGGAGAGCGTGATTTCCTCGCCCAACCCGGTGCGGATGCGCGTGGCGAACATGCCGAGCACGACCACCGTGCCTTCGACCTCGCCGATGCGCACGTAGTCGCCGCGCCTGAAGGTGCGCGTGTACATCAGGATGAGGCCGCTGAAGGCCTGGCCGATGACGCTCGCGCCCCCCAGCGACACCATGAGGCCGATCAGCACCGACAGTCCCTTGAACGCCTCGGTCTGCGCCCCCGGCAGGTAGGGATAGGCGATCGCGGCCGCGAACAGCCAGACCACCATGTTGAAGATGCGCCGCGTCGGGCCGACCGTTTCCGCGTCGAGCCAGTCGAGCTCGAGGCGGCCGTACTCCACCCGCAGGAAGAAGACGCGCACCAGCCCGATCACCGCGCGCGCGAGCAGGAAGATGATCGCGACCAGCAGGAGTCCGGGCAGGGCACTGGCAATGGCGAGGGCGACCTCGGCGGCGATCTTCAGGAGGTTGGACGCCAGGTTCTCGCCCCAGCGCCGCGTGAACGGGAAGCGCTCCAGGACGTAGGCCACCCACGAGACGCTCGCCAGCGCGCCGAGCGTCCAGGCGAGCGCCGCCACCGCGACCTGGGCGATCTGCCGCACGCTGCCCATGTGCAGCTTTCGCACCTTCTCGTCGGCCACGGCGGAGATCTGGTGCGCGACCCAGCGGCTGCCCCGGGCGAGGCCCCACACCAGCAGCGCGTAGACGAGCGTCGCCACCGCCGCGTAGGCCGCCGCCTTCAAGAGATAGCCCGGCGAGTGCTGCTCGCGCCGCTCGAGGATCGCCTGCTCCAGGCGCTTGATGGCCTCGCGCGCCACCAGCGCCATGGTCTCGCCGGTATCCGGATCGATGTCGATCTTGGTGACGATGAAGGCGAGGCGGCCGCCGAGCCGCACGCGCGTGCCTTCTTCCGTCTCACCGTACGACGCCTCCGCGTTCGGGTCGGCGTCGAGCGCCGCCTCGATGCGGGCGGTGGCGTTGCGGGCCCGTTCGTCGGCCGTGTGGCCGGCGATGGGCCCGCGCAGCTCGATGATCACGCGGTTGGCGATCACCACCGGAGCGCTCTGCCGCACGACCTCCTGCGCCGGCAGGGCGAGCGGCGCGAGCGCCGCGATGAACGCGAGAATCCTCAGCTGCATGTCAGAGCCCGCCCTTGTCGTAAAGATACGCGCGCACCGGCCGCGCCGTCCGGCCGGCGAGCCGCGCCACCATCGGAAACAGGATCACCGAGAGCATCGCGCCGCCCACCAGCGGCGCGGCTTCCGACGGCGCGAGCAGCCCCTTCGCCGTGCCGATCTCGGCGAGCGCGACGACCAGCGACAGCGTGGTCGCCGAGTACAGGCCGAGCGCCGCGTGCTCGCGCGGAGGCAGCAGGCCGCGGTGCGTCAGCACGAGCGGCAGGCGCACCGCCAGCAGCGCGGCAAGGAACAGCCCGACCAGCGCGAGCCCCTGCGCGCTTCCGGTCATCGCCGCGACGTCGAGCTTCATGCCGCTCGTCACGAAGAACACCGGCACCAGGAAGCCGAAGCCGATCGCCTCGAGCTTGTGATGCAGCAGGTGCGCATCCTCGCCGCGCGTCGCCAGCGCGATCGTCATGCCCGCGGCCAGCGCGCCAAGCGCGAGGTCGAGCCCCAGCAGCTCGGCGAGCACCACCAGGACGCCGACCAGCAGCACTGACATGCGCACGGGGAGCTGGCTCGACTGGGTCATCGTGCGGCGCAGGAAGCGCAGCACGCCGGGCACCTCGGCGCCGCGCACGAGCAGCCAGCCGATGGCGAGCACCACGGCAAGGAACGCAACCGTGAAGGCCGTCTGCACGTGCGCCTCGCTCGCGCGGGACAGGACGACCGACATGCACAGGATCGGCAGCACCTCTCCCACGACGCCGACGGCCAGCGCATGGCGCCCGAACGGCGTCTCGAGCGTGCCCGCATCCTTGAGGATCGGCATCAGGATGCCGAGGGCGGTCGTCGAGAGCGCCACCGCGACGACCGGCCAGGCATGCACGTAACCGGCCCGCTGCAGGCCGTAGGCGGCGAGGCAGGCGAGCGCGAGGATGCCCGCCCAGCCGGCGAGCGCGCGCTGCAGCGGCTGGCCGCGGACCGTGTCGACGTCGATCTCCAGGCCGGCGAGGAAGAACAGGAACGCCATGCCGAAGGTGGCGAGGAACGGCACGGCGCCCTCGGGGGCCGCCCAGGCGAGCCCCTGCGGCCCGATCGCCACGCCGAGCAGCAGCTCGAGCACCACCACGGCGAGGCCGATGCGCCGGGTCGCTTCCGCAATGAGCGGCGCCGCCACCGCAATCGCGAGCACGACCAGCAGCGGCGGAAGGTGGAGGTGCACTAGTGGCTCGGGACCTGGCAATCCTGGGCAAGCACCGCGTCGCCCTTGCGAAGCGTGCCGAACACGCCCTTCGTATGGAAGCTGGACGTGCCATCGGAATAGAGCGCTCCCGACGCTGCGCGCGCGTGCGGCAGCGTGTAGTGCGTGCCGGCGAACCAGACCTGCGCGGCTTCGCCGGCGTAGACCACGCTCAGCATTTGCTGGTTGCGGCAGCGGTAGTGGAACAAGCGGGCTTTCGCGTCTTCCGCAAAGAACATCGCGCCGCCGTCCTTGAGGGCGATCCGCATCACTGCCCCGTGGACCGCGAGCTGCTCGGCGGCGAGGAGCTGCCTCGCATACTCGTCGCCGCGCGAGGGCGGCGGGCAGAAGGCGCGCGTCGTCGCCATCGGACCGAAGGCGACCCGCTCGCCTTCCAGCGTCACCGCGCCCGTGCCGCGGTTGCAGTCGGCGCGGATCGCGGCGCGGCCGTCTTGAATCTGCAACGTGTAGGCCTCGGGCCGCGGGGATGGCATCGCGGAAAGCGATTGCAGCGAGCCCAGCCAGTACCAGGTCCTGTCTTGGACAGGCGGCATCGCGGCGCAAGACGATACCAGCAGGAGCCAAACCAGCGCGGTCGCACGCATGGCGGGAATCATATAGCCTGACTACCTGCCTTAGGCGATTCGGAACGGAGATCCGAGCCATGCGACCTGCCTTCCTGCTCTCGCTGCTTGCATTCCTCGCCGCGGCCCCCGCGCGCGCGCAGGAGCAGGTCGACGTGCTCGCCAAGCAGCTCTCCAACCCGGTGGCGGCGCTGATCAGCGTCCCGCTCCAGCTCAACTACGACTCCGGCTACGCCAACGACGGCGACAAGTGGACGCTGAACGTCCAGCCCGTGGTCCCGGTCGACATGAGCCGCGACTGGAACCTGATCTCGCGCACGATCCTGCCGGTCATCCAGCAGAACAAGGTGGTCAACAACGACAGCCAGTCCGGCCTGGGCGACACGGTGCAGAGCCTGTTCCTGTCGCCCAAGGCGCCGACCTCGAGCGGCTGGATCTGGGGCGCGGGCCCCGTATTCCTGCTGCCCACCGCCACCGAGGACGAGCTGGGCAGCGGCAAGTGGGGTATCGGGCCGACGGCCGTGGCGCTCAAGCAGACCGCGGACGGCTGGACCTACGGCGCACTCGCCAACCACATCTGGTCGGTGGCGGGCGACGACGCGCGCGCCGACGTGAACGCGACGTTCTTGCAGCCGTTCCTCTCCAAGGGGATCGGCCAGGGCCGCACGCTCACGGTGAACACCGAGAGCACCTATGACTGGGAGCGCAAGCAGTGGACGATCCCGGTCAACTTCATGTACTCGAAGGTCACCA
>DASUFW010000142.1:0-1903 GCA_036274335.1 Burkholderiales bacterium | reverse complement strand
GGCGATGCCGTAGGTGATGATCTTGGTCGTATCGGTCCAGAACATCAGGTACTCGAGCGTGTACGCCATGGGCGAGACGAACGAGAAGGACTCCATGCGGCCGGTGTTGGTGGCGACGAAGGCCTCCTGCAGGGTCTCGGGATGCTCGGCCATGTGTCCGATCACGCCGCTCACCACCCAGCCGCCGACCACCACCAGGCCGGTGACCACGCCGCCCAGGGTGTAATCGAAGCTCGAGCGGAAATCCCGGCTCGAATACACGAACGCGATCAGTCCGAGGCCGATCGCGGCCGCGAGGATTCCGGTCCAGGTGCCCTTCGCCATCCCGGTCGCCGCGGACGCGAGCGCGCCGAGGTCCTGGCCCGGGGCGAGCGTGATCGACGCCTTCTCCAGCACGCCGACGCGGAACGCGCCGAACAGCCCTCGAAGGGTCATGTACGCCGCGATGCCGAGGAACACGAACACGACCAGCGATTTGAGGTTGCCGCCGCCGATGCGGATGAGCGTCTTCGACCCGCAGCCCGAGCCGAGCGTCATGCCCACGCCGAACAGGAATCCGCCGACGAGGTAGGAGAGCCAGATGAAGTTCGGGCTCTGGTAGATCGACTTCGACAGGTCGATCACGCCGGCGAGCGCGAGCGCGCTCGAGCCGAGCATCGCCACCGCGATGGCGAGCAGCCACATGCGCATCCGGTTGGTGTCGCCCATGTTCACCCAGTCGGACACCGCGCCCATGGTGCAGAAGTTGGTCTTGTTGCCGACCGCGCCGAAGATGAAGGCAAGCACGAAGGCGCCGAGAGCCACGTATATGGCAAGTTGTGCGGGATCGGCCTGGTTCATGCGCGATTGTGTTCCGGCGCGACAGCCGCGCGGATCGAAGATGCGGAATCGCCCATCATTTTGCCTGATGCAGCCGCGCGAGTGCGTCACCCCGATCGAGTACCCCGCGCACGCAATCCGCCGCCGCCCGCAAGCTTGCTTGGCGCCCCAGGTGCCACAGGCACAGCGCAGCGCCGCACACGAGGGCGTCGCGCGTCGGGCCCGGCTCGCCGCCCAGCGCCGCGAGTCCCTGCGCCGCCGCCTGCGCCGGATCGCCGCCCCGCCGCTCCGCCGTCGCCCGCGCCTCCAGGCCGAAGTCCGCGGAGGTGAACTCGACCGGCGAGGGATCACCCTTGCCGAGCTGCCGGAACGCCTTACCCGCGCCCGCCAGGGTGGGGATCACGCCGCCTTCGATGCCACGCACGATGAGGGCCGAATCGAACCCGGCTTCACGCGCGAGCAGCGCGTACACGCGTGGGTAGGCCTTGTGCACATATCCCGTGACGAGGTGCGTGCGACGGCGCCCGCGCACGGGACCGGCCAGCACCTCGAGCGTGGTCACCGCCGGGCGCTTGACGATCAGCGTGCGCAGCCGTGCGAGGGCATGGAGCTTCGGGCAGAACACTCTCTGGTCCACATACGCCCAGCCGGTGCGCGGATCGGCGAGGCGCGCCGCCGCCTCCTCGAGCGCGAGGTCGACCGGCGCGCCCGCCGCGGCGAGCACCTGCCGGTGCGTCAGTCCGAACTTCGGCCCCATGCGCTCGACGCCGTGCGTGATCGCCGGCACGCCGCAGGCCGCGAGCACCGCCGGCAGGAACGGCGCCGCCGGCAGCGTGCGCGCGTAGCCGTCGTAGGGGTCGCCCAGATCGAGCACCTCGTCCACGGGCGCGGTCGTGCGCAGCGTCGCCGCGCGGATCGCGTCCAGCAGGCCGAGGTTCTCCTCGTCGGTCTCGCGCTTCATGCGCAGCGCGATGAGGAACACGCCCGCCTGCACCGGGTCCACCTCGCCGTCGAGGACGAGCCGCATCCCTTCGCGCGCCTCCTCGCGGGTGATGTCCTTGCTCAGCTCCGGGCCGGTGGCGAT
>DASUFW010000141.1:0-3371 GCA_036274335.1 Burkholderiales bacterium | reverse complement strand
GTGCGCGCCGCGCGAGTCCTCGCGCGCGAGCGCGGCCTGCGCAATGACGCGGCTCACGGCCGTCAGGCTCTTGAGATTCAGCCAGTCGTGCCAGGTGAGATTGAAGGCGCGATTGGCGTCCGCGATGCCCGTTGCGTCGAGGTCGCGGGCGATTGCATCGAGTTCCGCGACCGCGGATTCGAGCCCTGCCCGGTCCCGGATGATCCCGACCTTTTCCCACATCACGCCGTAGAGCCGCTCGCGCAGCGGCTCGAGGCCCCCATGCCCGGAGACGACGCGCGGCTCGCAGCGGGCGACGGCGGCGGCAAGCGCTTCCGGGTCGGGATCGCGGCGCGCACCTTCCTTTGTCGCCCAGGCGGCCATCGTGTCGCCGGCCACCGCCCCGAACACCGTCGAGTTCGCCACGCCGTTGCCGCCCAGGCGGTTCGCGCCGTGCACGCCGCCCGCGTCCTCGCCCGCCACGAACAGGCCCGGCAGCGCCGTCGTGCAGTCCAGCCCGAACTCGACGCCGCCCATCATGTAGTGCGCGGTCGGCACCACTTCCACCAGGCCGCCGGCCAGGTCGAAGCCGCAGTCGGCGCAGCGCTCGACCATGCCCTTGAAGCTGCGCGCCACCCTGTCGGGCCCGAGGTGCGCCATCGAAATGTAGAGCCCGCCGTTCGGCGTCACCTTGCCCTTGCGCATCTCGGTATACATGGCGCGCGACACGAAGTCGCGCGTTGCGCGCTCGGCGAGCGGGTCGTACCCGGGCATGAAGCGCTCCTTCGCGCCGTTCAGCAGGTAGCCTCCTGCGCCGCGCAGGCCCTCCTCCAGCACCGTGCCGGTCATGCGCGTGTGCGTGCCGGCGAGCAGCCCGGTGGGGTGGAATTGGACCATTTCCATATCGCGCAGCGACAGCCCGGCTCGCAGGGCCATCGCGAGGCCGTCGCAGCTCTTGTCGCCCGAGGGCGTGTGGTAGCGGTACATCGTCGGCCCGCCGCCGGTGGCGAGCAGCACCGCCTTCGCGCGCACGAACACGTACTCGCCGGTGCGCATGTCGATCATCAGCACGCCCGAGAGCGCCGAACCGTCCGCGGTCTTCAGCAGCTCGACCGCGCGGTGCTCCTCCAGCCGCCGGATGTTCCGCGCCCAGACCTGCTCGGCCAGCCGGTTGATGATCTCGATGCCGGTGAGGTCGCCCTTGTGCACCGTGCGGTCGAACGTCTGCCCCGCGAACGCCTTCTGGTGGATGGTCCCGTCGGGATTGCGGTCGAAGAAGCACCCCAGCTCGTTCTCGAGCTCGCGGATGCGCTCCACGGCGAGCGTCACCAGCTTCCAGGCGAGGTCCTGGTCGGGTAGCCACTTGCCGCCTTCGATGGTATCCATGAAGTGCCGCTCGACCGAGTCCTCCTTCGCGAGCGCCACGTTGTACCCGCCCTGCACCATGCGCGTGCAGCCGCACTTGCCGAGCAGCCCCTTGACCGCCACGCTGATGGACAGCGACGGATCGGCGCGATGCGCGTGCAGCGCGGCGAACAGGCCGGCGCCGCCCGAGCCGAGGATCAGGAGGTCGGTGTCAAGCCGGCGCACGATCCCGGCGCAGCCACTGCATCAGCACGACGAGCGCCACCAGCGCGAAGCCGATGGCGTCGAACATCGCCTTTGGGTACACGAGCAGAAATCCGGCGGCGACCAGCATCGCGCGCTCGACGAGGTTGGTGCGCTTGAGCAGCCAGCCCTGCAGACCGCCGGCGAGGGCCGCGATGCCGATCGCCGCGGTGAGCGTGACGAGCGCCACGGAGCCCCAGTCCGCCTGGCCGAGCGTCTTGATCGAGCCCGTCAGCAGCAGCCCGGTGCCGCTCGGGTCGAGCACGAACATGAACGGCACCAGGAAGGCGGGCGCCGTGTACTTCCAGCACTGCAGCGTGGTCTTGTAGGGGTCGCCGCCCGTGATGGCCGCGGCCGCGAAGGGCGACAGCGCGGTGGGCGGCGACACTTCGGAGAGCACGGCGTAATAGAAGATGAACATGTGCGCGGCGAATTCCGGGACTTTCAGCGCGATGAGCGCCGGCGCGGCGATCACGGCGCAGATAATGTAGCTCGCCGTCACCGGGACGGCCAGCCCGACGATCCACACGATGAGCGACGTGTAGATCGCGGTGAGCAGCAGCGAGTGGCCCGCGTAGGCGAGCACGATCGAGCTGAATTTCAGGCCGAGCCCCGTCAGGGTAACGACACCGACGATGAGTCCGGCGCCCGCGCAGGTCGCGGCGACGTTGAGCACGGCGCGCGCGCCGCCGTCCAGCGCCTTCACGAGCCCCGAGTCGAGGAAGCCGCGCACCCAGGGCTCGCGGCCGCGCAGCCAGTCGTAGGAAAGGAGGGCGCAGTCGCGGTGCAGGAAGCTCGTCACCAGCGCCACCACCGTCGCCCAGAAGACCGACAGCTCCGGCGAGAAGCCGAGCAGCATGAAGGCCACGATCGAGACCAGCGAAAGGAAATGGAACCAGTACTTGCGCGTCAGGCTCCAGGCCGACTCCACCTGCTCGAAGATGGCGTCCTTCATGCCGAACTTGCGCACGTCGATCTCGACCATGACGAACAGCGCGAGGTAGTACAGGCACGTGGGGATGGCCGCCATCAGCACCACGTCGAGGTACGAGATCTTGAGGAACTCGGCGATCAGGAACGCGGCAGCGCCCAGCACCGGCGGCGAGATGATGGCGCCCAGGCCACCCGCCGCGAGCAGGCCGCCCGCCTCGTTCTTGCTGTAGCCCACTTTGGCGAGCATCGGCGCGGCGACCGCGCCCAGCGTTACCGTGGTGGCCACGCCGGAGCCCGACGGGCCGCCCAGCAGGAACGAGGCGAGCGTCACCGTGCGCCCCGCGCTGGTGGGCTTGCCGCCCATGGCCGCGAACGAGAAGTCGATGTAGAACTTGCCCGCCCCCGAGAACTGCAGGAAGGCGCCGTAGATGGTGAACAGGATGATGAGCGACGAGGACACGTCGATCGCGACGCCGAAGATTCCTTCCAGCGTCATGTACATGTGGCCGACGATGCGCGAGACCTCGTAGCCCTTGTGGGTCCACGGCGCCGGCAGGTAGGCGCCGAACAGGGCGTAGGCGAGGAAGCAGGAGGTGATGATCGGCATGATCCAGCCGGTCGAGCGCCGCATCGCCTCCATCACCAGCACGATCAGGGCGACGCCGAAGAAGATGTCCCAATTGTTCGGCGTGATCGAGCGGTCGAAGAAGTCGTCACCGCCTTGCACGAGGTAGACGCAGATCGCGATGCCGAGGAGGCCGAGCGCCCAGTCCCACCACATCGCGCGGTGGCGGAAGCGCCGCGCCACGGGAAAGATCAGGAACGAGAGGAACAGCACGAACGCGACGTGC
>DASUFW010000140.1:0-9321 GCA_036274335.1 Burkholderiales bacterium | reverse complement strand
GCGGTCACACCGAAGTGGTGCCGGGCGGCCGCCTCGGCGCCGAACACGCCGTCGCCCCACTCGGCAAAGTTGAGGTACAGCTCGAGGATGCGGCGCTTGTCCATCGCCAGCTCGAGCATCGCCGTGATGACCGCTTCCTGGCCCTTGCGCAGCCAGGAGCGCTCGCCCGACAGGAACAGGTTCTTGGCGAGCTGCTGGCTGATCGTGGAGGCGCCCGCCACCACCTTGCCGCGACGCTCGTTGCGTTCCATGGCCTTCTGGATCGCTTCCCAGTCGAAGCCTTCGTGATCGAGGAACTTCGCGTCTTCCGCGGCCACCACGGCGCGCTTGAGCGGCGCCGCGATCCGCTCGTACGGCACCCACCGGTGCTCCAGCCGGGCGCGCGGATCGCGCGCGCGCATCTGCTCCAGGCGGCGGTCCATGAACGCGGTCGTCGCGGGAGCATGCTGCGCCCACCAGAGGATGTGCGCGTAGTACCAGGCCTGCACCAGGAACACCGCGAAGACGATCGCGCTCAGGGTGAGCAGCGCAATGCGCCGGATGCGGCGCAGCTGGCGCAGCATGCGTCAGCCTCCCGCGCGAAGCCGGGCGAGCACCGCCTGGGTGTCCGGGCGCACGCCGCGCCACACGAAGAACGATTCCGCGGCCTGCTCGACCAGCATGCCGAGGCCGTCCGCAAGCGCCGCCCCCGCGGCGCGGGCCATGGCCAGGAACTCGGTCTCGCGTCCGTAGACCATGTCGTAGGCGAGCGCGCCGGGCGCCAGCAGTCCCGCGGGCAGCGGCGGCAGCTCGCCGGCGAGTCCCGCGGCGGTGGCGTTGATCACGAGGTCGAAGGCTTGGCCGGCAAGCGCCTCGAAGCCGCAGGCTTCGGCCGGCGGCGTGCGCGCGGCCAGCGCCTGCGCCCGCGCAGGCGTGCGATTGGCGATCACGAGCCGCGCGGGCCGCTCCGCCGCCAGCGGTCCCGCCACGCCTTGCGCGGCGCCGCCGGCGCCGAGCAGCAGCACGCGCGCGCCCGCAATCGCCCGCCCGCGGTTCGCGGTCAGGTCGCGAACCAGCCCTACCCCATCGGTGTTGTCGCCGTGCAGCGGCTCGCGGTCCAGCACCAGCGTGTTTACCGCCCTCGCCGCCGCCGCGCGCGCACTGGTGCTCCCGCACAGCGCAAAGGCCTCCCCCTTGAAGGGTAGCGTGACGTTCAGCCCCCTGCCGCCCTGCGCGCGAAAGCGCGCGACCGCGGCGCCGAATCCTTCCGGCGGCGCGTCGATGGCGCCGTACTCGAGGTTTTCGCCGGTCGCGCGCGCGAACTGCGCGTGGATCCACGGCGACTTGGAATGCGCGACCGGGTGGCCGATCACCGCGTAGCGGTCCGGCACGGCCCTATTCGGTCCTGAGGTGGTCGCCGCGATCGAAGAACCAGGTCCGAGTGATCACGATCTGGTCGGTATCCCGCCGGATGTCGGGCGGAAACGGCGCATAGGGGGAAGCCATGCGAACGATGCGGAACGCCGCGTCATCCAGCACTCGGGTGCCCGAGGACCGGTCGAGCTCCACGGCCGCGACGCTGCCGTCGGCGCCTAAGGTCACCGTCATGCGCAGGTTGCCGTAGACCTTGCCGCGCGCGGCCACCGGATAATGGTCCGTGCCGATGCGCTCGATCTTGCGCCGCCAGTCCTCCTCGTACTGCGCGAAGCGGTACTCCACCGCGCTCGCCCCGATGAACTTCTTGCGCGGGCGCTTCTGGTAGGCCTCGAGGTTGCGCGCGATCTCCGCCTGCAGGCGCATCGCCGCGAGCGACAGGTCGGTCTCGTCGCGGCCCGCGCGCGGGGGCGTCGGGCGATCGGCCGGCGCGCGGCGCTCGTCTCCGGCCGACACGCCGGGCGCGGGCTTGCGGGCTTGCGTGAGCAGCTTGCGCTGCAGCGCCTCGAGCTCGCGCACGCGGCGCTCCGCCTGCGCGAGGTCGCTGCCCGGGAGGCGCGGATCGATGACGGGAAGCGGCGTTTTCGCGCGGCGCTCGTCCTCGGCCGTGCCGCCGCCCTCGAGATTCGCCTGCGCCAGCGCATCGCTGCGCGCGGGCCGCTGTCGCGAGCTCGAGTTGACCAGAATGACTTCGAGGGCCTGATCGGAGCTGTGCCAGCGCAGCTGGCCCGGAAACGTGAAGCGCAGGGAAAGGAACATGCCGTGCAGGAGAAGCGACGCCACCACGGCCGCGGCAAGTACGCGGGAGCGCTGATCAAGCCCGGACCACAGTTCGGCCGCGCCCGGGACGGGTATCGCCGAAGCTTCCTGCAACGGCACCTCAAGCCGATAAAACTCTGCCATTCTAGGGCTTTAGCGCTCTTCCCGCTCGCCGCCCTGCGGTGCGTCCTGCAGCGTTTCCCGGTAGGTGAGCGCCACCGCCCGTTCCAGCAGGTCGATGCCGTCGACCGACAGGCGCACCCGCGCGCCCGGCGCGAGCGCGGGAAGCGAAGGCACCCGGGCAACCAGAGGCAGCCCTTGCACGCGAACCAGGCTCTCGCGCAGCACCTCGGCCTCGACGTCGGCCATCGATTCCTGCCCGAGCCAGCGCAGGCACCAGTAGTGCTCCATGCCCTGCTGGTATTCGTCGAGGCGCGCCGCAGCGACCTCGAATCCGCGCAGGGCGCCCAGCAGGACCTCGGAACTGCGCGCGAACGGCGGCTTGCGGGCGGCGAGCGCCGCCACGAGCTGCCACTGGTTGACCAGGTCGACGTAGCGCCGCAGCGGTGAGCTCATCCAGGCGTAGCACGCAAGCCCGAGACCTTCGTGCGCCTCCGCGTGCACGCTCATGCGCACCTTGCCCGAGGACTGCACCCGGTAGAGCGCCGCCACGTCGCGCTCGGCGAGCAGCTCGCCCCAGGTGGCGTTCGCCAGGATCATGAGCTCGGAGACCAGCTTGTCGAGCGGCGCACCGCGGCGCCGCGGCTCGATGCGCACGCGTCCGTCCTCGACGCGGAAGTGGTAGTCGAGCACCGCGGTATTGACGCTCGCCTTGCCACGCCGGCGCTCAAGCGCCTCGGCAAACCGCCACAGGATGCCGAGCGCCGGCTCGAACGGCAGCCCGGTCGATCGGCCCGCGGGCAGCGCCTCGTCCAGCGCCCCCAAGTCGCCGTGCCGGAGATTGGCCGCCACGCGCACGCGCTCGAGCCGGCTGTGGTGGCCGCGCACCGAGAAATCCGCGGCGGATACGGTGAGGTAGAGCGAAGCGGCAACGCGCTCGCGGCCCGCATCGAGCGAATAGCGGGCGATCACGTCCTCGGGCAGCATCGTGTACTTGATGCCCGGCATGTAGGCCGTCGACAGCCGCTCGCGCGCGATCCCATCCAGCGCGGAACCCGGCGCAAACCCGAGCGCGGGTGCCGCAATGTGGATCCCGACCCGCCACTCCTCGTCCGAGACCCGCTCGAGCGAGAAGGCGTCGTCGATCTCGGTGGTGCCGACGTCGTCCAGGCTGAAGGCCTCGACGGCGGCAAGCGGCAGGTCGGCCGGCGGCTCGGGCACCTCGTGAGACGGAAAGCCGGCGGCGCGGGACGGGAATTCGTGCAGGAACCGGTTCAGGTGGTAGGCGTGGCTGTCGGGGATCTGGCCGCAGCGCTCGAACAGCCGCGCCGGCGACAGGCCGGTCTCGCGGCAGGCCGCCTCGAGCGCCTTGGTCTCCGGCTTGTTGCGGTCGGGACCGTAGAGGAGCTCGTCGCGCAGCCGCACGAGCTCGTCGGGGCACTCGAAGCGCGCGAGGCGCGCCGCCCATTCCACGATGGTCTCCTGCAACCGGCGCTTCTTCTCCGCCGACGCGAGCGCAAGCTTGAGCGTGTCCTCGGGCGCCGCCTGGTAGCGACCGCGGCCGCGCCGGTGGAAATACATCGGCGCCGAATGCAGCTTGAGCAGCACGCCGGCCGCCTCCGCCGTGCTCGGCTCCCGCCCCACGTACTCGCGCGCCAGCGTCGTGAAGTCGAACTCGTTACCGCCGCTGCACTGCCAGAGGAACTCGGTATCGAGCCCTTCCGCGAAGCGGGCGGCCTGCGCCAGCAGCTCGATCCCTGCGGGGCGTTCGAACCTCAGCAAGACCGCCGCCGACTTGATCTTGGCGCGGCGGCCGTGCGGCGTCTCGATCTGGTAGGAGGCCGGTGCCTGCGAGAGCACCGTCCCTACCCTGAACTCCCCGCCCTCCTCATAGAGCAGCTGCATCCCTCAGAGACCCGCGAAGGCAAGGATGCGGGGAAGGTGCTGCGGAAAGCTCTGCAGGCTGTGGTCGCCGCCGTGGATGACGATCTGCGCAGCGCCCCGGTAGCGGTCGAGCGCGCGGCGGTAATCGAGCACCTCGTCACCGGTCTCGACGATCAGCAGGTATCGCGAGGGATCGATCGTCGGCGTCTCCAGCGCCTCCCAGGACTGCAGGTGCCGTTCGGTCAGCTGGTACGCCTCGCCCGTGTGGAGATTGCGCTGCTCGCCGAGGTAGGCCCGCAGCCCCACCTGCGGGTCGATGGCCGGATTGAGAAGCACGGCGCTCGCGGCATGCTTCTCCGCGAGATAGGTGGCGTAGTACCCGCCGAGCGACGAGCCGACGAAGCAGAAACGCTCGCCCGGGTGGGCCGCCATGACCGCTTCCGCAGCGGCGACCGCCTCGTCGGCCATGACCGGCAGGGCCGGGCACGCGTAACGCGCGCCCAGGCCAAGCGCTCGCATGAAGTCGTCGAGTACCTTCGCCTTGTGGGATTGCGGCGACGAGTTGAATCCATGCAGGTACACGATCATGGCGCGGCTCCGGCCGCCAGTGCGCGCAGCAGCCTGCCGTGCACGCCGCCGAAACCTCCGTTCGACATGACCAGCACATGGTCGCCGGCACGCGCATCGGCGGCGAGGGCGGCCACCAGCGCACCGAGGTCCGAGAAAGTCCGGGCCCGATCGCCCAGCGAACGCAGTGCCGCGGCCGGGTCCCAGCCGACGTCCGCCGCGTACACGTAGGTCCGGTCGGCGCCGGCGAGGCTGGCGGCCAGCCGTTCCTTCATCGTGCCCAGCTTCATCGTGTTGGAGCGGGGCTCCAGCACGGCAAGGATGCGCGAGCCGCCCACCCTCGCCCTCAGGCCCTCCAGCGTGGCCTGGATCGCCGTCGGATGGTGCGCGAAGTCGTCGTAGACCGTCACGCCCCTCGCCTCTCCGCGGCGCTCGAGCCGGCGCCGCACGCCCCGGAATTCGCTGAGCGCGGCCATCGCCTCGTCGGGCGTGACCCCGGCATGACGCGCAGCCGCGATCGCCGCAAGCGCGTTCATGCGATTGTGCGCGCCCGCCTGCGACCACGCGACGCGGCCCAGCGCTGCTCCCTTCCACCGGACCTCGAAGCCATTACGGCCGTCCGGGTCGACTGCTTCCCAATCGGCGCCTTCGCCGAACCGCTCCACGGGCGTCCAGCAGCCCCGGGCCAGCACTCTGGCCAAGGCGGCATCGGTGCCATTGACGACCACGTGACCCGATCTGGGCAGTATCCTCACGAAATGATGAAATTGGCGCTCGATAGCAGCAAGATCATCGAAGATATCGGCGTGATCGAACTCCAAATTGTTGAGGATCACGGTCCTGGCCGGATAGTGGACGAACTTGGAGCGCTTGTCGAAGAAGGCCGTGTCGTACTCGTCGGCCTCGATGACAAACGCCGGCCCGCGCCCGAGTCGGGCGCTCACCCCGAAATCGACGGGCTGGCCGCCGATGAGAAAGCCGGGCGCCTGGCCGCCGTGCTCGAGCATCCAGGCAAGCATCGATGCCGTGCCCGTCTTGCCGTGCGTGCCGGCGACCGCGAGGACGTGACGGCCGCCCAGCACATGCTCGGCCAGCCAGTGCGGGCCGGAGACGTAGTGCGCCCCCGCGTCGAGAATCGCTTCCATGAGCGGGTTGCCCCGGGTCACGACGTTGCCGATGACCCACAGATCCGGCGCGAGATCGAGCTGGTCGGCGCTGTAGCCCCCGGTGAGCTCGATGCCCAGCGCAGCCAGCTGCTCGCTCATGGGAGGGTACACATTGGCGTCGCAGCCGGTGACCCGATAGCCGGCCTCGCGGGCAATCGCCGCCAGGCCGCCCATGAAGGTGCCGCAAATGCCGAGGATGTGCAGGTGTGCGGCCATGGTCCCGAGAAAGGCGCGCGATTTTACGCGAAGGGGTCCCGCAGCGTGCGCTATGATCGCCCCGCTATGGGCCGCTGGAACGCGCGGCAGAACGGCATGCGGGCGCGCATCGCGGCAGCGGCGGCCCGCCTGATGGCCGAGGACGGCATCGACGACTTCGCGCTCGCCAAGCGCAAGGCCGCGCGACAGCTGGGCGCACCGGACACCGAGGCGCTGCCTGCCAACCACGAGATCGAAGCCGAGCTGCGCGCCTATCGCGCGCTCTACCAGGCCGACGAGCATCCGGAGCGCATCGCTGCGCTGCGGCGCGTGGCGCTCGACGCCATGCGGGCCCTCGAGCAGTTCAGCCCCTACCTCACGGGCCCGGTGCTCACCGGGCTGGCCGGCCCGTACGCCGAGATCGATCTGCAGCTGTTCCCGGAGAGCGCCAAGGAGGTCGAGATCTTCCTGCTGGAGAGGAACCTCGCGTACGAGACCTCCGAGGGCCGCCGCTTCGCCGGCGACCGCGCCCGCACCGTCAGCGTCTTCAGCCTGGATTGGGAGGGGGCGCCACTCCGACTCCAGGTTTTTGACCCGCGGGACGAGCGTCTGGCGTTAAAAACGTCACAGGCGGGCCGGGTGGTGGAGCGGGCAAGCATCGCGGAAGTGGGGCAACTTGTAGCTAAAGTGGGGTGATCGTCGTCCAAATTCTCTGAACAGGACGATTTCGACTTGGTACCTTTGTCCGGCCGGATTCCTGCTCTATACTCCTGCCCCATCCCGCCCAAAGCTGGCGCGGACAAAATCGGCTAAATTGCCGGCTTCTTCGGGGAAAAATGGCCAAGTCCGCAAAAGGCAAGTCGATACTGCTTCTGAACGGGCCGAACTTGAATCTTCTCGGCACTCGGGAGCCGCATCTCTACGGGAAGGAGACGCTGGCGCAGATCGAGCGTCGTCTGATGGCGCGCGCCAAGATGGCGGGCGTCCGGCTCAGCTGCCTGCAGACCAACCATGAAGGCGTGGCCGTGGACGCCGTGCAGCAGGCCCATCGCGACGGCGTCGACTTCATCCTCCTCAATCCGGCCGCGTTTACCTACTCCAGCATCGCGCTGCGCGATGCGCTGACCGGGACGAAGATCCCCTTCGTCGAAATACATCTCTCGAACATCCACGCGCGGGAGCCCTGGCGCGCGCACTCGCATTTCACCGCCGTGGCCATCGGCTCGATCCTGGGTCTGGGCGGCCGCGGCTACGACCTCGCGCTCGAGTTTGCGCTCGAGCGACTCAAGGGGAGCGGCCGGGCCTAGCCCGGCGCCCCGGCGGCAGCGCGCTGCGCTGCCCGGAACAAGGAATCTCCTATGGACCTGCGCAAGCTCAAGAAGCTCATCGATCTCGTTCAGGAGTCCGGGATTGCCGAGCTCGAGATCACCGAGGGAGAGGAGAAGGTCAAGATCGTGAAAGGGGGCGAGGCCGTGGTGACGCCGATCGCCCCCGCGCCGGCTGCCAGCGCGCCCCAAGCCGCGGCCGTGGCGCCGGCCGGGTCGGCGCCCGCCGCACCCCCTGCGGCTGCTCCGTCCGCGCCCGAGCCGAGCGAGCCGGAAGGGCACGTCCTCAAGGCCCCGATGGTCGGCACGTTCTACCGGGCCGCCTCGCCGGAGGCCAAGGTGTTCGTCGAGGTAGGGCAAAGCGTGAAGGCCGGCGAGACGGTCTGCATCATCGAGGCCATGAAGCTCATGAACGAGATCGAGGCGGACGCGACCGGGGTGATCAAGGCCATCCTGGTCGAGAACGGCCAGCCGGTGGAATTCGGGCAGCCGTTGCTGATCATCGGCTAGCCCGGTGTTCGAGAAGATCCTCATCGCCAATCGCGGGGAAATCGCGCTGCGCATCCAGCGCGCCTGCCGCGAGATGGGCATCCGCACGGTCGTCGTGCACTCGACGGCCGACACCGAGGCGAAGTACGTGAAGCTCGCCGACGAGTCAGTCTGCATCGGTCCGCCGGCCGCTCGCGAGAGCTACCTGAACATGGCGGCCATCATCAGCGCGGCGGAAGTCACCGATGCCGAGGCCATCCACCCGGGCTACGGCTTTCTCTCCGAGAACGCCGATTTTGCCGAGCGCGTGGAGCGCTCCGGGTTCGTCTTCATCGGGCCGCACCCGGAGAACATCCGCCTGATGGGCGACAAGGTGAGCGCCAAGCAGGCGATGGAGAAAGCGGGCGTGCCCTGCGTGCCCGGGTCGGAGGGCGCGCTGCCGGACGATCCCAAGGAAATCGTGCGCATCGCCCGCAAGATCGGCTATCCCGTGATCATCAAGGCGGCCGGCGGCGGCGGCGGGCGGGGCATGCGCGTCGTCCATACCGAGGCGGCGCTCCTCAACGCGGTGAACATGACGCGGGGCGAGGCCCAGGCCGCGTTCAGCAATCCCACGGTCTACATGGAGCGCTACCTGGAGAATCCCCGGCACATCGAGATCCAGGTGCTCGCCGACGCCCACAAGAACGCCATCTATCTCGGCGAGCGCGACTGCTCGATGCAGCGCCGCCACCAGAAGATCATCGAGGAAGCGCCGGCGCCCGGCATGAACGCGCGCGCACTGACCCGCATCGGCGAGCGCGCGGCGGACGCGTGCCGCAAGATCGCCTATCGCGGCGCCGGCACGTTCGAGTTCCTGTACGAGAACGAGGAGTTCTTCTTCATCGAGATGAACACGCGCGTGCAGGTCGAGCATCCGGTCACCGAGATGATCACCGGCATCGACATCGTCCAGGAGCAGATCCATATCGCTGCCGGCGAGAAGCTGCGCATGCGCCAGAAGGACATCCAGCTGCGCGGCCACGCCCTCGAGTGCCGCATCAATGCCGAGGATCCGTACCGCTTCACGCCGTCGCCCGGCAAGATCACCTCCTACCACCCGCCCGGCGGGCCGGGGATACGGGTCGATTCGCACGTCTATCAGGGCTACACCGTGCCGCCGAACTACGATTCGATGGTCGGCAAGGTGATTGCCTACGGCGCGAGCCGCGAGCAGGCCATGGCGCGCATGCGCATCGCGCTGTCCGAGATGGTGGTGGAGGGCATTCAAACCAACATCCCGCTGCACCGCGACCTGCTCAACGACACGCGCTTCATCCGCGGCGGGGTTTCTATCCACTACCTCGAGCAGAAGCTCGCCCAGGAGCAGAAGAAGAAAAAGTAATGCCCTGGCTAGGCCTCAC
>DASUFW010000139.1:0-1980 GCA_036274335.1 Burkholderiales bacterium | reverse complement strand
CATGCCGGTGCTGCTCGCCGCCGACGACGGGCGCGTCGTCGCCGCGGCGCACGCCGGCTGGCGCGGGCTCGCCGCGGGCGTGATCGAGGCGGCGATCGCCGCGATGCAGGTTCCGGGCGAACGCGTGATCGCCTGGCTCGGCCCGGCCATCGGGCCGTCGCGCTACGAGGTGGGCGAGGAGGTGCGCGCGGCGTTCCTCGCACACGATGCGGCGGCTGCCGGCGCGTTCGTCGCCAGCCGTCCCGGGCACTGGCTGCTCGACCTGTACGCGATCGCGCGCCAGCGGCTCGCCGCGCGCGGCGTCGCCCGCGTGCACGGCGGGGGCTTCTGCACCTACTCGGAGCCCGCGCGCTTTCCCTCGTGGCGGCGCGACCGCAGCGAGGAGCGCTTCGCCACCTTCGTGTGGTTAGAATCGCGCTCCCCATGACCCTCACCTGGATCCTGCTGGCGTCGCTGGCCGGCGGCGTGCTCTCGGTGTGCGCGGCCGCGTTCGCGCTCTGGCTGCGCGCGAGCTGGGTTTCGACGCTGGTCTCGTTTGCGATCGGCACGCTGCTCGGCGCGGCGTTCCTCGAGGTCATTCCCGAGGTGTTCGCGGGCGGCGACGCGCGCCGCGGCGCGGCGGCGATCCTCGGCGGGATCCTGGGCTTCTTCGTGCTGGAGAAGCTGCTGCTGTGGCGGCACTCGCACGACCACGGCGACGAGGGCGGGCCGACGCACCATCACGAGCACGAGCGAGCGGGCATGCTGGTCGTGGTGGGCGACACCATCCACAACTTCGTCGACGGGGTGCTGATTGCCGCCGCGTTCCTGCAGAGCCCGCAGCTCGGCCTCGTCACCTCGATCGCCATCGTGGCGCACGAGATCCCGCAGGAGGTGGGCGACTTCCTGGTGTTGCTGCACTCCGGCTATTCGCGCGCCAGGGCGTTCACGCTGAACGTGCTGTCGTCGCTCGGCAGCGTGGCGGGCGGCCTGCTCGGCTACTTCACGCTGCAGGGCTACGAGCACTGGGAGCCGGTGCTGCTCGGCGTCGTCGCCGCGAGCATGATCTACGTGGCGGTGGCCGATCTCATCCCCGGCCTGCACCGCCGCCCGGAGCTGCGCGCGACCGCCCAGCAGGCGGTGCTGATCGCCGCCGGCGTGGGGGTCATTGCCCTCGTCGGCAGCGTCGTCCGGCACGCGCACTAGCGGTTCGGGAGGGTTTGACCCGGGGGGTTTGTGCGGCGCAAAATACCGCCCCTTGAGAGCGCAAGCGACCCCTGAAGACTTCGTCGCGTCGATCGTCCAGTCCGGCAACGACATGGCGAAGAACTGGCTGCGCCTGGCGGCCGGGGCCCAGGGCCCGGGCGTGCCGGCGGAATACCTCGCGCGTCTGAGCGCGGACACGGAGCGCCTCGGCGCGATCCAGGCCGATTACCTCGAGAAGCAGCGCCAGCTCTGGGTCGCGCTCGCCACGGGCGGCGCGCCGGCGGCGGCGCGGGCCGAGCCGGGCGACCGGCGCTTCGCGGGCCGCGAGTGGCGCGAGAACCCGTATTACAGCTACCTGCGGCAGTCGTACCTGCTCGCCGCGGAGTTCCTCGAGAAGCTGGTCGAGGCGGCCAACGTGGAGGGCCAGGCCAAGGACCGGCTGCGCTTCACCGTGCGCCAGTGGGTGGACGCGATGAGCCCCGCCAATTTCGCCGCCACCAATCCCGAGGTGCTGCGCGCCGCCCAGGAAACGCGCGGCGAAAGCCTCGCGCAGGGCCTCGCCAACCTGCTCGCCGACACCGGGCGCGGCCGCATCAGCCAGACCGACGAGTCCGCCTTCGAAGTGGGGCGCAACCTGGCGGTGACGCCGGGCAGCGTGATCCACGAGAACGAGCTCATGCAGCTCATCCAGTACGCGCCGCTGACCGCCGAGGTCGGCAAGCGCCCGCTGGTGATGATCCCGCCGTGCATCAACAAGTTCTACATCCTCGACCTGCAGCCCGAGAACTCGTTCGT
>DASUFW010000138.1:0-10803 GCA_036274335.1 Burkholderiales bacterium | reverse complement strand
CTACTGCCTCGGCGTGCTCGCCAAGCCGATCGCCGCGGACACGGGCTGGAGCCTGAGCCTGGTCTATTTCGGCTTCACGGTCTCGCTGCTCGTGATGGGCGCGATGTCGGCGTGGGCCGGGCGCGCGATCGACCGGCACGGCGCGCAGGCCGTCATGAGCACCGGCACCGTCCTGGTGTCGGCGGGCCTCGCCCTGCTGTCGCTGGTGCGCAGCGAAGCCGCGTACCTCGCCGCGTGGGGATTCCTCGGCGTCGGCATGCGCCTTTGCCTGTACGACGCGGCCTTCGCGGCGCTGGTGCAGGTCGTGCCCTCGCGCGGCCGCCAGGCGATCTCCTACCTCACCCTGTTCGGCGCCTTCGCGTCAACGGTGTTCTGGGTGGTCGGGCACTACTTCAACCAGGCGCTCGGCTGGCGTGCGACGCTGCTCTGGTTCGCGGCCATCAACCTCGCCGTTTGCCTGCCGCTCAACTGGTTCGGCCTCGCGCGCCGCGAGGCGGCGCACGGCGCCGACGCGCCGGCCGCGGCCGGCCCGGCCGCCGGGAGCGCGCCCCTCGCCGGGCGCGCGCGCGCGGTCGCCATCGCGCTCTTCGCGCTGGTGATGTCGCTGAACGGCTTCGTGTTCGGCGTGGTCACGGTGCAGCTGGTGCCGCTGCTCGAGGCGGCCGGGCTCGCTACCGCGGTCGCGGTGTGGGTCGCCTCGATGAAGGGCTTCGCGCAGTTCGGCGGCCGTGTGGTGGAGATCGTCTTCGGCCGCAAGCTGCACGCCGTCACCGTGGCGCGCATCGCCATCGGCGTGCTGCCGGCCTCGTTCCTCGTGCTGCTCGCCTCGGGCGGCAACCTGGAGGCGCTGCTCGCCTTCACGCTGCTGATGGGCGCCTCGCAGGGCGTGATCACCATCGTGCGCGGCGCGGTGCCGCTCGCGCTGTTCGGCGCGACCGGCTACGGCGCGGTGCTCGGCGTGCTGGCGACGCCGATCCTGATCGTCAACGCCGCCTCGCCGACGCTGTTCGCGCTGATCGTGGACGGCTGGGGCTGGCGCGCGGCCGAGATCGCGCTGATCGCGGCCGCCGCGGCCTCGTGGCTCTCGATGGAAGCGATGGCGCGCTGGGTCGCGCGCCGCCGCTCGCCCGCGCTCAGGCCTGCGCGAAGCGCTTGAGCACGACGTCCCAGTTCACGATCTTCCAGAACGCCTCGAGGTAGTGCTTGCGGTCGTTGCGGTAGTCGATGTAGTAGGCGTGCTCCCACACGTCGCAGCACAGCAGCGGCGTGTCCCCGCCGCGCAGCGGGTTGTCGGCGTTCGAGGTGTTGCGCACGATCAGCTGCCCGTCGCGCGTCTTGACCAGCCAGGTCCAGCCCGACCCGAAGTTGTCGATCGCGTGGCGCTGGAAGGTCTCGCGGAACTTCTCCAGCGACCCGAAGCTGCTCTTCAGCAGCCTGGCGAGCTCGCCTTTGGGCTCGCTGCCCGCGTTCAGGCCCAGCGCGGCAAAGTAGAAATCGTGGTTCCAGACCTGGGCCGCGTTGTTGAACAGCGCGCCGGTCGAGCGCGCGATCAGCTCCTCGAGCGGGCGGCCCGCCATCGCGGTGCCCTCGACGAGGCCGTTCAGCTTGTCCACGTAGCCGCGCAGGTGCTTGCCGTGGTGGTAGGCGAGCGTCTCGCGCGACAGCACGGGCTCCAGCGCGTCGGCGGAGTACGGCAGCGGCGTGACGTCGAACTTCGCGGGGGTGGTGAGTTTCGGTTCTGGCATAGGGCCTCCTTTCCTATCCCGCCTGCAGGGGCACGAACAGGCGCCGGTCGCCGCGTTGCACGAGCAGCGCCACGGTCTTGCCCGATTTCGCCGCCTGGCGCAGGTCCTCGACGCTGCGCACGGGCTTGCCGCCCGCCTGCAGCACGATGTCGCCCGGGACGACGCCGGCCCGGGCTGCCGGGCCGTTCACGTCCTCGACCACCAGGCCGCCCGGCACGTCGGCCTGCTTGCGCTCCTCGGGCGTGAGGGGCCGCACCGCCAGGCCGAGCTGCGCGTGCGCCTCCGCGCTGCCGGCGCTCGCCTGCTTCGCGGACTCGTCGCTCGCCGTCCCGAGGGTCGCCTGCAGGGTCTTGCGGTCGCCCTTGCGCCAGATCTCCAGCCGGGCGGCGTCGCCCGGCTTGGCCTCGCCGACCATGGCCGCCAGCCCGGCGGAATCGGGGACCGGCCGGCCGTTGAAGCTCAGCACGACATCGCCTGCCTCCAGCCCCGCCTTGTCGGCGGCGCTGCCCGGGGTCACGGCCGCGACCAGCGCGCCGTTCGCCCGGTCCAGGCCGAAGGACTCGGCCAGCGCCTGGTTCATGGTCTGCACGTTGACTCCGAGCCGCGCGTGCGAGGCGTGGCCCGTGGCCACGATCTGGTCCTTGACGCGCAGAGCCACGTCGATCGGGATCGCGAACGACAGCCCCTGGTAGCCGCCCGAGCGGCTGTAGATCTGCGAGTTGATGCCGATCACCTCGCCCGAGAGGTTGAACAGCGGCCCGCCCGAGTTGCCGGGATTGACCGCCACGTCGGTCTGGATGAACGGCACGTAGGTGTCGCCCGGCAGCGAGCGGCCCTTGGCCGAGACGATGCCGGCGGTGACGCTGTTCTCGAAGCCGAACGGCGAGCCGATCGCCACCACCCACTCGCCGACGCTGGCCGACCTGGCGTCGCCGATGCGGACGGCCGGCAGGTCCTGCGCGTCGATCTTCAGCACCGCCACGTCGGTGGCGGGATCCGTGCCGAGCACCTTGGCGCGGAACTCGCGCCGGTCGGTCAGCTTCACGGTGACCTCCGAGGCGTCCTGCACGACGTGCGCATTGGTGAGCACGACGCCGTCGGCGCCGACGATGAAGCCCGAGCCCTGCCCCTGTACCGGAACCTCGCCCTGGGGTTGCTCGAAATGGAACGGCAGGCCGCGGAAGAAGTCGGGCAGCGGGACCTGCGCCATGCCGGCCTTGCGCGTGCCGGAAGTGGTGATGTTCACGACCGACGGCCCGTACTGCTTGACGATCGTGGCGAAGTCGGGGAGCGCACGCGCCAGCGGCGCCGCGGCCTGCGCAGGGACAGCGTCCGCCGCCCGGGCGGGGAGCGAGCCCGCGGTGTGGCTGAGGGTCAGCGCGCCCAGGACGAGCGCGCTCGTGGCGGCCATGGCGGCCGCGAGACGAAAGGGTTTCATGCCGGACTCCTGAAAGGAAATCGGATGCGGCTTCGACAGCACGCCGCCCGCCGAGGTTCCCCGCCCCCCTTAAAAGCGCGTTTCAGAGGCTTTGGGCATAATGCGCGGCATTCTGCCTCGCGCAGACTTGACGGGAGCCACAATGAAAAAGATCGGCATGCTGTTCGCACTGCTCGCCGGCGCACTGCTGGCGGCTCAGGCCCAGGCGCAGGCCTCGGGCCAGTGGTACATCGGCGCCGGCGGCGGCTCGGTGTGGTCGGACGGCGCGTCTCCGTACCCCGACACCCAGGACGACGGCGTGGCGACCGGCTACAAGGTCTACGGGGGCGCGATCGGCGAGAACTGGGGCATGGAGCTGGGCTATTACCACTTCGGCGCCTACGACGTGAACTTCAACAACGTGAAGGTCGCCGAGAGCTCGCTCGAGTCCGTGGTTCCGGCGATCGTCTACGCCATGGATTTCTACACGGGCTACGTGTTCCACGCCAAGCTCGGCATCGCCTTCACGCAGTACAAGTACACCTGCGTCTCGTCCTGCGGCGTGGGCGTCCCGGCCAACCTGACCACCAAGGAAACCGGCCTCTCCGGCATGTGGGGCCTGGGCGTCGGCGCGCGCTTCACCAAGAATTTCGAGATGCGCATGGACTGGGAGCACTTCGGGGCGGTCCACGAGGCGGTGAACACGACGACGTTCAAGGACGCCTACGACATGTTCTCCGTGAGCGCGCAGCTGAACTTCTGATTACACTGCCGTTCGCTCCGCTCACGGGGGAACGGCATGCAAGTCCTGCAAAGCTACGTCTGCGGCCGCTGGGCCGGCGGCTCGGGCCGCGCGCAGACGCTGGTCAACCCGGCGACCGAGGAACCCCTCGCCACCGCCTCCACTGAAGGCCTCGACCTCGCCACGGCGCTCGAGCATGCGCGCGGCACGGGCGGCCCCGCGCTGCGCGCGCTCTCCTTCGCCCAGCGCGGCGCCTGCCTGAAGGCGATGGCCGACGCGCTGCAGGCGGCCCGCGACGAGCTCCTCGAGATCGGCATCCGCAACTGCGGCAACACGCGCTCGGACGCCAAGTTCGACGTCGACGGCGCCATCGCCACCCTGCTCGCCTACGCCGAGCTCGGCACGCAGCTCGGCGAGGGGCGCTTCCTCGTCGACGGCGAGGGACTGCAGCTCGGCCGCTCGCCGCGCTTCCACGGGCAGCACGTGCGCGTGCCGCGGCACGGCGTCGCCGTGCACATCAACGCCTTCAACTTTCCCGCCTGGGGCCTCGCCGAGAAGGCCGCCGCCGCGCTGCTCGCGGGCATGCCGGTGCTCAGCAAGCCGGCCACCGCCACCGCGATGCTCGCGCACCGGGCGATGCAAGTCATCGTCGAGAAGCAGGCGCTGCCCGAGGGCGCGCTGCAATTGTGGGTCGGCGCGCCGCGCGACCTGCCCGCGCTGCTCGGCGCGCAGGACGTGCTCGCCTTCACGGGCTCGGGCGAGACCGGCGAGCGCATCCGGGCATTGCCCAACATCGTGCGCCACGCCGTGCGCGTCAACGTCGAGGCCGACAGCCTGAACGCGGCGCTGCTCGGCCCCGACGCGGGCGCGAGCGGCGACCTCTACGAGCTGTTCCTCAAGGAAATGGCCCGCGACATCACGCAGAAGGCCGGCCAGAAATGCACGGCCATCCGCAGGATCCTGGTGCCCGCCGAGCATGCCGCCACGGTGCGCGACGATCTCGCGGGCCTGCTCGGCGCCCTGAAGGTCGGCGACCCGGCCGACGAGGAGGTGCGTATGGGCCCGCTCACCAGCGCCGCCCAGCGCGACGAGGTGCGCGAGGGCATCGCGCGCCTGGCCGCGGCCGGCAAGACCGCGCTCGGCGGCGTCGAGCCGCCGCAGCCGCGGGGCTACTTCGTTGCGCCGACTCTGATCGAGTTCGCCGCGGGCGCCGACACCGCCGCGGTGCACGAGCGCGAAGTGTTCGGACCGGTCGCCTCGATTCTCGCCTGCGGCGACGACGCGGGCGCGCTTGCCGCGCGCGGCGGCGGCGGCCTGGTGTGCTCGCTCTATTCGGAGGACGCGGCCTGGCTGGAGCGCACCGTGGCGGAGATCGCGCCGCATCACGGCCGCATCTACATCGGCCACCCCAGGATCGAGCTCTCGCCGGGGCCGGGCACGGTGCTGCCGCAGCTGGTGCACGGCGGCCCGGGCCGCGCGGGCGGCGGCGAGGAGCTGGGCGGGCGGCGCGCGCTCCACTTCTACCTGCAGCGGGTGGCGCTGCAAGGCTCGCGCCCGCTCGTGCAGGGACTGGCGAAGGGCGGCGCGCCGGCCTAGCGCCATGTGCGGCCGCTATGTCAGCCCCGACCAGGCCGCGATCGAGCGCGCCTGGCGGATCGGTCGAATCAACAGCAATCCCTTCCCGCGCCGCTTCAACGTCGCGCCGACCATGGAGGTGCCGGTCCTCCTTCGCGAGGACGGCGTGCTCGCGCTGGAAGGCGCGCGCTGGGGGCTGATTCCCGCCTGGTGGAAGAAGGACGCGCTGCCCACGCACAGCATCAACGCGCGGCTCGAGGAGGCGGCCGGCAAGCCCCTGTGGCGCGATCCGATGCGCCGCTCGCGCTGCCTGCTGCCGGCCGAGGGCTGGTACGAGTGGCAGGCGCTCGCCGGCGGCAAGCAGCCCCACCATCTGCGCCGCGCGGACGGGCGGCCGTTCTGCTTCGCGGGGCTGATCGCCCGATGGCAGGGCCAATGGACCTGCGCCCTGCTCACCAAGGCGGCTGAAGGACCGGCCGCCGAGGTGCACGATCGCATGCCGGTGGTGCTGCCCGATGAGGCGATGCAGGCCTGGCTCGATCCGGCGCTGCCGGACGCGACGCAGTTCGCGCGCGAGCACGCGCTCGCCCGCGACTTCGTTCACTATCCGGTGAGCAAGCGCGTCAACAACGCGCGCAACGAGGGCGCCGACCTCGTCGAGCCGCTCGCGGCCTGATCAGGCGAGCGGGCCGAAGAACGCGATCACGTCCTCGGCGAGCAGCGCCGGCTGCTCGAGCGCCGCGAAATGCCCGCCGCGCGGCATCTCGGTCCAGCGCCGCAGGTCCGGGTACATCCGCTCGGCCAGGGACCGCGGCGGGCGCACGATCTCCTTCGGAAACGCCGCGTAGGCCGCCGGCACGTCCACCGTGGCGCCGTCGGGCATCGGCCAGCCCTCGTGGCGGCGCGCATAGTAGGGCCAGAACGAAGCGCCGATCGCCCCGGTAAACCAGTAGAGCGAGATATTGGCGAGCAGCTCGTCGCGCGAGACCGCGTTCTCGATCACGCCGCCGCAGTCCGACCAGCTGCGGAACTTCTCCGCGATCCAGGCCGCCAGCCCCGCGGGCGAGTCGGTCAGGCCGAAGGCGAGCGTCTGGGGCTTCGTTCCCTGGATCCACTGGTAGCCGGTCTCCTCGGCCGAGAAGTGCGCGAGCTGCTTCAGGTACGCGCGCTCCTCGGGCGTGGGCTCGGGGACCTTCGCGTCGCGCTTCAGGGCGAGGAGGTTGACGTGGATGCCGGTGAGCCGCGCCGCATGGCGATGGCCGAGCACGGCGCAGATGAACCCGCCCCAGTCGCCGCCCTGCGCGCCGAAGCGCTCGTAGCCGAGCAGCGCCATCAGGTCGGCGAAGCAGGCGGCGATCGCCTCGGCGCCGAAGCGCTTCTGGCCCGGGCTGAAGGAAAAGCCGTAGCCGGGCAGCGAAGGCGCGACGACGTGGAAATGCGGCGCGAGCAGCGGGAGGAGCTTGTGGAACTCGAGCACCGAGCCCGGCCAGCCGTGCGACAGCAGCAGCGGCATGGCCTGCGGATTCGGGGAGCGCAGGTGCAGGAAGTGCAGGTCGATGCCGTGCAGCGGCGCCTTGAACTGCGGGAACGCGTTCAGCTTCGCCTCCCAGGCCCGCCAGTCGAACGTCTCCCGCCAGTACGCGCACAGCTCGCGCACGTACGACAGGCTCGCGCCGGTGCTCCAGGCCTCGAGCGGCGGCTCGTCGGGCCAGCGGGTGCGCGCCAGGCGCTCCTTCAGGTCGGAAATCGCCTCCTCCGGGATGGATATCCGAAACGGCCGCGGGGCGCTCGACATGGCTCGCGTAGTATCCGGCCATGCGACGAGCCTGGGCAATCGCGGCGCTGCTGATCCCGCTGTCCGCCGCCGCCTTCGACCTGCAGGGGCACCGCGGCGCGCGCGGGATGGCGCCCGAGAACACGCTGGCCGCCTTCGCCACGGCGCTGACCGTGGGGGTCGATACGCTGGAGCTCGACGTCGGCGTCACGCGCGACGGCGTGGTGGTGGTCTGCCACGACCGCCGGCTCAACCCCGACGTGGCGCGCGGCCCGGACGGGCGCTGGATCGAGCCGCCGGGCCCGCTGCTGCACAGCCTCAGCTACGAGGAGCTCAGCCGCTACGACGTCGGGCGCCTGCGCCCCGGCAGCGACTACGCGGCGCGCCTCCCCGACCAGCAGCCCGCCGACGGCGCGCGAATCCCGCGCCTCGCCGACGTGTTCGCGCTGGTGCGAAAATCCGGCAACAGCCACGTGCGCTTCAACATCGAAACCAAGCTCTCGCCCTCGGCGCCGGAGGACACGCTCGCGCCCGAGCCCTTTGCGCAGGCCCTGATCGCCGCGATCCGCGCCGCCGGCATGCAGGCGCGCTCGAGCGTGCAGTCGTTCGACTGGCGCACCCTGAGCGTGGTCGAGCGCGAGGCGCCCGAGATCCCGACGGTCTACCTGACCGGCCGCCGGCGCGTGGCCGGGTCGGCGCCCGTCGCGGTGCACGCCGCCGGCGGGCGCATCTGGTCGCCCGACTACGAGACGCTCGACTCGCAGGCGCTGGTCGAGGCGCGCCAGCTCGATCTCAAGGTGATCCCCTGGACGGTCAACGAGCCAGCCTACATCGAGCGCTTCCTCGACCTCGGCGTGGACGGGCTGATCACCGACTACCCGGAGCGCGTGCGCGCCAGCCTTTCGCGCCGCGGGCTGCCGCTGCCCCCCGCCACGCCCGTGGAGCCCTGAGATGCCCCCCGTCACCGGCGTGCTGCTCGCCGCCAACATCCTCGTGTTCCTGCTGCAGCTGTCGGGCTCGCCGTGGCTGGTCGCGAACTTCGCGCTCTGGCCGCCGTCGACCGGCCCCTACGCCGGGCCCGGCTTCGAGCTCTGGCAGCTGGTCACCTACAGCTTCCTGCACGGCAGCGTGCTGCACATCGGCTTCAACATGCTTGCGCTCTACACCTTCGGGCGCGACGTCGAGCGGCTGTTCGGCTCGCGCTGGTACCTGCAGTACTACTTCGTCTGCGTGGTGACGGCGGCGATCTGCCACCTGGCGGTCACGGGCTGGATGGGCGGATCGCCCTACCCCACGGTCGGCGCCTCGGGCGGCGTCTACGGGCTGCTGCTCGCCTTCGGCTACTACTTCCCGCGGCGCACGGTGATCCTGCTGTTTCCGCCGATCCCGCTGCCGGCGCGCGTGTTCGTGATCCTGTTCGGCGCGCTGGAGCTGTGGTTCGGGGTGACCGGCTCGGTCGCGGGCGTGGCCCATTTCGCGCACCTCGGCGGCATGCTCGGCGGCTGGCTGATGATCCGCTCGCGCCGGTCCCGGCGGCGCTGAAACATTTGGTTGCAATTCGCCCCATTTGGAGGGCGAATTGCACGGAAGCGGGGGCTATAAAGAGAGCGTCAGGCAACAAGGTGACGCCCATGAAAAGACTGCTCGCCTATCTGCTGTCGCTCGCCCTCGCCTTCCCGTGGGCGCCTTTGCGCGCCGAGGAGGCCGCCGCGCCCGCCCAGCCTGCCTTTTCGCAGGCGCAGCTCGACCAGATGGTCGCGCCGATCGCGCTGTATCCCGACGCGCTGCTGTCCCAGGTGCTGATGGCGGCCACCTACCCGCTCGAAGTGGTGGAGGCGGCCCGCTGGTCCCGCGAGCACGCCGGCCTGAAAGGCGACGACGCCGTGCGCGCCGCGTCCGACCGGGACTGGGATCCGAGCGTGAAGTCGCTGCTCGCCTTCCCCGACCTGCTGCAGCGCATGGACGAGAAGCTGGAATGGACGCGCGGCCTGGGCGAGGCGTTCCTCGCGCAGGAAACGCAGGTCATGGACGCCGTGCAGCAGCTGCGCCGCCGCGCCCAGGAGAACGGCAGCCTGGCGAGCGACAGCCGCGCGCGCGTGGTCGAGGACGCGGGCGCGATCGCCATCGAGCCCGCGGACCCGCGCGTGGTCTACGTGCCCTACTACGATCCCCTGGTCGTGTACGGCGCGTGGTGGTGGCCCGCCTACCCGCCGGTGGTCTGGGCGCCCTGGCCCGGCTACGCGGTCGTGCGCCCGGGCTTCTGGTGGGGCGTGGGGATCGGCATCTCCGCGGGGTTCTTCTTCGGCGCCGTGAGCTGGCCGTACCACCACGTCACCGTCGTGCGCACGAACGTCTACTACGCGCACCCGGCGTACGGCTACCGGTCTCCCTACGTCCACCGGGCACTTGCCGAGGGACACTGGCGGTACGACCCTTCGCACCGGCGCGGCGTCACCTTCCGCAATCCCGAGGTCCGCCAGCGCTACGGCGCGCCGGGGCCGCGCTTCGCGCCGCAGGACGCCTACCGCGGTACGCATCGCTCCGCGTACCGCGACGCGCGCCCGGCCGAGCGGGTCGCGAGCCATCCCATGCCCCCCGCCTGGCGCACGAGCGTGACGGGCCGCGCACCGGGCACCGCGTCGGCGCCTGCGCCGCGCGGCGGTCCGCGCGAAACAGCCGCGCCGGCTGCCCGGGCGGACCGTCCGCTGACCTATGATCGCGGCCATGGAAGCTCCGCCCGGTTTATGGATCGCGCTGACGGTGGGCGCGGCGCTCGCGCAAACGCTCCGCAATACGGCGCAGCGCAGTCTCACGGCTTCGCTGGGAACGCTGGGCGCCACGCTGGTGCGCTTTCTGTACGGCCTGCCGTTCGCGGTGGCATGGCTGGCGGTCGTTCACACATGGGCCGCTGAGCCGCTGCCCGCGGCGAGCTGGACCTTTCTGGGCTGGGTGACGCTCGGCGCGGTCGCGCAGATCGCCGGCACCGCGTTCCTGCTCGCCGCCATGGAGGCGCGCAACTTCGCGCTCGGCGTCGCGTACTCCAAGAGCGAGCTGCTGCAGGTGGCGGTGTTCGGCCTGGCGTTCCTCGGCGACCCGCTGTCGCTGCCGGTGGTGCTCGCCGTGGCGAGCGGCACCCTCGGCGTGCTGCTGCTCTCGCCCGCCGACCCGCAGCGCCCGCTCGCCGCGCTGGTGACGGGCCTCGCCACGCGCCCGGCGCTGCTCGGGCTCGCCTCGGGGTGCGGGTTCGCCTTCGCGGCGGTCGGCTATCGCGGCGCGACCCTCGCCCTCGAGGGCTCGTTCCTGATGAAGGCGGCCGCCGCGCTCGCCGCGGCCCAGCTCATCCAGACGCTGCTGCTCGGCGGGTGGCTCCTCGCGCGCGACCGGCGCGTGGTCGCCGAGACGCTGCGCCTGTGGCGCCCGTCGCTGTTCGCCGGGTTCATGGGCGCGGCCGCCTCGGCGGGCTGGTTCAGCGCCTTCGCGCTGCAGGGCGCCGCCTACGTGCGCACGCTCGGGCTGGTGGAGCTGTTCTTCAGCTACGCGGTCTCGAGGA
>DASUFW010000137.1:0-16357 GCA_036274335.1 Burkholderiales bacterium | reverse complement strand
TCAGGCGGCCCGCGCCCTGCCCTTCGGCTCGGGATACGGATAGAGCATGTTGAGCGCGATCGACTGGTGGTTGCCCTGCACGATGCGCACGTGCTCGCGCCGCAGCTCGCGCGCGTGCCGCACGCCGCACGAGTGGGCGATCATGTCGATCTCGCGGTTCATGTTCATGCAGTAGTTGGCCACCCGCAGGTACTTCTCCTCCACCACCAGCGCGCGCTGCAGGCGCTTGTTGTGGGTGGTGACGCCGGTCGGGCAGGTGTTGGTGTGGCAGCGCAGCGCCTGGATGCAGCCCAGCGAGAACATGAAGCCGCGCGCGGTGTTGACGAAATCGGCGCCCACGGCGAGCGCCCAGGCGGCGCGCGCCGAGGTGATGAGCTTGCCCGAGGCCACCACCCGCACGCGCGCGCGCAGGCCGGTCTCGATCAGCGCGTCGACCGCGCGCGGCAGCGCCTCGTCGATGGACAGGCTCATGTGGTCGGCAAGCGCCTGCGGCGTCGCTCCCGAGCCGCCCTCGCCGCCATCGATGACCAGGAAGTCCGGCGCCCACTCGAGCCCGCGCCGCTGCACCGCCTCGCCCAGCTCGTTCATGAAGCGCCAGCCACCCACCGCGGTCTTCACGCCCACCGGGCGCCCGGTCAGGTCGCGGACCCAGGCGATGCGCTCGAGCAGCTCGTCCATGTTGCCGATGTCGCGGTGCCGGTTCGGGCTGATCGAGTCGCGCCCCTCCGGGATGCCGCGGATCGCGGCGATCTCGGCGGTCACCTTGCCGCCGGGCAGCACGCCGCCCTTGCCCGGCTTGGCGCCCTGCGAAAGCTTGATCTCGAAGGCCTTGGCCACCTGGGCGAGCTCGACGAGGCGCTCGGCCGACAGGTTGCCCTGCGCGTCGCGCACGCCGTACTTGGCGGTGCCGATCTGCATGATCAGGTCGCAGCCGCCCTCCAGGTGGTAGGGCGACAGGCCGCCCTCGCCCGTGTCCATCCAGCACCCGGCGACCGCTGCGCCGCGCGACAGCGCGCGCACCGCCGGCGCGGAGATCGCACCGTAGCTCATGCCGCTCACGTTGACGAGCGAGCGCGCGACGAACGGCGTGCGGCAGTAGCCCTCGCCGAGCGCCAGCGCCGGCGTCGGCAGGCGCTCTTCCTCGAGCACCGGAAACGGGTGGTTGACGAAGATCAGCGCGCCGGGCTGGTGCAGGTCGTAGGTCGAGCCGAAGCCGATGTTGCCGCTCTCGTTCTTCGCCAGGCGGTAGACCCACGCGCGCGTGGCGCGGTTGAAGGGCATCTCCTCGCGGTCGCCGGAGAAGAAGTACTGCCGGAAGTACTCGCCCAGCTCCTCGAAGAAGTAGCGCAGGTGCCCGACGACGGGGTAGTTGCGCAGCACCCCGTGCTTCTTCTGCGTGATGTCGCTGACGAACAGGAACACCAGGCCGAGGATGATCGCGAACGCGATCAGCGTGCCGAAGCCGTAAGACAGGACATCCATCATGGGCACTCCCCCGCAGGAAGCCCGAGGGTAGCCGATCAGGCCTTCAGCCGGCGCACGACGTCGAAGATCTCGCTCGCGTGCCCGCGCGGGCTCACGCCGTAGTGCACGTGGCGCAGCACGCCGCCCTTGTCGATCACGAAGGTCGAGCGCACCAGGCACTCGCGGCGCGTCCCCTCGGTCTCCTTCTCCTGCAGGACGCCGTAGCTGCGGCAGACCTCGCCGTCCTCGTCGGACAGGAGCGCGATCGACACTCCGTGCTTGTCGCGGAACTCCGCGTGCGACAGGCAGTCGTCGCGCGACACCCCCAGCACCACGCAGTCGTGCCGGTCGAACTCCTCCTCGTGGTCGGAGAACTCCGCCGCCTCCAGGATGCAGCCGGGCGTACCGTCGCGCGGGTAGAAGTACAGGACGACGTGCTTCCGCCCGAGGAACTCGGACAGGCTCACCGACTGCATGTCGGCGTCGGGCAGCGTGAACGGCGGCGCGTGTTGTCCCGTCTCTAGCATGGCGCTGGAGTTACTGCGGCCGATTCTAAAGCACATCGTTTGCCGCGCGGCAAGCGCGGCGCGTGCGGCAGCCAGGTGGTGAATCCTATAATCCATCGATGAAGCTTTCGATCCTAGGGGGCTTGACCGCGAAGGAATTTCTGCGCCGCCACTGGCAGAAGCGCCCGCTGCTGGTGCGCGGCGCGCTGCCCGGCTTCTCGGGGGTGGCGGGCCCGGCGCGCCTCGCGCGGCTCGCGGCCCGGCCCGACGTGGAATCGCGGTGGGTGCGCCGCGCCGGCGAGCGCTGGCGCGTCACGCACGGCCCGCTGCGCTGCGACACGCTCCCCCGGCGCTCGACGCTGCTGGTCAGCGGGGTGAACCTGCACGTGCCCGCGGCCGACGCCCTGCTGCGCCGGTTCGCCTTCGTCCCGCAGGCGCGCCTCGACGACGTCATGGTGAGCTGGGCGTCGCCGGGCGGCGGCGTGGGCCCGCACGCGGACAGCTACGACGTGTTCCTGCTGCAGGGCGCGGGCCGGCGCGTCTGGCGACTGCAGCGGCCGCGCGACTTTGCGCTCGTACCGCATGCGCCGCTCAAGTTGATCGCCGACTTCGCGCCCGACGAGGAGCTGCTCCTCGAGCCCGGCGACCTGCTGTACCTGCCGCCGGGCTGGGGCCACGACGGCGTCGCGCTGGACGAGTGCCTGACCTGCTCGGTGGGCTTTCGCGCGCCGCGCGGCGAAGAGCTCTCGGCCGCCTTCCTGGACTACCTGCACGAGCGCGGCCTGCCCCGGTCGGACTATCGCGACCCGCGCCTGCGCCCGGCCCGGCGCAACGCGCAGATCCCGGCGCCGCTCGCCGAGCACGCGTCGCGCGTGCTTTCGCGGATCCGCTGGGGCCGCCGGGACGTGGAGGTCTTCCTCGGCCGGTTCCTGACGACGCCCAAGCCGCACGTCGTCTTCACTCGGCCCCGCCGCCCCCTGGCGCGCGGCGACTTCGCGCGCCGCCTGCGCCGCGCGCCGGTCCTGCTCGATGCGCGCTCGCAGATGCTGCATCGCGGGCGAAATTGCTACCTGAACGGCGAGGCGCTGCGCTCGCAGCCGGCGCTGCGGCGGCTCGCCGACGATCGGCGCGCCCGCCTGCCTTCCTTCCTTGCGGCCCGCGCCTACGACTGGTATTTGTCGGGCTACCTGCACTTCGGGCGCGCGCGATGAGCGAAGACACCCCGCAGACCGAATACCGGCAGTTCGAGAGCGAAGCGGATTTCCAGGCGGCGGTCGACCGCCTGCTCGAGGCGCCCGGCCGCGAGCTGCGCATCTTCGACCCCGACCTCGCGGCCCTGCGGCTGAACGACGCCGCGCGCATCGAGCGCCTCAAGCAGTTCCTGTCCGCCAGCCGCACGCGGCGGCTGTACATGGCCGTGCACGACACCGAGCACGTCACGCGGCTGTGCCCGCGCCTGATGACCCTGCTCGCGCGCTATGCGCACGCCATCCAGATCCACCGGACGCACGAGGAGATCCGCAATATCCAGGACAGCTTCCTCGTCCTCGACCAGGCGCATTACGTGCGCCGCCCGGTCGCCCAGTTCTTCCGCGGCGCGCTGGGCCTGCACGACGACACCGAGGCGCTCGCCATGCGCGGGCGCTTCCAGGAGATCTGGGCCGCCTCCTATCCGGCGGTGTCGAGCACGACGCTCGGTCTCTAGCGCGCGCCTACGCGAGCGAGCGCCAGCCGAAGCCCTCGTCCTGGCTGGCGACGCCGACCCAGTCGGCCCCGCAGCCGAGCGCCTGCGCGAGCGCGGCCTGCGCCAGCTCGGCGCGGTTGTTCTGCTGCGAGAGGTGCGCCGCCACCACGTGCTTGAGCTTCGAGCGGTCGAGCGCCGCGAGCAGCCGCCCGGCCGCGGCGTTGTCGAGGTGCCCGAACGGCCCGCCGATGCGCTCCTTCAGCCATTTCGGATACTCGCCGCCCCAGAGCATGTCGAGGTCGTGATTGGTCTCGAGCACCAGCGCGTCGCAGCCGGAGAGCATCGCCTCGACGTGCGCCGTGGCCGCGCCCAGGTCGGTCAGCACGCCGAGCCGCCGCACGCCGTCGCCGAGCACGAACTGCACCGGCTCGCGCGCATCGTGCGGTACCGTGAAAGGCTCCACGCGCAGCGCGCCGACCGCGAACGCCTCGCGCCCCTCGATCATGCGCAGCTCGACGCCGTCGGCGGGCTTGCCGGCGGCCTCCTGCGCGCGCCGCGTGCCGTGGGTCAGGTAGACGGGCAGGCCGTGCAGCGCGGCGAACGGATAGGCGTGGCCGACGTGGTCGTCGTGCTCGTGGGTGACGAGGATCGCCTGCAGGTCGGACGGCGCGAGCCCGAGCCGCGCGAGCCGGCGCTCGGTCTCGCGCGGCGACAGGCCGCAGTCGAGCAGTACGCGGCTGCCCGCCGCCTCCGCCACCAGGCAGTTGCCCTTGCTGCCGCTGCCCAGCGACGCGAAGCGCACTATTTCAGCTGCTCGTGCAGCAGGGCGAGGATGCGGTTCGCCGTGGGGGAGTTTTCCGCCGTCCCGTTGTGGTCGAGCACCTGCACCTGGCTGTTGTCCGCCGAGGCGGTGACGGACACGCGATACTGCTCGGGCTTCACCTGCGGTTTGTCGCTGCGCCAGAACGCGAGCTTGTCGAGCAGATCCTTTTCCTTCTTCTGCCCCTGCGGATCGGCGTAGCGCACGAAGTAGACGCCCTTCTGGCGGTCACGGTCCTCGACCGTGAAGCCGACGCGATCGAGCGCCAGACCGACGCGCCGCCACGCTCGGTCGAAGGGCTCGTACACCTCGAGCGTCTCGACGCCGTTCAGGTTCTTGGCGAGGCTGGCGCGCGACTTCGGGGGCGCGGCCTCCGCGATCTCGCGCTTGGCCAGCTCGGCCGGGGTGCCCAGCTGCACCATCAGGCGGCGCAGGAACTCGATCTCCAGGCCGGGATCGGGGGGCCGCGGCTGCCATGCGGTCTCGGTGTTGTCGCCGCTCGTGTACACCTCCACCAGCCCGCGGTGGCTGATGTACACCTCGGTGCTGCCGTCCGCGGTCCGCTCGAGCCGCGTGCGGTACATGTCGCGCGTTCCGGTGGACGCGAGCGGCCGGAAGATCGAGCCGATCTTGCTGTTCACCCAGCTGTCCTTGATCGGGGCGCGGTTCTCGGCCCAGTTGGTCTCGAGAATCCCCGCCTCGGGATACTCCTGCGCGATCAGCAGGCCGTTCTCCTGCCAGAACGTCTTGACCACCGGCCAGACCTTCTCCGCCGGCATGTCGACCACCAGCCAGCGCTGGTCGCCGTCGCGCTCGACGCGCACGCCCTTCACCGTCGGCAGGACGGTGCGGGGGCCGCGCTCGCCCTCGCGCGCCTGCTGGGCGCGGCCCTTCTCGTAGCCCGAGAGCGTCGCCGTGCCGCCCGCGGCGTCGGGCAGCTGGTAGCGCCCGTCCGCCTTGGGCGAGGTCAGGTCGGGCGGAATGTCGAGCGGCGGCAGCTTGCTGGCGGACTTGTACTCGATCTGGCTGTCGCCGTCGCGCATGTTGTCCAGCGAGCTGCAGCCGGCGGCGAGCAGCGCAAGCGCCGCTGCCACCGTCAAGCGATGCTTCATGCGCGCTTTTCCACCACGCGCAGGCCGGGGAGCGCGATGCCCGCCTCGGCCAGCGCGCCGCGCACCGCCTCGTGGAACTGGTCGGCGAGCGGCGTGAGCGGCAGGCGCAGCCCGGGCTCGATGCGGCCCATCTGCGCCAGCGCCCACTTCGCCGGGATCGGGTTGGCCTCGACGAACAGCTTCTGGTGCAGGCCGAGCAGGCGCAGGTTGATGTCGCGCGCCTTCTTCACGTCGCCGACCAGCGCCGCCGCGCACATCTCGTGCATCAGCCGCGGCGCGACGTTGGCCGTCACCGAGATGACGCCTTGCCCGCCGAGCAGGATGAGCGCGAGCGCCGTGGCGTCCTCGCCGCTGTACACGGCGAAGCCGCGCGGCGCGCGCTTGACGAGGTCGGTGCCGCGCTCGATGCTGGCGGTCGCGTCCTTGATGCCGATGATGCCCGGCACCTGCGCCAGGCGCATCACCGTGTCGTTGGCGAGGTCCGCGACCGTGCGCCCCGGCACGTTGTACAGGATCATCGGCAGGTCGACCGCCTCGGCCACCTTGCGGAAGTGCCGGTACAGCCCTTCCTGCGTCGGCTTGTTGTAGTACGGCACCACCGACAGGCAGGCGGTCGCCCCGGCCTTCTTCGCCGAGGCGGTGAGCTCGACGGCCTCCGCGGTCGAGTTGCCGCCGGTGCCCGCGACGATCGGGATGCGGCCCTTGGCATGGTCCACGGCGACGCGGATCAGCTCCTTGTGCTCGTCGAAGTCGACGGTGGGCGACTCGCCCGTGGTGCCCACCACCACGATGCCGTCGGTGCCCTCGGCGACGTGCCAGTCGATCAGCTCGCGAAAGCGCGCCATGTCGAGGCGACCGTCCTCGTGCATGGGGGTGACGATGGCGACCAGGCTTCCCGTAATCATGTCCGACCTCCGCTGCGTTTGCGCGATTTTATCCGTTTGCCGGCCGGCGGGCGTACAGCCGCTGCCGCATCGCCGGCTTCGGCGCCCGGGCGAGCCCCTGCTCGAACGCGATGACGTCAAGACCGCCGAATGCCCCCCACAGTTCCCCGGGGCGCAGCAGGAACGCGGGGTTCGAAGGACGCCCGTAGCGCTCGTTGCCCGCCATGAAGGTCTCGTAGACCAGCGCGCCGCCCGGCGCCACGGCAGCGGCGAGGGCCGGGAACAGCGGGCGGTGCAGGTAGTTGGCGACCACGACGAGGTCGAAGGTCTCGCCCGCGAGCGGCCAGGGGCTGCCGTCCTCGAGGTCCGCGCGCAGGCAACGCACCCCGGGGATCGCCGGCGGCTCGCGGTCGATGGCGGTGACTTGGTAGCCGAGGCCGGCCAGGTGGCGCGCATGCCGTCCGCCGCCGCAGGCGACGTCGAGCGCCCTGCCGCGCGGCCGCGGTGCCGCCCAGCGGACGATCCAGGGAGCAGGGTCGCCGATCGCGTGGGCGCTCACGCCTTCACTGGATCTTCGTGACGTTCGGCAAGTCGCAGACGAGGATCGCCTGGCGCAGCGCCTCGATCGCCTGCGGGCGCGGAAAGCTCTTGCGCCAGGCGAGCACGACGCGCCGGTCGGGCACCGGCCGCGCGAACGGCCGGATGCGGATGTAGTCGCTCGGCTCGCCGGCGTTCACGGCGGTGGCCGGCAGCACCGTGAGCCCCACGCCGCTCGCCACCATCTGGCGGATGGTCTCCAGCGAGCTGCCCTCGAGCGAGCGCGCCAGCGCGCCGCGCGCCCCGCGCTGCACCGTCGAGCACAGGTCCAGCACCTGGTCCCGGAAGCAGTGCCCCGCGCCGAGCAGCAGCAGGCTCTCGCGCGTCAGCTCGTCGGCGCTGATCTGCTTCTTCTTTTCCAGCAGATGCCCCTGCGGCAAGGCGACGAAGAACGGCTCGTCGTAGACCGGGCGCGTGGCCACGCCGGCTTCGGCAAACGGCAGCGCCACCAGGATCACGTCCACCTCGCCGAGCTTGAGCATCTCCGCCAGGCGGTGCGTGTAGTTCTCCTCGATGATCAGCTGCATGGTCGGCGCCTGGCGCCGCAGCACCGGGATCAGCTTGGGCAGCAGGTACGGGCCGATCGTGTAGATCGCGCCCAGCCGCAGCGGGCCGGCGAGCGGATCGTGCGCCGCCTGCGCGATCTCCTTCACGCGCGAGGACTCCTCCAGCACGCGCTGCGCCTGCTCGACCACGCGCTGCCCGACCGGCGTCACCGAGACCTCGGCCGGCCCGCGCTCGAACAGCTGCACGCCGAGCTCGTCCTCGAGCTTCTTGATCGCCACCGACAGCGTCGGCTGCGACACGTGGCAGGACTGCGCCGCGCGCCCGAAATGCCGCTCGCGGGCGACGGCGACGATGTAGCGGAGCTCGGTCAGGGTCACGCGCGCCGCATTCGCAGCCAGAGCGGAATGCCGAGCGCCATCACCACGATGCCGCCGAGCGCCGCGCCGCCGAACGTGACGCCGAAGCGCGCGTAGCCGACGCTCGACCACAGCATGTAGGCGCACGCGGCGCAGAACACCGCCGGCACCAGCGGGTACAGCGGCGCGCGAAAGCCCGTGGGCGCCCCCTCGCGCCGCCGGAAGACGAACAGCGCGACGCCGCACAGCAGGAAGAACGTCCAGAACACCGGCGCGGTGTAGGCGACCATCGCGGAGAAGCCGTCGGGCGTGAACGAACCCGCCAGCACCAGCGCGAGCGTCAGCCCGCCCTGCACGAGCAGCGCGTTGGCCGGCGTGCTGCCGGCCGCGCGCCAGTTGCCGAGGAAGGCGAGCGCCGCCACGTCGCGGCCGAACGCATAGCTGGTGCGCGCGCCCGTGAGGGTCGCGGCGTTCATGGTCGTGAGCGCCGCGACGCACACCACGATCGAGATCGCGGCGGCCGCGCCGCCGCCCCAGATGCGCCGCATCAGGTCGGCGGCCACCGCCGGGGAGCCGCGCATCCCGTCCAACCCCAGCGCGGTGTAGTAGGCCAGGTTCACCACCAGGTAGAGCGCCGTGATCCCCAGGATCCCGCCCACCAGGATGCGCCGCATGTTGCGCCGGGGATCGTGGACCTCCCCTGCGATGTACGCCGCCTCGTTCCAGCCCCCGTAGGTCAGCAGCACGAAGATCATGGCCAGGCCGAGCCGGCTGGCGCCCGCGCTCTCCCCGCGCGCAGCGTCGGGGGGCGGCGCTGCCACCAAACCGGCGAGCGCGATCGCGAGCAGCGCGAGGATGAGCAGGCCGCTGAGGACCTTCTGCACCGTGCGGCTCTGCGGCGTGCCCACCACGTTGAGTGCGGTGAGCAGCGCCACCGCGAGCGCCGCGTACAGGGCCGGGCCGCTTTCTCCCAGCGGCGCGATCTGCTGCGCGTAGTCGCCGAACACGAAGGCGACCGCGGCGATCGCGCCGGTCTGCACCACGGTCATGCGCGCCCACGCGAAGACGAACGAGGCCCCCCCGCCATAGGCGCGCTCGAGGAACCGGTATTCGCCGCCCGCCTCGGGGAAGCGCCCCGACAGCTCCGCGTACACCAGCGCGCCGCACAGCGAGGCCACGCCGCCGGCGATCCACACCAGCGCGAACTCGAGCGGGGTGCTGACGTTGCCCGCGACGATGGACGGCGCCTTGAAGATGCCCGCGCCCACGACCATGCCGACCACCAACAGCATGCCGTCGGTCGCCGAGAGCAGCGGCCGCGGCGCCGCGCCTACGGCCGCCTTTGCGCCTTCCATGGGTAAGTCCTCGTATGTTCGCCGTCGGAAATCCGCACCTGCCCGTCGATACGGTCGCCCTCGACGCGGCCTTCGAAGAACTGGTTCCAGGCGTGGCCGTCGACCACGCCCGAGACCGCCAGCTTGATCTCGTCGCCGCGCAGGCGGCTCGCGCGCACGAACAGGTCGCGCCCCTGCGCGCTCACCTCCACGTCCAGCGCCTGGTAGCGCTGCGCGACCTGGAAGCTCCAGCGCCCGCCGTGGTCCGGAAGCTCGCTCACCCAGCGCCCCCGCAGGTCGGCGGGCACGATCCACAGCTCGATGGTCGAGATGCCGCCGACCCCGACCGCCTTCTCGGGCACGCGCAGCTCGAGGCGCTCGTCGGGCGGCCAGTCGCCGATGCTGCCGTCGTGCGAGACGACGCGCGTGCCGGGCCTGAGCGCCAGCAGCCTGGGCAGCAGCTTGGCGTTGAACTCGGGCAGCAGGTAGAGCGTGACCACGCTCGCCTTCGAGAGGTCCGTGTCGAACAGATCGCGCACCTCGAAGCGCGCGTGCGCCTCCACGCCCGCCGCCTTCGCGTTGCTCGACGCCCGCTGCACCAGCTCGGGGTCCAGGTCGACGCCGAAGGCCTCGGCGCCGCGCCGCGCCGCGGCGATGACGATGCGCCCGTCGCCCGAGCCGAGGTCGATCACCGTGTCGCCCTTGCCGACCTCGGCCATGCGCATCATGCGATCCACGATCTCGGGCGGCGAGACGACGAACGGCACCGTGCCGTCGTCCCAGGCCCAGCTCTGCGCGCCCGCCGACACCGCCGCGCATGACGCCATCAGCGAAAGGAAGAATCTCAAGAAGGTAGAATTCCCGCTCGCGCCCCGGTAGCTCAGTGGATAGAGCAGCCCCCTCCTAAGGGGCAGGTCGGACGTTCGATTCGTCTCTGGGGCGCCAAGTATAGCCGCTAGAAATCCGCCGACTCGTCCGCGGCATCCGCGCGCGATTCGCGCCGCGCCTGCCGGCGGTGCTGCCACAGCGCCAGCGCGACCGAGGCCACCGAAAGTCCGAGCAGGGCCCCGGAGATCGGCCGCGTGAAGAACAGCCACAGGTCGCCGTCCGTCATGAGCGCCCGGATCAGGTTGGTCTCGATCTGGTCGCCGAGGATCACCCCGAGGATCAGCGGCGCGAGCGGCAGCTCCGCCTTGACCATGCCGTAGCCGAGCAGCCCGAAGACGAGCAGCACGTACACGGCCGACATCGAGTTGGCGAGCGCATACGCGCCGACGGTGCACAGCACGAGCACGACCGGAAACAGCGCCGACTTGGGCACCGTGACGACCCGCAGCATCAGGCGCGCGCCCAGCGCGATGATGATCACCATCAGCGGATGCGCGAGCAGGTAGGCCGCGAAGATCCCGTAGGCGATGTCCGGGTTCTGCGAGATGAACAGCGGCCCGGACTGGATGCCGTGCACCGTCAGCGCGCCCAGCATCACGGCGGTGACCGCATCCCCCGGAATGCCGAAGGCCATGATGGTGACCAGCGAGCCCCCGACGTTGGCGTTGTTGGCGGACTCGGAGGCCACGATGCCCTCCGGCGTCCCGGTGCCGAAGCGCTCCGGGTGGCGCGAGAGCTTCTTCGCCTGGTCGTAGGCCATCATGTTCGCCGCGCTGCCGCCGATCGCGGGCAGCACGCCGATCAGCACGCCGATGAAGGAGGTCCACAGCAGCAGGAACGGCCGGCTCAGGATGTCGCCGAGCACCTGCAACTGTGAAGCGGCCAGGCTCACCGTGCCCTCCAGCGCGGCCGCGGCCTTACGCGCACCGCCCATGCGCTCGACGTCGGCCATGATCTGCGCGAAAGCGAACACGCCGATCAGCACCGGCAGGAACGGAATGCCGCCCTCGAGGTAGTCGAGGCCGAGCGTCAGGCGCGGCAGGCCCATCACCGGGTCGTTGCCGAGCACCGTCACCACCAGGCCGATGGCGCCCGACAGGAATCCCTTGAGCAGGGACCGCCCGACCAGCCCTGCCACCATCGACAGCGCGAGGATGAACAGGGAAAAGAACTCCCACGGCCCGAACTCCAGCGCAAACTTGGCGAGCGGCCCGGTCGCGGCGATCAGGAACACCCCGCCGATCATGCCGCCGAGGAACGAGGCCCACACGCCGAGCCAGATCGCGCGGCCGGCCTCGCCCTTGCGCGCCATCGGAAAGCCGTCGAACGTCGTCGCGACCGAGGACGGCGTCCCGGGAATGCCGAGCAGCGTCGCGGTCACCAGGCCGCCCGCCGAGCCGCCGACGTACACGCCGGTCATCGCGGCCAGCCCCTGCAGCGGATCCAGGCCGAAGGTGAACGGCAGCACGATGATCACCGTCATCGTGATGGTGACGCCGGGCAGCGCGCCGCCGACGACGCCGGCGATGGTGCCCACGAGCAGCGGCGCGAGGTATTTCACCTGGCACAGTCCGACGAGGGCGGTCCAGAGCAGCTCGTACATGCGTCAGAATCCGGTCCAGCTGCCGCGCGGCAGGAGCACCGCGAGGTACTCGTCGAACACGTAGTAGGTGGCGAGCGCCGTGATCGCGGCGAGCACGAGCCCGCGCGCCCAGAGTCCGGGCCGCCGCGGCGGCTCGAGCAGGAAGCTCGTGCCGAGCACGAAGACGAAGGTGGCCAGGCGGTAGCCGAGGAGCGGCAGGAGCACCGCGTACACCGCGAACGCGCCGAAGGTGAGCGCGACCAGCCGATAGTTGAGCGCCGCCGCCGGCCGGGCGGCGGGTGGCGCCGCGCCGCGCCGTCTCAGCAGGTCGTGCACGAACAGCGCCGCCCCCAGCAGCACGGTGATGCCGAGCACGATGCGCGGATAGAAGCCCGGGCCGATCGGCACCAGCGGATTGCGCTCGAGCCCGAGCGTCATCCAGAAGAGCACGAGGCTCGCCGCCGCCGCGGCAAGCCCCGCCAGACCGTCGCGGCCGATCATGGACGGCGCCGGCCGCCCGCGATCAGCGCTTCAGCATGCCCAGCTCCTGGGCGATCTGCTTGCTCTCCTGGTCGTCCTTCTGGAAGAAGCGCGTGTACGCGTTCTCGTCGAGATAGCGCACCAGCGTTCCCTGCTTGTTGAACGCCTCCGCCACCCCGGGCTCCTTGGCCGCCTGGCCGCAGGCCGAGCGCAGCTTGGCGAGCACGGGGCCGGGCGTGCCCTTGGGCGCCACCAGTCCCCGGTTCACCGCATACTCGACGTCGATGCCGAGCTCCTTGAGCGTCGGCACGTTGGGAATCTCCGGCAGGCGCTGTTCCGTCGCGATGGCGAGGAACTTGAGCTGGCCGGCGTCGGCCTTGCCCTTCTGCGTGAGGTTGGACTCCGCGAGGTCGATGTGGCCGCCGAGCAGCGCGTTCATCCGCGCGGCCGTGCCCTCGTAGGAGACGTACTTGAACTTCAGCCCGGCCGCCCGCGCGACCATGGCCGGGAAGAAGTGGCTGGTCGAGCCGAGCGTCGCGCCCACGGTGATCTGGTCGGGACGCGCCTTCGCGTCGGCGACCATCGACTTCATGTCGTTCCAGGGCGTCTTCGGGCTCGCGGTGACGATCGAGGGCGTCGAGCTCACCAGGCAGATCGGCTCGAAGTCCGTGTAGTTCACATCCGCGACGCCCGTGTAGTAGGTCGAGTGGATCGAGTCATGGATGGCGAAGATCGTGTAGCCGTCGGCCGGCGAGCCCTTCGCCTCCTTGGCGCCCTTGGTGCCGGAGGCGCCGCCGACGTTCGCGATCACGATGGTGCCGTCGAGATACTTCTGCATGACCGGCGCGAACACGCGATAGATGACGTCGGTGTCGCCGCCGGCGCCCCAGGGCACGATCAGCTTGATCGGCCGGTCGGGATAGGCGGCGCTGGCGAGCGCGGGGACGAGAGCGGTGGCGAAAACAGCAATCAGCTTCTTCATGAGGGCCTCCGGGGACGATGGCGGCATAATAAGTCATGTTCCCCGGAAAATGGTACGACGAGGTCGCCGTCGGCGACCGTTTCACCACCGCGCTCACGGTCACCGAGGCGCACCTCGCGCTCGCCGCGGGCCTGTTCGGCGACTTCAACCCCCTGCACGTGGACGAGGAATTCGCGAAGCGCTCGCGCTTCGGCACGCGCATCCTGCACGGGCCGTTTACCAGCGCGCTGGTGTCGGCGCCGGTCGGCATGTACTTCAGCGGCACCGCGATCGCCTACCTCGAGCACGCGTGCCGCTTCACCGCGCCGGTGCGCCCGGGCGACACGCTGACGTCGACGTGGACGGTGGCGGAGAAGCTCGACAAGCCCAAGCACGACGGCGGCATCGTCGTCCTGAAATGCACGTGCACCAACCAGGGGCGCGAGACCGTCGTCGAGGCCGACGGCAAGATCCTGGTGGCGCGGCGCCCTAGGCCGTAGCGGCGCGGAAGCCCTCGACCCAGCGCCGGTCGATGCGGTCCTTCCAGCGCCACACCCACTCGCCCTCCCAGCTCATCCCGCCCCACTCCGCGATCGCGTAGCGCCGGCCGCAGGAGAGCAGCGCGAGCGCCCGGCGCTGCGGCGCAAAGGGCAGGTCCGCGCCGCGCAGGTTCGCGAGCAGCACCGTCGCGTGGCGCACCGCGTACACGCCGGACTTGGGATGCGGCGCGTCGCGCAGCGTCGCGCAGTCGCCTGCGGCGAACACGTTCGGATGCGAGACGCTGCGCAGGCGATCGTCGACCAGCACGAAACCGCGCGCGTCCACCGCCAGGCCGCTCGCGCGAAGCCAGGGGGACGCGACGGCCCCCGCGGTCCAGAGGACGAGATCGGGCGGCGCGCCCGCGTCAACCGGCGCATAGGCGGCCGCTCGCAGCTCGACCCCGTTCGCCGCCAGCTGTCGCGCGAGGCGCCGCGCCAGGCCCGGCCGGAACATGCGGCGGTCCGAGTACAGGGTCACGTGCGCGCCGGTGCGGCAGGCGATCGCCATCGCCATTTCCACGCCGGCTGCCCCGCCGCCGACCACGGCGACGCGGCGCAGCCGATCGCGCACCTCCTCCCAGCGCGCCATGAACGGCTCGAAAGGCTTGGCGGGGAGCGTATGCGCCGGCGCACCGGCCTCCGAGCCCACGTCGAGCGAGGCGGTGTCGTACTCGAGCACGCTGCCGTCCTCCAGGCGCGCTCGCCGCCGTGCGTCATCGAGCGCGGCCGCGCGGCCGATCACGAGCCGCGCCCCGGCGCGCGCGCAAAGCGCGGCGAGGTCGATGCGGATTTCGTCCGCCGCGTAGTGGCCGGCCACGTAGCCGGGCAGCATCCCGGAGTAGGTGTGATGCGGATAGGGCGAGACAAGCGCGACCTCGCCCGGGAAGCCCTCGCGAAGAATCCAGGCGTGCGCGTGGCCGCCGCCGACGAGCAGGACGCGCTTCACGCCTTCGCTTCTTCGCGCTTGCGCAGCTCCTTGCGCTGCACCTTGCCCGTGGTGGTCATGGGCAGCGCATCGATGAACTCGATTTCCTTGGGATATTCGTAGGGCGCGAGCCGCCCACGCACGTGCTGCTGGATGTCCTCCTCGAGCGCCTTCGAAGCCTTCTGGCCCGGTTGCAGGACGATGAAGGCTTTCACGATCGCGCCGCGCGCCGCGTCGGGCTTGCCGATGACCGCGGCGTTGGCGACCGCCGGGTGCTTGACGAGGCAGTTCTCGATCTCCGCCGGCCCGATGCGGTAGCCCGAGCTCTTGATGACGTCGTCCGACCTTCCCTGGTACCAGAGGTAGCCGTCCTCGTCCATGCGCGCCTGGTCGCCCGTGCAGCCCCAGTCGCCGACGTACTTCTCCTTCGTCGCCGCCGGATTCTTCCAGTACTCGAGGAAGTGCACCGGATCCTTCTGCCCCTGGAAGTAGCGGTTCACCGCGACCTCGCCCAGCTCGCCGCGCGGCATCTCGTTGCCCTCGGCGTCGATCACGCGCACCGCGTGCCCCGGATAGGGTCGGCCGATGGAGCCCGGCTTCACCGGCCAGGCCGCCTGGCAGTTGCCCACCACGTAGTTGATCTCGGTCTGCCCGAACATCTCGTTGATGGTGACGCCGAGCTGCTCGCGCGCCCACTCGATCACCGCGGCGCCGACCGCTTCGCCCGCGCTCATGATGGAGCGCAGGTTGAGGTCGTGCTTCGCCTTCGGCTCGGGCACCGCCTTCATCATGAGCTTGAGCGCCGTCGGGAACAGGAACGAATTGCGCACGCCGTAGCGCTCGAGCAGGTCGTAAGCGCGCTCGGCGTCGAACCGCCCGCGGTAGCCCAGGATCGGCACGCCGAACAGCCACGACGGGAGCAGCGCGTCCATCAGCCCGCCGGTCCAGGCCCAGTCGGCAGGCGACCAGAACATGTCCCCGGGCTGCGGCAGGAAGTCGTGCGAGTGCACGAACCCCGGCACGTTGCCGAGCATGATGCGATGCGGCTTGAGCGCGCCCTTGGGCGGGCCGGTCGTGCCGCTCGTGTAGATGATGAGCGAGGGATCCTCGGCGTGCGTGTCCACCATCGTGAAGCGCGCGCTCGACTTGGCGAGCAGCGCCTCCCAGGCGTGCACGCCCGATTCGGCCGCGCCGCCCACGCCGATCACGTGCCGCAGGTGCGTGAGCCTCGGCTTGACCGCCCACAGGTTGGCGATCGTGGTCGGTTCGACGATCGCGACGCTCACCTCCGCGTGCTCCATCCGGTACTCGAGCGCGTCGGGACCGAACAGATGCGACAGCGGCACCGCGATCGCGCCCATCTGGAAGATCGCGATGTACGCGGCCGCCGTCTCCGGGCGCTGGGGGAGCAGGATCGCGACGCGGTCGCCGCGCTTCACGCCCAGGCCCGCGAGCGCATTCGACAGGCGGTTCGCCTCGCGCTGCAGGTCCCAGAAGGTCCAGGCGGCCTTCGCCCCCGATTCGTCTTCCCAGTACAGGGCGAAGCGGTTGCGGTCCTGCGCCCACTGGCCGCAGCACGCCCGGGCGATGTTGTACCGCTCCGGGACCTGCCAGCGGTAGGCCGAATAGAGCTCCTCGTACCGGTCGGGCATCGCGCGCATTCTATACTTCACCCATGAGCCCCCAAGCCCTCGTCTTCGACGCCTACGGCACGCTCT
>DASUFW010000136.1:0-5199 GCA_036274335.1 Burkholderiales bacterium | reverse complement strand
GCACTGCAGGGTGTAGTGCGTCACGTCGTAGCCGCGCGCCACCGAGATGCGCTTGATCGCGTTCGCCATGCTCGCCACCGCGATCTGCAGGGCGCCGCTGGCCACGTCCTCGGCGCTCACGCTGCGGCCGGTGGCGTCGCGCATCTCCTGAGCCATGGCCTCGAAGCGCTGCTGCACCACCTCGCGGTCGAGCGGCTCGTCGGCTGCCGGGCCGAACACCTTCGGAAACCAGGCCGGCTGGATCTTGCCCAGCAGCACGTTGGCATCGGTGGTGGCCAGCGGACCGCCGCGCCGATAGCTCGCGGGGCCGGGGTTGGCGCCGGCCGACTCCGGGCCGACGCGCAGGCGCGCGCCGTCGAAGCGGATCACCGAGCCGCCGCCGGCCGCCACCGTGTGGATGCTCATCATCGGCGCGCGCATGCGCACGCCCGCCACCAGCGTCTCGAACTCCCGCTCGAACTCGCCCGCGTAGTGGGAGACGTCGGTCGAGGTGCCGCCCATGTCGAAGCCGATGATCCGGTCGAACCCCGCTTGCAGCGACGTACGAACTGCCCCCACGATGCCGCCCGCCGGCCCGGACAGGATCGAGTCCTTTCCCTGGAAGCGCCGCGCGTCGGTGAGGCCGCCATTCGACTGCATGAAGAGCAGCCGCACGCCCTCAAGCTCCGAGGCCACCTGGTCCACGTAGCGGCGCAGGATCGGCGAGAGATAGGCATCGACCACGGTGGTGTCGCCGCGGCCGATCAGCTTCATGAGCGGGCTCACCTGGTGCGAAACGGAGATCTGGGTGAAGCCGACTGCCCTCGCCAGCTCGGCGAGTCGCGCCTCATGCTGCTGATACCTGTACCCGTGCATGAGAACGATCGCAATCGAGCGATACCCGTCCCGATGTGCCTTCTCAAGATCGGCGCGCGCGAGCGCCTCGTCCAGCGGAAGCAGGACTTCGCCGCGCGCGCCGATCCGCTCCTGAACCTCGACGACGCTCGCGTACAGCAACTCCGGCAGGACAATATTCCGCTCGAAAATCCGGGGACGGTTCTGGTACGCGATCCTCAGCGCGTCGCGGAAGCCCTTCGTGATGAACAGAACTGTTCTCTCGCCCTTTCGTTCGAGCAAAGCATTGGTCGCCACCGTCGTCCCCATCTTCACCGCCTCCACCTGCCCGACCGGGATGGGCGCCCCCGGCGCGACCCCCAGCAGCGCCCGGATGCCGGCCAGCGCCGCGTCCCGGTAGCGCTCCGGGTTTTCCGAGAGCAGCTTGTGGGTGACGAGCGACCCGTCCGGCCGCCGCCCGACGATGTCGGTGAACGTGCCGCCGCGGTCGATCCAGAACTGCCACTTCATCGGCCGAACCGCCCCGCCGCGTAGGGCGCGGGATCGACGAACGGCGCCTCGCCGGTGGCCATCTCTGCGATCAGCCGGCCGGTCACCGCGGCGAGCGTCAGGCCGTGATGCGCGTGGCCGAAGGCAAACCACAGGCCGGCGTGGTTCGGCGCCGTGCCGATGACCGGCAGCATGTCGGGCGTGCAGGGGCGCGCGCCCATCCAGGGCTCGACGTCCAGCCGCTCGGCGAGCGGAAAGAGGTCCCTCGCGATCGGCTCCGCGCGCGCGAGCTGCACCGGCGTGCGCATCGCGTCGCGCCGGGCGAACTCCGCGCCGGTGGTCAGGCGGATGCCGCGGCGCATGGGGCCGAGGAAGTAGCCGCGCTCGACGTCGAGCACCGGGTGGTTGAGCTGTGCCTCGCCCGCCGCCCGGTAGTGCATGTGGTAGCCGCGCTTCACCGCGAGCGGCAGGCGATAGCCGAGCGCGCGCGTGAGCACGTCCGACCACGGGCCGAGCGCAATCACGGCGGCGTCCGCCTCGAGCGGCCCGCGTGCGGTGCGCAGCCGCCAGCGCTCGCCCGCGGCCTCGAGCGTCGCCGCATTGCCCTGCAGGAACTCGCCGCCGAGCGCCGTGAAGCGCTTCAGATAGGCCTGCGCGAGCGCGTGCGGATCGTCCACGCGCACCGGCTGGGTCCAGTGGAGAGCGCCCGCCAGCACCGGCGCGAGGAACGGCTCCTCGGCCTGCAGCGCCTTGGCGTCGAGCTTGCGGTGCTCGACGCCGAAATCCATCCGCAGCCCCTCGGCCTCGGCGAAGCGCTGGTCGCGCTCGCGCTCGGTCCGGTAGACCTTCAGCCAGCCGCCGCGATGCAGGAGCGCCTGCGCGCCCGATTCCTCGATCAGCGCCTCGTGCTCCACGACGCAATGCTCGATCAGCTTCGCGTAGACCTTCGCCACTTCGGCGTGCCGCCCCGGGCGCGAATGGTGCCAGTACTTCCAGAGGAACGGCGCGAGCCGGGGCAGCGCCGACGGGTGGTAGTGCGCGTCGATCGTGCGGTTGAGCGCATAGCGGGCAAGCGCGCCGAAGTCGTGCGGAAAGCCGTAGGGAAACACGCCCTCGCGCTGGATCAGCCCGGCGTTGCCGAAGGAGGTTTCCTCGGCCGCGCCGCGCCGGTCGACGAGCGCCACCGCGCGCCCGCGCTTCTGCAGGTGCAGCGCGACGCAGACGCCGACGATGCCGGCGCCCAGGACGGCGAAATCCACGCGTGCCATTAGAATCGCATCCTAACTTGGATTCCCGCACCACTACTCCCGCATTCACCGTGCTGCTGGGCGTGCTGTTCGCGCTGACTGCGCTCGGCACCGACGCGTGGCTGCCCGCGCTGCCGGTGGCCGCGCAGGCGCTCGACGCCCCGGTCGCGCGCATGCAGCTGACCGTGACCACGTATTTCCTCGGCCTGGCGGGCGGGCAGCTCGTGTGGGGCCCGCTCTCGGACCGCTACGGCCGGCGGCCCGTGCTGCTCGCGGGGCTCGGGCTCGCGCTTGCGGCCTCCGCCTGGTGCGCGGCCTCAGGCACCGCCGCCGGCCTCATCCTCGGTCGTCTGGCGCAGGGACTGGGCATGTCCGCCGGGCCCGTGATCTCGCGCGCGATCGTGCGCGACCTGCACGGCCAGGAGCAGGCGGCGCGCCTGCTCGCGCGCATGACCATCGTGTTCAGCGTGATCCCGATCGCGGCGCCGCTGGCGGGCGGCGTGGCGGTGTCGATGGCGGGGTGGCGCGCCGTCTTCTGGCTGCTCGGCGCGATCGCCGCGCTGCTCCTCGCCGCGGTGGCGTGGCGCGTGGCGGAAACGGTGCCCGCGGCGCGCGCTTCGGTGCATCCGGTGCGCCTGGCACGGGCGTTCGGCGGCATCGCGGCCGACCCCCGCTTCCTCGCGCCGTTCGGGGCGATGCTGTGCACGCAGGTCGGCATCTTCGCGTTCGTCTCGAATTCGGCCTTCACGCTGGTCAGCGGAATGGGGGTCGCACCGGGCATCTTCTCGCTGCTCTTCGCGCTGGTCATGCTGGGCCAGATCTCGGGCGCCTGGCTGACCAGCCGGTGGGTGGCGCGACGAGGCTCGGCGCGCTTGCTGCGTTTGGGCACCCGCATCGCATTCGCCGCCGGCGCGGTCGGCGCCGCCGCCGCGTGGGCAGGCGCCTCGCACCCGGCCTGGGTGGTGGGACCGTTCATGGCCTACCTGTTCGGCTCGGCCTTCGTCGTGCCCAACGGGACGGCGCTCGCGCTGCAGCCCTTTCCGCAGGCGGCGGGCACGGCCGCCTCGCTCATGGGCGCGACGCAGTTCGCGGTCGGCGCGCTGGTCAGCGCGGCGCTGGGGGAAATGTTCGACGGCACGGCGCGGCCGATGGCCACGGCGGCCGTGGCCGCCGGCCTCGCCTCGGCGCTGCTGGCAGGAAGGTTCGTACGTGGACCGAATTGACGCCGCGGTGATCGGCGCGGGGCTGGTCGGCCTGGCGGTGGCCCGCGCGCTCGCGCTCGCCGGCCGCGAGGTGGTGATCCTCGAGGCCGAAGACGCCATCGGCACGCACACCAGCTCGCGAAACTCCGAGGTCATCCACGCCGGCATCTACTACCCGCAAGGGTCGCTGAAGGCGACGGCCTGCGTTGCCGGGCGCGAGCGGCTCTACGCCTACTGCGCCGGGCGCGGCGTGCCGCATCGCCGCTGCGGCAAGCTGATCGTCGCCACCGACGCGGCGCAGGAGGAGGAGTTGGAGGGTATCCGCCGCAAGGCCCATGCCAACGGGGTCACCGACGTGGTGCGCGCGAGCACCTCGGCGGTGCGTGCGATGGAGCCCGAGCTCTCGTTCGTCGCGGCGCTGCATTCCCCGTCGACCGGCATCATCGACAGCCATGCGCTCATGCTCGCCTACCTCGGCGACGCGGAGAACGCGGGCGCGATGCTCGCGCTGAAGAGTCCCCTCGAGCGGGCGGCGCTGCGTCGCGACGGCATCGAGCTGCACGTCGCGGGCGCCGATCCGCTGCTCGCCGGCGCGGTCGTCAACTGCGCCGGCCTGCGTGCGCCCAGCCTCGCACGGCGCTTCGAGGGCTACCCGGGCGCCCTCGCCCCGCGCGAGCTGTACGCCAAGGGCAACTACTACACGCTCGAGCGGCGCGCGCCGTTCTCGCGGCTGGTGTATCCGGTGCCGGAGCCCGGCGGGCTCGGCGTGCACGTGACGCTCGACCTTGCCGGCCGCGCGCGCTTCGGGCCCGACGTCGAGTGGATCGACGCGATCGACTATCGCGTGGACCCCGCGCGCGCCGAGCGCTTCTACGCGGCGATCCGCCGCTACTGGCCGGGACTGCCCGACGGCGCGCTCGCGCCGGGCTACGCCGGCGTGCGACCGAAGATCTCCGGGCGCGGCGAGCCCGCGGCGGATTTCGTCGTGCAGGGCCCGCGCGCGCACGGCGTCCCCGGACTGGTGCACCTGTTCGGCATCGAGTCGCCCGGATTGACAGCGTCGCTCGCGTTGGCCGATGATGTCGCCGCCCGCCTGTAGGACTCACTTCCGGAGAAGAACATGAAGCTCAGAACCCTGATCGTTTCGCTCGCCGCCCTGTCCCTGGCCGGGATCGCGCAAGCCCAGACCAAGTGGGACATGCCGACGCCCTATTCCGACGGCGAGTTCCACACCCGCAACATCAAGCAGTTCGTCGAGGACGTGAAGAAGAACACCAACGGCGCGCTCGACATAACGGTGCACTCCAACGGCTCGCTGATCAAGCACCCGGATATCCTGCGCGCGGTGTCGACGGGCCAGGTGCCGATCGCCGAGTTCCTGCTCGGCCAGTTCGGCAACGAGGAGCCCGTGTTCAACGCCGACAACG
>DASUFW010000135.1:0-3274 GCA_036274335.1 Burkholderiales bacterium | reverse complement strand
TGGTGCCGGCCCGGGAAGGAGAACCCTTCAACCGGTTCAGGCCGACGCTTCTTAGGTCTTGTTATTCGGAGTCCAGGATGGACTGACTAACGACTGGAACGCAAACCGGATGTACGCGCTACAGAAACCTTGGGGCGCATTATACATGCCTGCCGCGCCCGAGCGCGGCGAGCTCGTTCCCGGCGAGGGCCGCCAGCACCAGCGCGCCGCCTGCGAGCGTTGCCCCGGCCGGCACTTCGCCCGCGCCGAGCCAGGTCCACAGCGGCCCCAGCACTACCTCGAGCAGCGCGAGCAGCGCGATCTCCGGCGCCGGCAGCGTGCGGCTGACGAGGACGAGCAGCAGGCACGGCGCGCCGAGCTGCACGACGCCGAGCGTCGCGAGGAACAAGAGGTCGCGCCCGCTCGCCGCGAAGGGCACCGCGAGCGGCAGCGTCATCGCCGCGGAGAGGAGCGCGCCCAGCATCACGGCCGGCATGAGATCGAGGTGCGCGCCGCTCTTGCGCAGCACGACGATGTTCACGGCGCTCGCCGTAGGAATGGTCAGGCCGAGCGCCATGCCGATCAGGTGGCGCGGCTCGCCGGCGGTGAAGCCGGCGCCGAACATGGCGAGCATGCCCGCGGTCGCCGCGAGGATCGCGATCCAGGTGCGCAGCGGCATCGGCTCGCGAAGAAAAGCGCGCGCGAGCAGCGCGGTGAAGAAGGGCCCGAGGCTCGCCACTACCAGCACGTTGGCGACCGTGGTGTAGGTGAGCGCGAGGATGAAGCAGGTGAACATGATCGCCCACATCGCGCCGGAGACGAGGCCCGGGACGCCCGCGGCGCGCAGCGCCGCGAACGGACGGCCGCGCTGCAGGATGGCGAGCGCGCCGAAGACGAAGAGCGCGGCGACCGAGGAGCGCCAGAACGCCATCTCGAAGCCGCCCGCGTGCTTCACCTGGCGAGCGAGCGGGCCCGCCAGGCTCCACATCAGCGGCGCGAGCACCATGAGCGCGAGCGCCACGGGGCGCCGCGGCGCGGGCAGGGGCATCACGCGGCCGAGCGCTCCGCGAGGAACTCGCCGAGCGCCTGCGCAGTGTGGCCGCGGCGCGCCTTCTCGGGCGGGCCCTGGTAGACCACCCTGCCGCCTCCGTCGCCGCCTTCCGGGCCCAGGTCGATCAGCCAGTCGGCTTCCGCGATCACGTCGAGGTTGTGCTCGATGAGGACGACCGAGTTGCCGGCGTCGACGAGGCGGTGCAGGACCCGGATCAGCTTTTCGACGTCGGCCATGTGCAGGCCGACGGTGGGTTCATCGAGGACATAGAGCGTGCCCGCGCCCTTCAAAACGTTCTCCCCTCTTCCAACCAAGTTGGAAGAGGGGAGATTCTTTGAAACGCCCAATCCGCGCACCTTGGCCAGCTCCGTCACGAGTTTGATTCTCTGGGCCTCGCCGCCGGAGAGCGTCGGGCTCTGCTGCCCGAGCGTCAGATAGCCGAGCCCCACGTCCTGCAGCAGCCGCAGCGCATGGTGGATCGACGGATGCGCGGCAAAGAACTCGACCGCCTCGTCCACGCTCATGCCGAGCACCTCGCCCACGTTCTTGCCGCGCAGCTGCACGGTGAGAGTCTCGGGGTTGAAGCGTTGGCCGTTGCAGGCTTCGCAGGCGACTTTGACGTCGGGCAGGAAGCTCATCTCGATCTTCTTCAGGCCCTGGCCCTCGCAGGTTTCGCAGCGCCCGCCCTTGGTGTTGAAGGAGAAGCGGGTGGGGCCCCAGCCGCGGATGCGTGCTTCGCTGGTGTCGGCGAACAGGCGCCGGATCGCGTCCCAGAAGCCGACGTAGGTGGCGGGGCAGGAGCGCGGGGTCTTGCCGATGGGCGCCTGGTCGACTTCCAGCACGCGCTCGACGAGCTTGCGTCCCTGCAGGGTGCGGCAGCCGACCGGGCCGCCGGCCTTGAGGCTGTCGTGCAGGACGTCGCGCGCGAGCGTGGACTTGCCCGAGCCGGACACGCCGGTGACGACGGTCAGGCGGCCGAGCGGCACGCGCACGTTGATCCGCTTCAGGTTGTGCAGCGACGCGCCGCTGACTTCGAGCGCAGGCGCGTCCTTCTCCACCGGGCGCCGCGGCTGCAGCGGATGGCGCAGGGGGTTGGCAAGGAAGCGCCCGGTCACGGAGTCGGGCGACTGCATCAGCTCTTCGGCGGTGCCCGCGGCGATCACGCGGCCGCCGAGCTTGCCGGCGCCCGGGCCGAGGTCGATCACATGATGCGCGCGGCGGATGGTGTCCTCGTCGTGCTCGACCACGACCAGCGTGTTGCCCTTGGCTTCGAGCTTTTCCAGCACATCCAGCAGGATGCGGTTGTCGCGGTGGTGCAGCCCGATGGTCGGCTCGTCCAGGATGTAGCAGACGCCGCGCAGGTTGGAGCCGAGCTGCGCGGCCAGGCGGATTCGCTGGGCCTCGCCGCCCGAGAGCGTGGGCGCCGCGCGATCGAGCGCCAGGTAGTCCAGGCCCACTTCCTTGAGGAACCCCAGGCGGCTCTTCAGCTCGGCGACCAGGTCGCGCGCGATTTCCGCGTCGCGGCCCTTGAGCGCGATCGCCGAGAACAGCGCCGCGAGCTGCGCCACGGGGAGCGTGCCGTACTCCGAGATGTTCATGCCGCGCCAGCGAACGGCGAGCGCTTCCGGATTGAGGCGCTTGCCCTCGCACTCGGGGCAGGCCTCGTCCACCTCCAGCCACTCGATCCACGAGTCGAGCACGTGGTCCTCCTGCCCGGTCCTCGAGCGCTCGGCATCCCAGCCCACGTCCTTCAGCTGCAGACCCGTGCCGACGCAGGTCGGGCACCAGCCGTGGCGCGAGTTGTAGGAAAAGAGGCGCGGGTCGGGCTCCTGGAAGCTGCGGCCGCAGGACGGGCAGGCGCGCTTGGTGGAGTAGACCTGGATGTGCTTGCCGGCCTGCACGTGCACCACGCCCTTGCCGTGCTCGAGCGCGCGCGCGAGCCGCTCGCGCAGCTCCTTCTCGTTGCGCGGTGTCACCCTGGCGTAGCCGACCGGCAGCTCGATCGTGTGCTCCTTGAAGCGGTCCAGGCGCGGGAAGGGCTGCAGCGGCAGGAGCTTGCCGTCCACCCGCAGCTGCTTGTAGCCCTTGCCGCGCGCCCACTTGGCGAGGTCGGTGTATACGCCCTTGCGGTTGACGACCAGCGGCGCGAGCAGCACCACGGTCTCGCCGCGGTGCTGCTTCATCAGCCGCGCGGCGATGGCGTCCTCGCTCTGCGGCTCGATCGGCACGTCGCAGTCGGGGCAG
>DASUFW010000134.1:0-11242 GCA_036274335.1 Burkholderiales bacterium | reverse complement strand
TGCCACGGCACCGAGGTCTACCTGCCCCCCAAGCGCAAGGTGACCTCGCTCGCCGGCCTGCGCAAGGCGACCGCGCGCTGGGCCGACTACTACAACCCGAAGTTCAGCAAGGCCGAGATCGAGGACCTGGTCGCGTACCTGAACCGCGACTTCTACCAGTTTCCCTAGCGCGATGCGCCTCACGTTCCTCGGCGCCGCGGGCGAGGTCACGGGCTCCTGCTACCTCGTCGAGACGGGCGAGACGCGGTTCCTGATCGAGTGCGGCATGCGCCAGGGCGGACGGCACGCCGCGGCGCGCAACCGGCGCTTCGCCTTCGACCCGCGCACGGTCGACTTCGTGCTGCTGTCGCACGCGCACGTCGACCACTCCGGCCTCATCCCGCGGCTCGTCGCGCAGGGCTTCGGCGGCACGGTATTCGCCACGCGCGCGACCGGCGAGCTGCTCGGGGTGATGCTGCCGGACGCGGGACACCTGCAGGAGAAGGAGGCCGAGCGCGAGGGCGGCGAGCCCCTGTACACGGTCGCCGAGGCGGAGCGCAGCCTGCAGCGCCTGCAGGCGCTCGACTACGGCGAGGCCTTCCGCCCGCACCCGTCGGTGCGCTGCGTGTTCCGCGATGCCGGCCATATCCTCGGCTCGGCCCTCCTCGAGCTGGAGGCGGGCGGCGTGAAGCTCGTGTTCTCGGGCGACCTCGGCCAGCCCGGGCACCCGGTGGTCGACGACCCCGCGACGGTTCGCGAGGCCGACGTGCTGCTGGTCGAGTCCACCTACGGCGACCGCAACCACAAGAGCATGCCGCAGACGCTGGACGAGTTCGCCTACGCGCTCAACGACACGCTCGCCTCGAAGAAGGGCAACGTCGTCATCCCGTCCTTCGCCGTCGGCCGCACGCAGGACCTGCTCGCGATCATGGGCGAGCTGCAGCGCGCCGGGCGCCTGCCGAAGCTCGACGCCTACGTCGACTCGCCGATGGCGAGCGCGGCCACGCGCATCACGCTGCGCCATGCGAAGCTGCCGCCGGTCGAGCGCGTGCGCTTCACCGAGTCCACCGAGGAGTCGATGAAGATCAACGCGATTCGCGCCGGCGCGGTGATCATCTCGGCGAGCGGCATGTGCGAGGGCGGGCGCATCCGCTACCACCTCGCGCACAACGTGGCGCGCAAGGAGTGCGCCCTCGTCTTCGTCGGCTTCCAGGCCGCGGGGACGCTCGGCCGCCGGCTGGTGGACGGCGCGAAGCGCGTGCGCATCCACGGCGAGGACCTGCCGGTGCGCGCGAAGATCTTCACCATCAACGGGCTGTCGGCGCACGCGGACCGCGATGCGCTCCTCGGCTGGCTCGGGAAGTTCGAGCGGCCGCCGCGGCAGACCTGGGTGGTGCACGGCGAGCCGTTGTCCGCGCACGCGCTGCGCGACGCCGTGCGCAGCCGCTACGGCTGGCGGGCCGAGGTGCCCGTCGAGGGGCAGGCAGTCGAGCTGGGTTAGCCGGGCTCGAGCGGCAGCGAGGAGGTCGGCACCGCCACCGGCACCGAGGGGTCGTGGCGCTCGATCCAGGCGAAGGTGGCGCGCACGAAGTCCTCGCCGTGGCGCACAGCCTTCAGCGTGCGCAGGTAGCGCGGCGGCGTATCGCCGGACGTCTCGTACATGCGGCCTTCGCGCCAGTGGTCGGCCGGCAGCAGCAGGTTGGCGGGCTGGCGGCCGTCGGTGCCGTCGGCGAGGATGACGGCGTTCACGTGGCTGGAGCCGAATTGGCGGGACGAGGCGTTGGTGAACACGCTGTCCTCGCCCTTCTCCAGCACCTCGCGCAGCGCCACCGCGCGCGGCGCGGCGTTCAGCACCGCGATGTCCGCGTGCAGGCTGCCGTCGGATTTCGCGTGCATGCGCCGCACCAGGCCGATCTCGCGCGCATCGCCGCCGTCGCGGGCGTAGCCGACCACGCAGCCGCAGCGCACCCAGGTGCGGCTCTCGAACGGCACCTCGGCGCCGAGCTCGCCCCCGCCCACGCCGCCCAGCGTCCACGTCTCCGGCGGCGAGGGGGCGGTGTATTCGGTGAGCGACAGCCCGCTCGCGCCCGAGCGCGACAGGTACTGCCACACCGCGCGGAAGTCGTGCACCACCTCGAGCGTCCCGGTGGCCGGCGAGTGCGCGGGCGGGGCGTAGGGGCTGTCGGCCTTCCAGAAGGCGAGCAGGTGGTGCAGGCCGCCGAGCTGCGTGCGCGGTTCGAGGTCCTTGCCGAACTCGCGGAAATTGCCCTGTGCCCGGCGCACGATGCGCTCCAGCGAGTCGTAGGCCACGCCCGGGCCGAAGTAGCGCGCGGTGGCGCTCGGGTCGCGGCCCTTGGCGCGGCGCGGAGGAAATTCGCTCTCCGGCTCGAAGCAGAACGGGTTGTCGGCCACGCCCGGCAGGCGCAGCGTGAACTCGGGGCCGAGCTGCTCGACGACGCGGTCGGTCAGCTCGATCTGCGCCGGCGGCATCATGTCGGGGGCGCTGATGCGCAGCATGAGCAGGCGCAGCAGCTCCTGCTCGACGGTGGTCACGGCGCGGCGATCGGCGCGCGCGTGCACCGGCGCGCCCGCGCAGCGGGCCTTCTCGGCGGCGGCGTGCAGGGCGTAGGCGACGCGCCAGACGCGGCCCGGCACGCTTTCGTAGTGCACGAGGTAGATCTTGGCGAGCAGCCGCAGCGCGCCGAGCGCGCGCGCCGCGGCCTGCGCGGTGAGGTAGGCGCCCGCGGCGGTGCACGCCACGCGGGTGAGGCGCGTCTGGTAGTCGGCCAGCGACTTCCACGTGGCCTCGCGCGCGGCAAGCGAGCCGCCCGCACCGCCCGGGCCTTCCAGGCAGCGCGCGAGCAGGGCCGCGACGTGCGGCTCGCCCGCGTCCTGCAGGCGCGCGAGCGCCTCGTTGCGCGCCCGGGGTTCCGCGGCCGCTTCGCTTTCCAGGCGCCCGGCCAGCTCCGCGAGCGCGGTGGCGGCGTCGGATGAGACGCCGGGTTCGGCCGGCGCGTCGCTCGCGCCGTCGCCCCGCTTCTTGTTCCAGTCCAGCAGCTCCAGCATCGGTGCCCTCCTGCGGGCCCCCTTCCCGACAGCCCATTCTAGGTCTTCGCGGGGGCTGCTGCAGTGCGAGGCGAGGCGCCGATGTGCGCTATTTCTCCGATCGTCCGGCGGCGAGCGCCGCGAGCGCCTTCGGATCCGTCAGGGTCACGCGCTCGCGCTCGAGCTTCACCCAGCCGCGCTGCTCGAAGGACCGCAGCAGGCGGCTGACGATTTCGCGCACGCTGCCCAGCTCGTCGGCGAGCGCCTGGTGCGTGGCCTCGAGCACCGGCCCGCGGTGGATGAGCAGCTGCGCGAGCCGCTCGTCCAGGCGCCGGAAAGCCACCTCCTCGACCAGCGTCATCACTTCCCCCAGGCGCTCCCCGTACATGCCGAAGACGAAGCGCCGGAACGGCTCGTGCTCGAGCAGCAGCGACTGGAACTCGCCCGGGGGGATGCTCAGCAGCGTCACGTCGCCTTCGGCGATGCCGCGCGCCGCGTAGTCGGAATGCCCGAGCAGGCACCCGCCCGACATGATGCAGCCCTGGCCCGGGTCGACGCGGTAGAGCAGGATCTCGCGGCCGTTCGGCGCGTTCATCACCACGCGCACCGCGCCCTCGAGGATCAGCGGAAAGCCGCGGCAGGGCTGCTTGGCGTCGTACAGATGCTGCCCGTCGGGCACGTGCAGGAGCTGGCCCGCGGCGACCAGCCGGGCGAGGCGCGCGGGCGGCAGCTCGCCGAGCGCCGGGAAGCGCGTACGCAGCTGCTGGACGATGTCGCGGCCCGGGGCGTTCACCGGGCGGAGTCTAGCCCAGCGCGCTGTCTGGAACCTGGGTCACTGAGTGCGCGAGGCGTGCCGCGCGACACTGGGCTGTTGGCCATTCGACTGCAAGGAAGCCGCACATGAGCAAGTACGCATTCGGAAGGACGACCGACCTGGGCTTCGACCAGGCGGTCGAGAAGATGACGCAGGCGCTCGCCCGCGAGGGCTTCGGGGTGCTCACGGAGATCGACGTCGCCGCGACGCTGAAGAAGAAGCTCGGGCTCGAGCGGCCGCCCTACAAGATCCTCGGCGCCTGCAACCCGCAGTTCGCGGCGCGCGCCCTCGAAGCCGAGCCGCAGATCGGGGCGCTCCTGCCCTGCAACGTGGTGGTGCGCGTGGACGCCGCGGGCAAGACGGTCGTCGAGGTGATGGACCCCGACGCGGTGCTGGGACTGGTCGGCCGGCCGGAGATCGCGCCGATCGCCGCCGAAGTCCGCGCGCGGCTCGAGCGGGCGCTCGCGGCGGTTTGACGGCGATCAAGCGACCGGAACGCCATCGGCGGAGCATGGCTGTGGGACTGCGGTCACAGACCGCGGAAAGCGGCGCCGGTACGCTTGAGCGAATCGAATTCAACCCTCTCAAGGAACCGAAATGACGACCGAAAGAATCATCCGCAGCTTCGCCGGCCTCGTGGTGCTCGCCTCGCTCGCGCTGGGCGTGTGGGTCAACCCGAACTGGCTGTGGCTGACCGCCTTCGCCGGCGCGAACCTGCTGCAAAGCGGCTTCACGCGCTTCTGCCTGCCCGAGATCGTGCTGAAGCGCCTGGGCGTGGGCGGCGAGCCCAAGTCGGGAGCGCGCGCGTGAGCGACGCCGCCGTCCAGGTCGCCTGCCCGGCCTGCCTGGTGGCCAATCGCGTGCCCCGGGCCCGCCTCGCCGAGGATCCGAAGTGCGGCAAGTGCGGCGCGTCGTTGCTCGCGGGCACGCCGGTCGAGCTGACCGAGGAGGGCTTCCCGGCGTTCCTGCGGCGCACCGAGTTGCCGGTGCTGGTCGACTTCTGGGCGCCCTGGTGCGGCCCGTGCCGCGCGATGGCGCCGCACTTCGAGCGCGCGGCGCAGGACCTGAAGGATCGCGTGCGCCTCGCCAAGGTAAACACCGAGGAGGCGCAGGGGCTCGCCGCGCGCTACGGCATCCGGGCGATCCCGACGCTGGTCCTCTTCAAGAACGGCGCCGAGGTGAAGCGCGCCTCGGGCGCGATGGACGCGGGAGCGCTTGCGCGATGGGTCGGTTGAGGCTCCTCCTCCTCCCCCTCCTGGCCGGCGTGCTCGCCGCCTGCGGCGAGCCGCCGCCCCCGAGCCCGGCGGCGCAGGCGTCTCCCGCCCCGAAGACGGCGGCCGCGGAGATCCGCGACATCGCCCTCACCACCTCGGCGGAGGCGGTCATCGAGGCGGTGCGCCAGTCGACCGTCTCGGCGCAGATCGCTGGGCGCATCGTCGACCTGCGCTTCGACGTGGGCGACTACGTGAAGAAGGGGCAGGTGATCGCGCGCATCGACGAGCGAGCCGTGACCCAGGCCGAGGCCGCGAGCGTCGCGCAGGTGAGCGAGGCGCAGGCCGCGCTCGCCAATGCGCGCGCGCAGTACGAGCGCTCGAAGCAGCTCCTTGAGCAGAAGTTCATCAGCCAGGCGGCGCTCGATTCGGCCGAGGCCGCCTACAAGGCGGCGCAGGCGCGCGTCACGGCGCTGCTCGCGGGTGCGGGCGCCGCAGCCACCGAGCGCAGCTTCGCCACCCTCGTCGCGCCCTACAGCGGCGTGGTCTCCGCGCGGCACGTCGAGCTCGGCGAGATGGCCTCGCCGGGGCGGCCGATCATGACCGGCTTCGACCCGTCCACGCTGCGCGTGGTGGCCACCGTGCCGCAGGCGCAGGTGGCGGCGATCCGCGCCGGCGGCAAGGCGAGGATCGAGGTGCCCTCCGTGGGCCGCTGGATCGAGGTGAAAGCGATGACGATCGTGCCGGCGGCGGACCCGCGCACGCACACCACCCAGGTCCGCCTCGAGCTGCCCGAGGACGTGCGCGGCATCTACCCGGGCGTCTACGCGCGGGCGCATTTCGTGGTCGGGACCGCGGCGCGCCTGCTCGTGCCGCGCGCGGCGATCGTCCGGCGCAGCGAGGTCACCGCCGTGTACGTGGTCGGCGCGGACGGCCGGCCGCGCCTGCGCCAGGTGCGCCTGGGCGAGGCGGGCGACGAGACGAACGTCGAGGTGCTCGCGGGCCTCAAGCCCGGCGAGCGCGTGGCGCTCGAGCCCATCACTACTGCAATCAAGGAGGCCAGATGAGCAAGCATATTGTCGTTATCGGTGCCGGCCTTGGCGGGCTGCCCGCCGCCTTCGAGCTGCGCGCGGCCCTCGGCAAGGCGCACCGTGTCACCCTGGTGAATCGCGGCGAGAACTTCCATTTCGTGCCGTCCAACCCCTGGGTGGCGGTGAACTGGCGCAAGCGCGGCGACATCGAGCTGCCGCCGCGCGCCACGCTCGGCAAGCGGGGCATCGGCTTCGAGGCCGCGGGCGCGAAGCGCCTGCACCCGGCCGAGAACCGCATCGAGCTCGAGGACGGCCGCGCGCTCGAGTACGACTACCTGGTGATCGCCACCGGCCCGAAGCTCGCCTTCGACGAGGTGCCGGGGCTCGGGCCCGAGGGGCACACGCGCTCGATATGCCACGTCGACCACGCGGTGACCGCGGGCGAGGCCTGGCAGGAATTCGTCGCCAACCCCGGCCCCATCGTGGTCGGCGCGGTGCAGGGCGCTTCCTGCTTCGGCCCGGCCTACGAGTACGCCTTCATCATGGACAGCGACCTGCGCAGGCGCAAGATCCGCGACCGCGTGCCGATCACCTTCGTCACCGCCGAGCCCTACATCGGGCACCTGGGGCTGGGCGGCGTGGGCGACTCCAAGGGCATGCTCGAGTCGGCGATGCGCGACCACGACATCAAGTGGATCGTGAACGCGAAGACCGAGCGCGTCGAGGCGGGCAAGCTGCACGCCGTCGAGCTCGGCGAGGACGGCAAGGAGAAGAAGCGCCACGAGCTGCCGTTCAGGCACGCCATGATGCTGCCCGCCTTCAAGGGCGTGGACGCCGTCTTCGGCATCGAGGGGCTGACCAACCCGCGCGGCTTCATCCTCATCGACGAGTTCCAGCGCAACCCGAAGTTCCAGAACGTGTACGCGGTCGGCGTGTGCGTGGCGATCCCGCCGGTCGAGGCCACGCCGGTGCCCACCGGCGCGCCCAAGACCGGCTACATGATCGAGTCGATGGTGAACGCCACCGTGGCGAACATCCGCGACGCGATCGCGGGCCAGGCGCCCTCCCACCGCGCCACCTGGAACGCGTTGTGCCTCGCCGATTTCGGCGACACCGGCATCGCCTTCGTCGCGCTGCCGCAGATTCCGCCGCGCAACCTCAACTGGTCGAGCGAGGGCAAGTGGGTGCACCTCGCCAAGGTCGCCTTCGAGAAGTACTTCCTGCGCAAGATGCGGAAGGGCTTTTCCGAGCCGTTCTACGAGAAGGTCGCGCTCAAGGCGCTCGGCATCGTCAAGCTGAAGAAGGCCTGATCCGGCGATGGGGGTGTCCGGGCGCATCGCGCGCTTCTTCCAGGATTCGCAGCTCACCCCGCTGCTCGCGCTGGTCGCGCTGCTGCTGGGCCTGTTCGCCGTCGCGGTGACCCCGCGCGAGGAGGAGCCGCAGATCAACGTCACCATGGCCAACGTGCTGGTGCCGTTCCCCGGCGCCTCGGTGCGCGACGTCGAGGCGCTGGTGGCGACCCCCGCCGAGCAGGTGCTCGCGCAGATGACCGGGGTCGAGCACGTGTATTCGGTGTCGCGTCCCGGCTTGGCGGTGCTCACGGTGCAGTTCAAGGTCGGCGTGCCGCGCACCGAGGCGCTCGTGCGCTTGTACAACACCATCCAGTCGAACCGCGACTGGGTGTCGCCCAACATCGGCATCGGCGAGCCCGTCATCAAGCCCAAGGGCATCGACGACGTGCCGGTGGTGACGCTGACACTGTGGCGCGACGACCCCGAGGCGGGCGCCTTCGAGCTCGAGCGCGTGGCGCACGCGGCGGAAGTGGAGATCAAGCGCGTGCCCGGCACGCGCGAGGTGCAGACGCTCGGCGGGCCCGGGCACGCGGTGCGCGTGCTGATGGACGCCGACCGGCTGAATGCCCACGGCGTGTCGCCGCTCGACCTCGCCAACGCGCTGCAGCTCGCCAACGTCTCGCTGCCCGCGGGCAGCGTGGTGCGCGACAACCGCGAGGTGGTGGTCGAGACCAACAACTACCTCGAGTCCGCGGAGGACGTCGCGGGCCTGGTGGTCGGCGCGCACGACGGCCGGCCCGTGTACGTCAGGGACGTGGCGCAGGTGGTGGACGGCCCGCCGCAGCCCTCGCGCTACGTCTGGACGGGCACCGCGAAGGGCGAGCACCCCGCGGTCACGATCCAGGTGACCAAGAAGCCGGGCGAGAACGCGGTCGAGGTCGCCGAGCGCGTGCTGGCGCGCGTCGCCGAGCTGCACGGCACCGTGATCCCCGACGACGTGAAGGTCACGGTGACGCGCGACTACGGCACCACGGCGAACGCCAAGGCGCAGCAGCTGATCAAGAAGCTGATCTTCGCGACGCTCTCGGTGATCGTGCTCGTCTTCGCGACGCTGGGCTGGCGCGAGGCCGTGATCGTCGGCGTGGCGGTGCTGCTCACGCTCGCGACCACCTTGTTCGCCTCCTGGGCCTGGGGCTTCACGCTGAATCGCGTGTCGCTGTTCGCGCTCATCTTCTCGATCGGGATCCTCGTCGACGACGCCATCGTGGTGGTGGAGAACATCCACCGGCGGCGCGCGCTCGAGCCGGGCCCGCTGCACGGCGTCATCCCCGACGCGGTGGACGAGGTGGGCGGGCCGACCATCCTCGCCACCTTCACGGTCATCGCGGCGCTGCTGCCGATGGCCTTTGTGAGCGGCCTGATGGGCCCCTACATGAGCCCGATCCCGATCAACGCGAGCATGGGGATGCTGATCTCGCTCGCCATCGCCTTCACGCTCACGCCCTGGCTCGCGCTCAAGGTCATGCACCGCACGCACCATCCGCAGGCCGACGGCAAGGGCGCGCGCCTCGAGCGGGCGGCGCGCTGGATGCTCGCGCCCTTCCTCGCCCCGGGGCGCAACCGGCGCTGGCTGCTCATCGCCGTGCTCGCGCTGATCGCCGGGTCGGTGTCGCTCGCCGGCGTGAAGCTGGTGGTGCTGAAGATGCTGCCCTTCGACAACAAGTCGGAGTTCCAGGTGGTGGTGGACATGCCCGCCGGCACGCCGGTGGAGGTCACCGCGGCGGTGCTGCACGACCTGGGCGCCGAGATCGCGAAAATACCTGAAGTCACCGACACCCAGGCCTACGCGGGACTTTCCGCGCCGATCAACTTCAACGGCCTGGTGCGCCAGTACTACCTGCGCTCGCTGCCGGAGCAGGGCGACCTGCAGGTGAACCTCCTGCCGAAGGAGTCGCGCCACCGCAAGAGCCACGACATCGCGCAGGCCGTACGCCCGGCGCTGGAAGCCGCGGGCCGGCGCTGGAACGCCAACGTCAAGGTGGTCGAGGTGCCGCCGGGGCCGCCGGTGCTCTCGCCGATCGTCGCCGAGGTCTACGGGCCGGACGAGGCGGGGCGCATCCGTGCGGCGAAGAGAATCCGCGCGGCGCTCGCCGCGACCCCCGACATCGTCGGCATCGACGACTCGGTCGAGGACGCCGCACCGCGCATCCGGCTCGCGGTGGACCAGGGCAAGGCCTCGCTCGCGGGCATCGCCCGGCGCGACGTCGCGGAGGCGATCCGCATGGGCCTCGCGGGCGTGGATGTCACGCCGCTGCACGACGGGCAGTCGAAGTACGAGGTGCCGGTTCGGATCGCGCTGCCGCCGGAGCGCCAGGGCGCGCTCGCCGAGCTGCTCAAGCTCGCGGTGCGCGCGCCCTCGGGGGCGCTGGTGCCGCTCTCGGAGCTCGTCACGCCGATCACGGACAGCCGCGACCGGCCCGTGTACCACAAGGACCTGCTGCCGGTGGTGTACGTGGTGGCCGACCAGGCCGGCCGCGTGGACAGCCCGCTCTACGGCATGTTCGCCGCGCGCGGCAAGGTCGCGGGCCGGCCGCTCGAGGACGGCGGGGTGCTCGGCGAATACTTCATCCGCCAGCCCTCCGACCCGTACCGGCAGTTCGCCCTCAAGTGGGACGGCGAGTGGCAGGTGACCTACGAGACCTTCCGCGACATGGGCCTCGCCTACGCGGTGGGACTGGTGCTCATCTACCTGCTGGTGGTCGCGCAGTTCCGCTCCTACCTCGTGCCGCTGGTCATCATGGCGCCGATCCCGCTCACGGTGATCGGCGTGATGCCGGGGCACGCGCTGCTCGGCGCGAACTTCACCGCCACCTCGATGATCGGCATGATCGCGCTGGCCGGCATCATCGTGCGGAACTCCATCCTGCTGGTCGACTTCGTCAACCTGAAGGTCGAGGAGGGCGTGGACCTGAAGGAGGCCGTCATCCAGTCGGCCGCGGCGCGCGCCAAGCCCATCGCGCTCACCGGGCTCGCGGCCATGCTCGGCGCCCTGTTCATCCTCGACGACCCGATCTTCAACGGGCTCGCCATCTCCCTCATCTTCGGCATCCTGGTCTCGACGCTGCTCACGCTCGTCGTGATCCCGGTGCTCTATTACGTGACCGTCCGGAGGACCCCGTCATGACCGACGCATCCACCTTCACCCTCCACCTCGAGCAGGAAGAGGGCTTCGATTTCCGCGTGAAGTTCGACTGGCCCGGCAACGCCGAGCTGCTGCTCGACGAGCCCGAGCCGCTGGGGCACAAGCACGGGCCGAACGCAGCGCGGCTGATCGCCGCCGCGGTAGGGAACTGCCTCTCGGCCAGCCTGGTGTTCTGCCTGCGCACCAAGTTCAAGGAGCAGGCTGGGCCGGTGCGCGCGAGCGTCACCGGGCGCCTGGAGCGCAACGACCGCGGGCGCTTCCGCATCGCCGGCCTGGACGTACAGATCCGCCTCGCCGAGGAGGCCGGCGCCCTCAAGCACCTGGAGCGATGCCTCGAGCAGTTCGAGGACTTCTGCATCGTCACCGAGAGCGTGCGCAAGGGCATCCCGGTCAAGGTCGAAGTGGTGGACGCCGCCGGACAGTCTCTGCATGCGCACGGCGAGCCGGCCCTGGCCCCGGCCGCCGTTTGACCTAGCGCAATCGGCGGGCCGGGGGGCTCGGCTACCTTGGGCGTGGAAAGGACCAGTCCATGACCTACAAGACGATCCTCGTACACCTCGACCACCGCCCGCGCGCCACCGCGCGCCTGGAGCTGGCGTTCCGGCTCGCCGAGCGCTTCGACGCGCACGTCACGGCGCTGTTCGCGCCGGGCGCGGCGCGCCTGCCGT
>DASUFW010000133.1:0-9712 GCA_036274335.1 Burkholderiales bacterium | reverse complement strand
AAATGTCCGCGGCCGCCGCGTTGGCCTCGAGGTGGTCGATGCGGCGCGTGCCGGGGATGGGCACGATGTCCTCGCCCCTGGACAGGAGCCACGCGAGCGCGAGCTGCGCGGCTGAACAGCCCTTCTTCGCCGCGAGCGCGGCGACGGCCTGCGCGAGGCGCACGTTGGCTGCGAGGTTCTCGCCCTGGAAGCGCGGGTGGGCCTTGCGCCGGTCGTTCTCGGCGAGGCTCTCCGCGCCCTTGATCTCGCCGCCGAAGATGCCGCGCCCCAACGGGGAGTAGGCGACGTAGCCGATGCCGAGCTCGCGGCACAGCGGCAGGATCTCGGCTTCCGCCTCGCGCGTCCAAAGGGAATACTCGGTCTGCAGCGCGGTGATCGGGTGCACCTTGTGCGCGCGTCGGATCGTCGCGGGCGCCGCCTCCGAGAGCCCCAGGAAGCGCACCTTGCCCTGCTCGACCAGGCGCTTCATGGCGCCGACGGTATCTTCGATCGGCACTCGCGGGTCGACGCGGTGCTGGAAATACAGGTCGAGGGTCTCGATGCCCAGGCGCTTCAGGCTCGCCTCGCAGGCCGCTGCGACGTACTCGGGGCGGCCGTCGATCTCGCGTCCGGCGTCCGGCGTGACGACGTTGCCGAACTTCGACGCGATCAGGTAGCGCTCGCGCCGGCCTTTGATCGCGCGGCCGACCAACGTCTCGTTCTTGCCCGCCCCGTAGGCGTCCGCTGTATCCAGGAAGTTCATGCCGATGTCCGCGGCACGGTGCAGCGTGGCGATGGCCTGCTCCTCGCTGCCCGCGAAGTAGAAGCCGGGCAGCACCATGCAGCCCAGGCCGATCGCGGGGACTTCGAGCTTGCCGAGCTTGCGCTTCTTCATCGCTACCCTCCTTTGCGCAGGGCGCCGACCGGCAGCGCGTCGACGCGGCGCGTTTCGTCGTTCCCGAGGACCGCCGGGTCCGCCAGGTAGGCGTTGACGAATCCCAGGGCGTCCGCGCCCCAGAACTGCTCTCCCCCCACTTCGAACGTCGGCACGCCGAAGATGCCGCGCGCGGCCGCGTCCTCGGTGTTCCTGCGCAGCGCGTCCTTGACCTCGGGGGAGGCGAGCCGGGCCTCATCCACGCCCAGGCTGTGCGCGAGCGCAGCGAAGCCGGCAGCATCCCCCGCGTCGGCGCCGGTGGTCCAGATCGCATCGAAGATGCGACCCACTGCGTCCCGGGTGGAGCCCGCCGCCAGCGCGAGCCTCAGGTGATGCAGCGGGTTGAACGGATGCGCCGCGGGAAACCGGAACGGGATGCCGAGCTCGTTCGCCTGCCAGACGCACCAGCGGTAGGTCCAGCGGCGCTTGGCGGGGATCTCGGCGGGACCTTTCTGCCCGTGGTGCTGCAGCAGCCCGGCGAAGAGCACCGGGCGCAGCTCCACGGCGACGTCGCCCGGCAGCTGGTCGAGCTGCCGGAACGAGAGGTACGAGAACGGCGAGACGAAGTCGAAATACCAGGTCAGCGCGCGCATGCCTTGGGCTCCGGGCGCTCGGCGAGCCGGGCGAGGACGGCTTCGCGCTCGGCGTCGGTCATCCCGCCCCAGCGCGCGATCTCGTCCAGCGTGCGCCGGCAGCCGAGGCAATAGCGGTTGTCCGCGTCCATGACGCAGACCTTGGTGCAGGGCGAAGCGATCAGGCGGCCGCCCGCTTTGCGGCCAGGGCGCGCGCGGCCTTGGAGGTGGGCTCGCGGCCGAGGACGCCGCAGATCCACCGGCCCGTCTCGACCACCTTGTCGAGGTCGATGCCCGTCTCGATGCCCAGGCCTTCCATCAGGTACACCACGTCTTCCGTGGCCACGTTGCCGGATGCGCCCTTCGCGTAGGGGCAACCGCCCAGTCCTGCCACCGACGAGTCGAACGTCGCCACGCCCATCTCGAGCGATGCATAGATGTTGGCGAGCGCCTGGCCATAGGTGTCGTGATAGTGGCCGGCGAGCTTCCCGACCGGCACCTCGCTCGCGCAGGCCTCGATCATCCTCTGGGTCCGCATCGGGGTTCCCGTGCCGATGGTGTCGCCGAGCGAGAGCTCGTAGCAGCCCATGTCGTAGAGCGCCCGCGCGACCCCGGCCACCTTGCGCGGCGCGATCGGGCCCTCGTAGGGGCAGTCGAGCACGCAGGAAATGTAGCCGCGCACCTTCACGCCCGCACCGCGCGCGGCCTCGGCCACCGGCCGGAAGCGCTCCAGGCTCTCCGCGATCGTGCAGTTGATGTTCTTCTTCGAGAACGCTTCGGACGCCGCGCCGAAGATCGCGACCTCGGTCGCGCCGGCCGCGCGCGCCGCCTCGAAGCCCTTCAGATTGGGCGTGAGCACCGGGTAGTCCACGCCGGGGCGGCGGCGGATGCCTTCCAGCACCTCCGTGTGGTCGGCCATCTGCGGGATCCACTTCGGCGACACGAAGGCGGTCGCCTCGACCGCCGGCAGGCCCGCCGCCGCGAGGCGCTCGATCAGCTCGAGCTTCACCTTCGTCGGCAGCTCCTGCTTCTCGTTCTGCAGGCCGTCGCGCGGACCGACCTCGACGATGCGCACCTTCCCGGGCAGCGGGCTCATGACGCCTCCAGTGTAAGGAGTTCGGCGCCCTCCGGCACCTGCTCGCCGACGGCGAAATGGAGCGCCTTGACCACGCCGTCGGCAGGGGCGCTGATCGTGTGCTCCATCTTCATCGCCTCGAGGACGAGGAGCGGCGCACCCTTCGCCACGCGGGCACCCGGCTTCACCAGCAGGGCGATGACCTTGCCGGGCATCGGCGCGGCCAGGCTTCCCGGCGCGCGCTCGTCGTCCTCCGTCGGCAGCTCCTCGGCAAGCGTCAGCACCGTCCGCGCGCCCGCGGAGGCGACGTGCCACTCGTGGCCGACGCGCACGGCGCGCGCCTCGAAGGTGTGCGACTCGAGCCGCACGCGCAAGCCGTCCTCGCCGCGGCGTTCCCCGGCGAGCGCGTAGTCGCGGCCGTCGATGCGCAGCCGCTGGCCGGGCTGCGCGAATTCGACCGTGACCTCATGGCGGCGGCCGCCTTCGAGAAACACGAAACGGTGGTGTGAGCCCTGGTTCAGGCGCCAGCCGTCCACGCCATCCCAGGGCGAGTGCGGATCGCCGGACGCGCGGGCGCGCGTGCGCGCCGCCTCGGCTTCCTCGAGGAGCTCCGCCACCGCCGCCGCCGCGAGCAGCTCGTGCGAGGCGGGGGCGGGCGGGGCGAAGATCTCGGCGCGGCAGCGCTCGATCAGGCCGGTGTCGAGGTCGGCGGCCGAGAACGCGGAGCTGCGCACGACGCGCTCCAGGAACGCCACGTTGGTCTTCAGGCCGACGACTTCCACGCCTGCGAGCGCCTCGGAGAGCCGCGCGAGCGCGGCCGGGCGGTCCGCGCCGTGCACGATCAGCTTCGCGATCATCGGGTCGTAGTGCGGCGTGATCGAGGCGCCCGCCTCGACGCCGGTGTCCACGCGGACCTCGCGCGTGGCCGGCGGGAAGCGCAGGTGGGCGAGGCGTCCCGTTTGCGGCAGAAAGCCCCGGTCGGGGTCCTCGGCGTACAGCCGCGCTTCGATCGCATGGCCGTCGATCTTCAAGTCTGCCTGCGCGAGCGGCAGCGCCTCGCCGGCCGCGACGCGCAGCTGCCATTCGACCAGGTCGAGCCCTGTGATCATCTCGGTGACGGGGTGCTCCACCTGCAGCCGGGTGTTCATCTCCATGAAGTAGAAGCGGCCGTCCTGCTCGGCAATGAACTCCACGGTGCCTGCGCCGACGTAGCCGACCGCGCGCGCCGCGGCCACCGCCGCTTCCCCCATCTCCCGGCGGCGCGCCGGCGCCATGCCGGGGGCGGGCGCCTCCTCCAGCACCTTCTGGTGCCGGCGCTGCACCGAGCAGTCGCGCTCGAACAGGTAGACGCAGCCGCCCCTGGAATCGCCGAACACCTGCACCTCGATGTGGCGCGGCCGCTCGAGGTAGCGCTCGATCAGCACGCGCGAGTCGCCGAAGGCGGACTGCGCCTCGCGCTGCGCGCCTTCCAGGGCCGCCTTGAATTCGCCGGCCTTGGCGACGACGCGCATGCCCTTGCCGCCACCCCCCGCGGAAGCCTTGATCAGCACCGGGTAGCCGATGCGCTGCGCCTCTTTCGCGAGAAGCGCGGGATCCTGGTCCTCGCCGTGGTAGCCGGGCACCAGGGGCACGCCGGCCTTCTCCATGAGGCGCTTGGCGGCGGACTTGTCCCCCATCGCGGCGATCGCCTGCGCCGGCGGGCCGATGAAGACCAGCCCTTCGCCCGCGCAGGCGCGCGCGAAGCCTTCGTTCTCCGAGAGAAAGCCGTAGCCGGGGTGGATGGCCTGCGCGCCGGTGCGTTTCGCTGCCTCCAGGATGCGGTCTGACCGCAGATAGCTGTCGCGCGCGGGTGCGGGCCCGATCAGGATCGCCTCGTCCGCCATGCGCACGTGCCGCGCCTCGGCGTCGGCTTCGGAGTGCACCGCCACCACCGCAATGCCCATGCGCCGGGCGGTGGCCGCGACGCGGCAGGCGATCTCGCCGCGGTTGGCGATGAGGATCTTGCGGAACATCAGCTGCGCCAGCCGGGTTTGCGCTTCTCGAGGAATGAGGCGATGCCCTCGCGGCCCTCGGGCGAGACGCGGATCTCGGCGATGCGCTGCGCCGTATCTTCGATCATCGGATCGGTGATTTCGCCGGAAGACACGCGCCGGACAAGGTCCTTGATCTTGTCCAGCGCCTGCGGCCCGCCTTGCAGGAGGTGCTTGAGCATTTCATCGATCTCGCCGTCCAGCTTTTCGGACGGCGAGACCATGCTGAGCAAGCCCAGGCGATACGCCTCGTTTGCGTCGAAGACTTCCGCGCTCAGGAAATAGCGGCGGGCTGCGCGCTCGCCCATGGCACGGACGACGTAAGGGCTGATCGTTGCGGGGGACAGACCCAGCTTGGCTTCGGAAAGACAGAAGCGAGCCTCTGGCGTCCCGATGGCAATGTCGCACGCCGCGACCAGGCCGACGCCGCCGGCGAAGGCCGGCCCGTGCACCCGTGCGATCGTCGGCTTCTTCAGGCGATCCAGGGTGCGCAGCATCTCCGCGAGCGCGCGTGCGTCGGCGAGATTCTGCTCGTAGGTATAGCCGGCCATGCGCTTCATCCAGTTCAGGTCCGCGCCCGCGCAAAAGGCGGGGCCGTGGCCGCCCAGGACCACGGCGCGCACGCGCTCGTCGGCGTCGAGCCCGCGCAGCGTCTTCGTCAGCGCGGCGATCAGCGCGTCGTCGAAGGCGTTGCGGATGTCGGGGCGATCGAGCATGACCCTTGCCACGCCGCCGGTGGTCTTGACGTCGAGCATGGGCTACATCCGGAACACGCCGAACTTCGTCGGCTCGACGGGCGCGTTGAGCGAGGCGGAGATCGCGAGCGCGAGCAGCCGGCGCGTATCTGCCGGGTCCACCACCCCGTCGTCCCACAGCCGCGCGCTCGAGTAGTAGGGGTGCCCCTGGCGCTCGTATTGCTCGCGGATCGGGTTCTTGAACGCTTCTTCGTCGGCCTTCGAGCGGAACTCGCCGCGCACCGTGGCGAGCACGCTTGCGGCCTGCTCGCCGCCCATGATGGAAATGCGCGCGTTCGGCCACATCCAGAGGAACCTCGGCCCGTAGGCGCGCCCGCACATTCCGTAGTTGCCCGCCCCGAAGGAGCCGCCGAGGATCATGGTGAACTTGGGCACCCGCGCGGTGGCCACCGCGGTCACCATCTTGGCGCCGTCCTTGGCGATGCCGCCCGCCTCGTACTTCCTGCCGACCATGTAGCCGGCGATGTTCTGCAGGAACAGCAGCGGGATCCCGCGCTGCGCGGCGAGTTCGATGAAGTGCGTGGCCTTCAGCGAGCTCTCCGAGTACAGGATGCCGTTGTTGGCGAGGATCGCGACCGGATAGCCGTGCAGGTGCGCGAAGCCGGTGACCAGCGTCGCGCCGTAGTTCTGCTTGAACTCGTCCAGCTCCGAGCCGTCGACGACGCGCGCAATGACTTCCCGCACGTCGTAGGGCTTGCGCACCTCGGCGGGGATGACGCCGTAGATCTCCTCGGCCGGGTAGAGCGGCTCGACCGGCTCGCGGACGTCGAGCATGACCTGCTTGCGCGTGTTCAGGTGCGCCACGATCCGCCGGCAGATGGCGAGCGCGTGCGCGTCGTTCTGCGCGTAGTGGTCGGACACCCCCGAGACCTTGGTGTGCACGTCGGCGCCGCCCAGCTCCTCGGGCGTCACTTCCTCGCCGGTCGCCGCCTTCACGAGCGGCGGGCCGCCCAGGAAGATGGTGCCCTGGCCCTTCACGATGATCGATTCGTCCGACATCGCGGGCACGTAGGCGCCCCCCGCGGTGCAGGAGCCCATCACGACCGCGATCTGCGGAATGCCCGCGGCGGACAGGTTGGCGATGTTGAAGAAGATGCGCCCGAAGTGCTCGCGGTCGGGGAACACGTTGTCCTGCTCGGGCAGGAACCCGCCGCCCGAGTCGACGAGGTAGATGCAGGGCAGGCGGTTCTGCGCGGCGATCTCCTGGGCACGCAGGTGCTTCTTCACCGTCATCGGGTAGTACGTGCCGCCCTTGATGGTGGCGTCGTTGGCGACGATCACGCACTCGCGGCCCGAGACGCGCCCCACGCCGCAGATCATCGAGGCCGAGTGCACGTCGCCGCCGTACATGCCGTAGGCGGCGAGCTGCCCGACCTCGAGGAACGGCGAGCCGGCGTCCAGCAGCGTGCGCACGCGCTCGCGCGGCAGCAGCTTGCCGCGCGCGGCGTGCTTCGCGCGCGCCTCTTCGGGCCCGCCGACGGCCGCCTGCGCGACCTTCTCGCGCAAGTCCGCCACCAGCCCGCGCATGCGCTCGGCGTTGGCGCGGAACGCCTCCGAGCGCGGGTTGAGGCGGGAGCGGATGACCGACATCAGGCCTTCCTCGCGACCAGCACGAAGCGATGCTCCTGCACGACGTTCAGGTACATGCGCGCGGCCTCGCCGGCCTGCTCCGCCGAGATCTCCTTGCGCGCCAGCCTGCCGCGCCAGGGTTCGTCGTAGACCATTTCGTGCGAGGCAATGTCGAAGTCGACGCCGTGCATCAGGCCCAGCGGCGTGTTGGCCGCGCCCTCGGCCACCGTCTGGCGGTTGAAGGCCTGGCTGAACAGGGCGAGCGTATCGAGCGTCACGGGCCGCACGTGCGTGGGATCGCCGAGGAAGCTCTCATGCCGGGGGTCGGGCACGTGGATGCGCACCTGAGCGCCGGGCTTGCACACGCGCCACAGCTCCTTCATGACGCCGATGAACGCATCCGGCGCCTGGCCCAGGTGCTCGAGCACGTGGCTGAGCAGGACTTCGTCGGCGCTCGCGTCCGGCCACGGCCAGGGAAATCTCTCCAGGTCGACGACCTGGTCGGGCTGGAAGGCGGCCGCGCGGTCGACATTCACCCAACCCGCCATGCGCTTGGGGCCGCATCCGAGGTTCAACTTCATTTCGATGCGGCGCTCAGGCCCACGCGCGCGTAGGTCACCGTGTGGTGCGTGAAGATGCGGCCCTTGCCGTCGTGGCATTCGGCAGTGCCATAGATGATGCGTTTTCCCAGCTTCAGGACGCGCGCCGTGCAGTACACCGTCTGCCGGCGGGCAGCGTTCAGGAACGCCGTGTTCAGCTCCGAGGTTACGGCATCGTGCTCCACGCCGATGTGCCGCTTGATGGCGAGCCACATGGCGCAGTCGGCTGCCGCCATGAAGGCGGGCCCGTTTACCGTGCCGCCGGGGCGTTCGAAGGCGCGCTTGAAAGGCATGGCGATGGTGCATTCCGCGTCGCTTACGGCGTGCAGGCGCATGCCGTAGCCGCGGACGAACGCGGCGCGCGAGAGCAGCGCCTGCAGCTGGCGCTTCGAGGCCCGGCCCGAGCTCACGCCAGCTCGATCGCCATGGCGGTCGCTTCGCCGCCGCCGATGCACAGGCTTGCGACGCCGCGCTTGCCGCCGTGCTTCCGGAGCGCGCCGATGAGCGTGACGAGGAGGCGAGCGCCCGAGGCGCCGATCGGATGGCCGAGCGCGCAGGCGCCGCCGTGCACGTTCACCTTCTCGTGCGGCAGGCCGTGCTCCTTCATCGCCGCCATGGTGACGACGGCGAAGGCCTCGTTGATCTCGTAAAGGTCCACGTCCGCCGCGCGCCAGCCGGTGCGCTCGAAGAGCTTCTTCATCGCGCCGACCGGGGCGGTGGTGAACCAGCCGGGCTCCTGCGCGTGCGTGCTGTGGCCCACGACCGTCGCGAGCGGCGCGAGGCCGCGCTTCTCGGCGCTCGAGCGTCGCATGAGCACGAGCGCCGCCGCGCCGTCCGAGATCGAGCTCGAGTTGGCGGCGGTCACGGTGCCGTCCTTGCGGAACGCGGGCTTGAGGCCCGGGATCTTCTCCAGGTTCGCCTTGAAGGGCTGCTCGTCGTTCTCGACGAACTTCTCGTCCTTGCCCGCCTTGATCGCGAGGGGCGTGATTTCCCAGGCGAAGGAGCCGTCCTGGTTGGCCTGCTTCGCGCGCTTGAGCGACGTGATCGCGAACTCGTCCTGCGCCTCCCGGGTGAACCGGTACTTGGCGGCGCAGTCCTCGGCGAAGGTGCCCATCAGGCGCCCCTTGTCGTAGGCGTCTTCCAGCCCGTCGAAGAACATGTGGTCGATCACCTGCCCGTGTCCCATGCGCAGGCCCGCGCGCGCCTTGGGCAGCAGGTAAGGCGCGTTGGTCATGGATTCCATGCCGCCTGCGACGATGACTTCGGCGCTGCCCGTGACCAGCAGGTCGTGCGCGAGCATCGCCGCCTTCATGCCGGAGCCGCACATCTTGTTGACCGTCGTGCAGCCCGCGGCGAGCGGCAGGCCGGCGCCGAGCGAGGCCTGGCGCGCGGGCGCCTGGCCCTGGCCGGCGGGCAGCACGCAGCCCATGATCACCTCCTGCACGTCCTCGGGCCTTACCTTGCCGCGCTCGACAGCGGCGCGGATCGCCGCCGCCCCGAGCTCGGGGGCGGCGAAGCCTTTCAGGTCTCCCTGGAAGCCGCCCATCGGGGTGCGGGCGGCGGAAACGATGACGACCGGATCGTTGGTGGCCATAGCGGGCTCCTCAATCGGGTGGGGAACAAGCGTGCACGAGTTCGCGCGCACGCACCAGGATGTCTTCGGGAATGGGGCTCACGTTGCCGCACCTCGCCGCGAAACCTTCATGTCGCGCAGCAGCCCGTCCTTCAGGTCGTAGATCCAGCCATGCACCTCGAGCGCCTGGCCGCGCGCCCAGGCGTCCCGCACCGAGGTGGATTCGGCCACGTGATCGACTTGCGCGCTCACGTTCAGCTCGCAGAGGCGCCGGTGGCGGGCGTCCTCGTCGCCAATCGCGTCCAGCTCGGCGGCGTTCGCGTCGGCCACGTCCTGCACGTGGCGCAGCCAGTTCTCGGAGAGCCCGGTGCGCTGGCGGCGCAGCGCGGCGAGCACGCCGCTGCAGCCGTAGTGCCCGCACAGGATGATGTGGCGCACCTTCAGGAAGTCCACCGCGAACTGGATGACCGACAGGCAGTTGAGGTCGGTGTGCACCACGACGTTGGCGACGTTGCGATGCACGAACACCTCGCCCGGGGCGAGGCCGGTGATCTGGTTGGCGGGCACGCGCGAGTCGGAGCAGCCGATCCAGAGGTACTGGGGCGACTGCTGCTGCGCCAGGCGCG
>DASUFW010000132.1:0-1412 GCA_036274335.1 Burkholderiales bacterium | reverse complement strand
GAAGGCCCGCTCGCCCGGCTGCTTCCGCCCGGGCTGTCCGATCGGGTGACGACGCTGCATCACTGGAACTTCCGGATTCTGCTGATGCTCGCCGGCGTGCACGTGGCCGCCGTCCTCTACCATTGGCTGGCGCTGAAAGAGGACCTGATCGGCGCCATGTTCACGGGCCTGAAGCGCCTGCGCGCCGCGCCGCCGGCGCTGCGCTTCGCCAGCACCTGGCGCGCGCTGCTGCTTCTCGCGCTCTCGGCCGCCGCCGTGTGGCTCCTGGTGGCGCGGCCCGCCTAGCGGCGCCGTTATAGCCGCACGTGCAATAGCACCCCGATCACGTTGACGCTGTAGCGGCTCTGGGCGCCCGCGTCGAGGTAGAGGGACGTGGCCGTGGGCATGGGATTGGCGGAGACGCCCGCGTAGTGCCAGTCGTCCATGGCGCCGCTCTCGTAGCGGTCGAAAAACCGCAGGGCCATCCACTTGTCGATCGGGACGAGCAGGCTGAGGCTGAACACGTTCTGCTGGTAGACGAGGTCCGAGAACCCGTCGCCGGCGAGGCCCTGATCCACGGCGGACGTGCCGAGCGCGGTCGGGTTGTAGGAATAGCCGATGCGGGTGCGCGTCAGGGTGCGCGTGAAGTTCGCGTCGAGCTTGGCCCGTCCGAAGTCGTAGCGCAGGCCCATGCCCAGCGTGTCGTTGCGGTCCCGGGCGCTCACTTCCCAGCCCCGGCTGTCCGGGAACAGCGGGCTCGTGGCCGAGGCCGCGCCGCACACGCCCTGCCAGTTGGACGAGGTTACGGTCTGCGTCGAGAGCAGCGTGGCGCCCGCCGGCGTCGCGGGCGCCGGGCCGCCGATGGCCGCCGGGGCGAGGACCTGCCCGTTGCTGTAGAAGTAGTAGGTCTGCCCCATGAGGCAGGCGTTGGACTGCACCCCGCGCTGCTCCGTGCGCCCCGCCTGATAGGCGTAGAAGCCGTACAGTACGAAGTTCGGGCCGGCCTTGTAGTCGACGTCGAACGCGATCGAGCCCTGCTGCTGATCGCTGCGTCCGACCTCGGCGGGATAGCGGGCGTCCTTCCACTGGAGCGTGACGCCGCCCTCCAGCCCCGGGTTGAACAGCCGGTTCATGCGCGCGTTGAGGATGTTCTGGTCGCGGTCGGCGACGTCGAACTTCTGCAGCTGCGACACGCCGTAGAGCCAGGTGCGCATGTCGACGCCGTTGGTCGAGGGCAAGGGACCGAAGCTCGAGCTGAGGTAGGCGCCGTAGGGGTCGGTGAGGAACTCGCTGCCGCGGCGCCGATCGTGTTCCACCGACAGGCGCAGCATGCCGTCGAGCACGTCGCTGTTCACGTAGCCGAGCTTCACCTTGTCTTCCCAGGTGCGCTCGCGCTCGCGGTGCTCGCGCAGGTAGTTCTCGCGCTCGAGGGA
>DASUFW010000131.1:0-7173 GCA_036274335.1 Burkholderiales bacterium | reverse complement strand
CTCGCTCCGCAGGAAGAGCGTCGACAGGGGCGGCAGGGTGAGCGTCAGCGAGTGCGGCCGGCCGTGCGCCGCGAGCGGCGCGGCCTCGACCACGCCGAGGTTGCCCCAGCCGGCCCCGCCGTAGGCCTTCGCGTCGCTGTTCAGGAGCTCCCGCCACTGGCCGCCGCGCGGCACCCCCATCACGTAGTTCTCGCGCGGCATCGGCGTCAGGTTGCAGGCGACCGCCACTACGGCGCCGGCGCCCTTCGGCTTCCGGAGGAACGTGATCACGCTGTTCTCCGCGTCGTTGGCGTCGATCCACTCGAAACCCTCGTGGGAGAAGTCTACCTGCCAGAGCGCCGGCTCGTCGCGGTAGACGCGGTTGAGGTCCGAGATCCAGCGGCGCACGCCTTCGTGCTCGGCGTGCTGGCACACCCACCATTCCAGCTCGCCGTCGTGCGTCCACTCGCGCCGCTGGCCGAACTCGCCGCCCATGAACAGCAGCTTCTTGCCCGGGTGGCCCCACATGTAGCCGTACAGCGCCCGCAGGTTGGCGAACTGCTGCCAGGCATCGCCCGGCATCTTGTTGACCAGCGACCCCTTGCCGTACACCACCTCGTCGTGCGAGAGCGGCAGCGCGAAGTTCTCGTTGAAGGCGTAGATGAGCGAGAAGGTGAGGCGCCCGTGGTGGTACTTGCGGTGGACCGGATCCTCGCGGAAGAAGGCGAGCGTGTCGTGCATCCAGCCCATGTTCCACTTCATGCCGAACCCGAGGCCCCCGAGGTAAGTGGGGCGCGACACCATCGGCCACGCGGTGGATTCCTCCGCCACCGTGAAGCAGTCGGGGTGGTCCCGGTACACCGCCTCGTTCAGCGTGCGCAGGAACGTGATCGCCTCCAGGTTCTCCTTGCCGCCGTAGCGGTTCGGGATCCACCCGCCGTCCTTGCGCGCGTAGTCGAGGTAGAGCATCGAGGCCACCGCGTCCACGCGCAGCCCGTCGACGTGGTACTTGTCCAGCCAGAAGAGCGCCGACGACAGCAGGAACGCCCGCACTTCGTTGCGCCCGTAGTTGAAGATGCTCGAGTTCCACTCCGGGTGGTAGCCCTGGCGCGGATCGGCGTGCTCGTAGAGGTGCGTGCCGTCGAAGAAGGCGAGGCCGTGCGCGTCGGCGGGGAAGTGCGAGGGCACCCAGTCGAGGATCACGCCGAAGCCCGCCTGGTGCAGGTGATCGACCAGGTACATGAAGTCCTGCGGCGTTCCGTAGCGCGAAGTGGGGGCGAAATAGCCGGTGGTCTGGTAGCCCCAGGAGCCGTAGAAGGGGTGCTCGGTGATCGGCATCAGCTCGACGTGCGTGAAGGCGGTGTCCCTGAGGTACTCCGCCAGCTGGTGCGCGAGCTCGCGGTAGCCGAGGAACGCGCCGTCCTTGCGCCGCCATGAGCCCGCGTGCACTTCGTAGGCCGAGATCGGCGCGTCGAGCGCGTTGCGCGGTCCGCGCGTGCCCATCCATTCGTCGTCGCCCCAGGCGTAGTCGAGCGCGGCGACGCGCGAGGCGGTGGCGGGCGGCACCTCGGTGGCGAAGGCGAGCGGATCGGCCTTCTCGCCGACGTAGCCCGAGCCGCCTTCGATGCGGAACTTGTAGGCCTGGCCGGCCTCGGCGCCGCGCACGCGGCCTTCCCAGAGGCCGGTCGAGTCCTTGCGCGGCTTCAGCCTGTCGGCATCCGCGCGCCAGCCGTTCCAGTCGCCGATGACGGAGACCGAGCGCGCGTTCGGTGCCCACACGGCGAAGTGCGCGCCGCCACGCTTTGCATCCGGATGGCAGCCGAGGCGCTCGTAGAGCCTCGCGTGCGTGCCTTCGCGAAAAAGGTAGGCGTCATGCTCGCCCCACAAGGTGCCGGCCTCCTGTGGTAGCGCGCGCAGAATGATCTCTGCGCGCGGATTATTCATGGCGCGATTGCGCAGCGCAGCGGATGCATCGAAGTTAACACAGGGAGAGGGCTCGAACAACCCGGCGCACGCGGGAACTTCGCGCGCGATCGGTGTCAAAATAAGGCTGCCGTCACAACAACATCGCAGCATCGACGGGGAAACGGCAGGATCGAATCGAGAACATCGTGCGACGACGCAGTCATCGAGCCGCATGCGCGTGCTGACTCCCGGCGTGGACCTGGAGCGCTTCTTCGCGCGCTTCGCGTCCGCGCCGTCGCGCGTGCTGTTCGCCGATTTCGACGGCACGCTGGCGCCGTTCCAGGTGCGCCCCGAGCGCGCGCGGCCTTATCCCGGCGTGGTCGAGTCGCTCGATCGCATCATGGCGCAGGGCGCGACGCGCCTCGTCATGGTGAGCGGGCGCACGGCCGAGGAGCTCGCGCGGCTGCTGCCGCTGCGGCGGCGGCCGGAGATCTGGGGCGCGCACGGCTGGCAGCGCCTGCTGCCCGAAGGCGAGCTGCTCGAGGCGCGGCCGCCGGCGGGCGCCCGCGCGCAGCTCGACGAGGCCGAGCGCGTGGCGCGCCGCCTCACCGAGCTCGGCGCGCGCGTCGAGCGCAAGCCCGCGAGCGTCGCCGTGCACTGGCGCGGGCTGCCGGTGATCTCGTCGGCGCGCCTGCGCGACGCGCTCGCCACCGACTGGAAGCCGCTCGCCGAGAGCGCGGCGCTGCAGGCGCTGCCCTTCGACGGCGGCCTGGAGCTGCGCGCGCGCGGCATCGACAAGCGCCACGCCGTGCAGACCGTGCTCGACGAGGCGCGCGGCGCGGTGTCGGCGTTCCTCGGCGACGACCTGACCGACGAGGACGCGTTCGCGGCGATGCGCACGCGGGGCCTGTCGGTGCTGGTGCGCAACGACATGCGCAGCACGGGCGCCGACCTCTGGCTGCGGCCGCCGGTCGAGCTGGTCGCGTTCCTGAAGAGCTGGCAGCGCCACTGCGGAGTCCTGCAATGAAGAGGGTCTGGGAGCAGGTGATGGAGGCGAACGCGCCGGATGCCTGGCTGCTGGCGCTGGGCATCGTGGTGGCGGCGCTGGCCGCGGTCTGGCTGGCGCGCGGCATCGCCGTCCGGCTGATCTCGCGCCTGTCGAGCCGCACCACGCTGAAGCTGGACGACGCGCTGGTCGCGTCCGCGCGCGCCACCAGCCTGGTGCTGCTGTTTCCCCTGGCGCTCTACGCCGGGGCGTCGGCGCTGCACCTCCCGGCGCGCCTCGACCAGCTGCTGCACAACGTCGCCATGGTCGCAGTGGTGGCGCAGTTCGCGCTGTGGGTCAACCGCTGGCTCCTCCAGTGGCTCGCGCTGCGCGCGGAGGCGGCGCGCAGCGTGGACCCGGCGGCCACCACCACGGTCAACCTGCTCGGCTTCGTCGGCCGCGTGGTGGTCTGGGCGATGGCGCTGCTCCTCGCGCTCGACCAGCTCGGCTTCAACGTCACGGCGCTGGTCGCGGGCCTGGGCATCGGCGGCATCGCGGTGGCGCTCGCCGTGCAGAACATCCTCGGCGACCTGTTCGCCTCGATGGCCATCGTGCTCGACAAGCCGTTCCAGGTCGGCGACTTCATCGTCGTGGGCGACCTGGCGGGCTCGGTGGAGAAGGTGGGCCTCAAGACCACGCGCGTGAAGAGCCTCTCGGGCGAGCAGCTGGTGTTCGCCAATGCGCAGCTGCTCGGCAGCCAGATCCGCAACTACAAGCGGATGCAGGAGCGCCGCATCGCCTTCGCTATCGGCGTCACCTACGAGACACCGCTCGAGAAGCTGCGCGCCCTCGGCGGCTGGCTGAAGGCGGCGGTGGAGGCGCAGCCGGGCGTGCGCTTCGACCGCGCGCACTTCAAGGAGTACGCCGACTTCTCGCTCCACTACGAGATCGTCTACTACGTGCTGAGCCCGGACTACAACCAGTACATGGACGTGCAGCAGGCGATCAACCTGGCGATCTTCGAGAAGCTCTCGGCCGAAGGGGTGAAGTTCGCCTACCCGACCCGCACGCTGTACCTGCGCCAGCAGGGCGCCGGCAGCCCGTAAGGAGGAACGGCCATGAGCACGGGGGGAGGCGCGGGACGCGAGCGGCTGATCGTGGTGTCCAACCGCCTGCCGTTCGCGTTCCGGCAGGACGCGGAGGGCCGCTGGCGGGCCGAGGCGGGCGGCGGCGGGCTGGTGACGGCGCTGCTGCCCGTGCTGCGTAACCGGGGCGGCATGTGGATCGGCTGGACCGGCGCCACCGAGGAGGCCGACGAGCTCCGGGAGGCGCTCGCCAGCGCGGGGGAGGGCGCCGGCTACCGGCTGGAAGGGGTGGCGCTGACCGCCGAGGAGATGGACAAGTTCTACCTCGGCTTCTCCAACGAGATCATCTGGCCGCTGTTCCACGACCTGCAGTCGCTGTGCAACTTCGAGCCGGCCTACTGGCGCACCTACTGCGACGTGAACGCCAAGTACGCCGACGTGGTCATGGCGCACGCCGGGCCGACCGATTTCATCTGGGTCCATGACTACCACCTGATGAACGTCGCCACCGAGCTGCGGCGGCGCGGCCTGCGCTCTCGCCTGGGCTTCTTCCTGCACATCCCGTTCCCGTCGCCCGACCTGTTCATGAAGCTGCCGTGGCGGCTGACGCTCCTGCAGGCGCTGCTGGAATTCGACCTGATCGGCTTCCAGACCGCGCTCGACCGGCGCAACTTCGTGCAGTGCGCGCGCATGCTCGTGAAGGAGGTGCAGATCGAGGGCCGCGGGCAGGTGCTGCTGGCGCGGCTGCGCGGCCGCGACGTGCGCATCGGCGCCTTTCCCATTTCGATCGACTACGCGGCGTTCCAGCGCCGGGCGGCCACGCCCGAGGTCACCGACAAGGCCGCCGAGCTGCATCGGCTGCTCCCGGAGCGAAAGATCATCCTCGGCATCGACCGCCTGGACTACACCAAGGGCATCCCCCTGCGGCTCAAGGCCTTCGAGAACCTGCTGGAGCGCTACCCCGACCTGCGCGAGCGCGTGTCCTTCATCCAGGTGGTGGTGCCGAGCCGGGAGGACATCCCCGAGTACCACCGGCTGCGCACCGAGATCGAGCAGCTCGTCGGCCACATCAACGGCCGCTTCGCGCGCCCGGGCGGCTGGGTGCCGATCTGGTACGAGTACCGGAGCCTGTCGCGCCTCGAGCTGCTCGCCTACTACCGCGCGGCCGACATCGGCCTGATCACGCCGCTCAAGGACGGCATGAACCTGGTCGCGAAGGAGTACTGCACCTGCAGCATCGAGGAGGACTGCGTGCTGATCCTCTCGGAATTCGCCGGCGCGGCCTCGCAGCTCTACCGCGGCGCGCTGCTCGTGAATCCCTACGACATCGAGGGCGTGGCGGACGCCATCCGGCGCGCCGCCGGCATGGGCCAGGAGGAGCGCCAGGCGCGCATGCGCCGCATGCGCAGCTCGATCCGCGAGCAGGACGTGTTCTGGTGGGTCGATTCGTTCCTGCGCGCGGCGATCACCAAGGACCTGCGCGCGTTTCCGCAGCCGCACGGCCAGCCGCTCGAGGACGCTTCCGAGTACCAGCTGCCGTTCTAGCCACGGCGCGGTGGGCGATCAGGAAGCCCGCCGCGTTCCACGACTGCCCGCGCATGCCGCGCGGCACGCCGGTCAGCCCGTAGAGCCATTCGTTGAAGGCCCAGCCGTCGAGCGCGTTGGCGCGCGCGAGCGACACCAGCGCGCGGCGCGCCTCGGCAGCGAGCCCGGCCTGCGCGAGCGCCGCCACGTACAGGCCGCCCGCGAACGGCCAGATGCCGCCGTTGTGGTACTGCCAGGGGAAGTTCTGCCGGTGGCGGGCGAGGTACGGCCGCCACTGCGGGCTTTCCTCCTCGATGGGGCGGCACACGGCGCGCACCGGATAGGGCTCGCCGGCGTGCTCGCGGCGCAGGGCGCCGAGTACGCGCCGCGCGCGCGCCGCGTCGGGCACGCCGTAGAGGATCGCGAGCAGGTTGCCCACCACGTCCCCCTCGTCGCCAAAGTGCGAGAGGTTGAGATACGACACGTACAGCTCGCGCAGGCTCGCGCGGCGGCGCGGTTCCTCGGCGAGCAGCCGCGCGCGCCGGTCGGCGAGCGGCGTGCGATCGAGCGGGTAGAGCAGGGTGTTCAGCGCCGTGCGCGTCCGCGCGGCGTCGCGCGGCGCATAGCGCGCGAGCACGCCGACCCACAGCGCGTTCGTATAGAGCACGAAGCCGGTGCGCGGCATGATGTCGGCCCAGTCGCTCGCCTCGTTCTGCTGCAGCAGCCGCCAGCGCGGGTGCTCCTGGCACCGCAGCCACGCGAGCGCCTTCGGCACCTCGCGCGCGAAGCGCCGCCGCAGCCCGAGGAAGTCCACGGCGAGCAGCCACCACAGCGTCGCGTCGATGCAGCCGACGTACCAGAAGTCGCCCGGCGCGCCGGGCCCGTCCACGAGCTTCGGGATCTGGCCGTTCGCCGCCTGGCGCGCGGCGAGCGTGGCGAGCCCCAGCGCGGCCGCCTGCCGCAGGGCGGGGTCGCCCGACAGGGCCATGCCCAGTGCACAGATCGAGGCGTCGCGGCCGAACACCGCGTCGTAGTGGCGCTGCTGCGCGCGTGTGCCGGGCGTGGCGGCGCGCATGCCGGCCGGGCCGACGTTGGCGCGCAGGAGCTCGAGCGCGCGCTGCCGGCACTCCTCGACGAGCGCGTCGCTCACGCCAGGCCCTCGAAGGGCTGCACGCGCACGGCTTCGCCCGCCTGCACGCGGCCGCGCTCGTGCTCGAGCACGATGAAGCAGTTCGCCTCCGACATCGAGCGCAGCACCCCCGAGCCCTGCTGGCCGGTGGTGCGCACCTTGAGGCTGCCGCCCTCGCGGTAGAGGATGCCGCGCTGGTACTCGGTGCGCCCCGGCACCTTGCGCAGCGGCTCGGCGGCCGAGGCCTCGAGCAGCGGTACGCCCGCGCCGGCCGCGCGCCCCGACATGAGCAGCAGTGCGTCGCGCACGAACTGGTAGAAGGTGACCATCACCGCGACCGGGTTGCCCGGCAGGCCGAACAGGAACGCGCCGCCGATGCGCCCGAAGGCCATCGGGCGCCCGGGGCGCATGGCAATGCGCCAGAACAGCGCCTCGCCGAGCTTGGCCATCATCGGCTTCACGAAGTCGGCCTCGCCCACGGATACGCCGCCCGTGGTGATGATCGCGTCGGCGTTCGAGGCCGCGTCGCGGAACGCCGCTTCCAGCTTCGCCGGGTCGTCGCGCAC
>DASUFW010000130.1:0-1428 GCA_036274335.1 Burkholderiales bacterium | reverse complement strand
TATTGTGTCAGCGGGGCGCGTTCACCCGACACCTCGCGATGGATAAATACACGGGATTCGTGTAAATTCGAGCCCATGAAGAATCTGACCGTGACCCTGGACGAGGAGACCATGCGCCTCGCGCGCGTGCGCGCCGCGGAGCGAGACATGAGCGTGTCGCGCTTCGTCGGCGAAGTGCTGCGCCGTGAGCTGAAGCACGAGCAGGACTACGAGGCGGCATACCGCGCCTGGCGGACGCGGAAGCCGTTTCCGCTGAAGGGTGCGCCGCAGCCCTACCCGAAGCGCGAGGACCTGTATGACCGGCCCGTGCTTCGTCGACGCTAACGTCTTCGTCTACTCGCAGGATCCGCGCGACGCGCGCAAGCACGCTTCCGCGCAGGCGTGGCTCGATGCGCTCTGGCGCGAGAGGCTCGGTCGCACGAGCGCGCAGGCTCTCTCGGAGTTCTACGTCGTCGCCACCCGCAAGCTCGCGATCGACGCCGCGCTCGCCTGGGAGGAGGCCGAGCGCTATTTCAGCTGGCAGCCGCAGCCGGTGGACGAGCCGTTGCTGCGCCGCGCGCGGCAGGTGGAGCACCGGCACCGCTTGTCCTGGTGGGACAGCCTGATCGTCGCAGCCGCCCAGATCCAGCACTGCCGGGTGTTGCTGACGGAAGACCTGCAGGACGGCCTGCGGCTGGGCGAAGTGACGGTGCGCAGCCCATTCACCTATGCGCTCGAGCAGGCAGCCGCGGAGTACGTGGCGGAGCCAGTGCCGGCAAGCCGCCACCGCCGCCGCGGGCGCCCGCGGCGCATGGCCCTCGCTGGATAAATATACAGTCCTGACCTATAGTCGCGCCGATGGGCGCGGCCGACCCCTTCGCGAAGTTGAACGCGCGCCAGCGCGAGGCGGCGTGCTTCGGCGCGGGGCCGCTGCTGGTCATCGCGGGGGCCGGCACCGGCAAGACCAACACCCTCGCGCACCGCGTCGCGCACCTGCTGCTCGAGGGCGCAGCGCCGGAGCGCATCCTGCTCCTCACCTTCACGCGCCGCGCCGCGCAGGAGATGACGCGCCGCGCGGGGCGCATCGTCGCGGAGTCGGGGCGGCCGGCGCGGCTGCCCTGGTCCGGCACCTTCCATTCGGTCGCCAACCGGCTGCTGCGCAAGTACTGCCATGCCGTCGGGCTCACCGAGTCCTTCAGCGTGCTCGACCGCGGCGACGCCTCGGACCTGATGGACGTGGCGCGCCACGAGCTCGGCTTCTCGAAGATGGAGAAGCGCTTCCCGAGGAAGGACACCTGCGTCGCCATCTACTCGCACCGCGTGAACACGCAAGGGAGCCTCGAAGCGACGCTGCGCGACGAGTACCCCTGGTGCGCGGAGTGGGAGGGGGAGCTCCGGAAGCTCTTCGCCGCCTACGTCGAGCGCAAGCTCTCGCACCAGGCGCTCGAC
>DASUFW010000129.1:0-3003 GCA_036274335.1 Burkholderiales bacterium | reverse complement strand
GTAGCCGGTCTCGATCAGGCGGCGCTGGAAGACGATCAGCCGCTCGCGATCGTAGTCGTCGCCGGGGTGCACCGGGCTCAGGCTCTCGACGAGCGACGGCGAGTAGCGCTGCGTGCCGGCGACGGTCGTCGCGCCGAAGCGATACGCCGGCCCGCTGTCCAGCACCACGCTCAGGCGCGCCTCCCGCGTCCCGGCATCGACGCGGGCTTCGCTCGAGGCCACCCGCGCCGCCGCGTAGCGCCAGCTCGAGAGCGCCTTCAGCGCCTCGCGTTTGGCCGACTCCCAATCCGCCTGCCGGAAGGGCGCGCCCGCGCGCAGCGCCCAGCCCTTCTTCAGGTCCGCGATGCGCGACGCGGCCTGCAGATCGGCGGCGGCCGGGCCGGTCACCTGCAGCTCGACCGCGGCGACGTGCGTGCGCTCGCCGGGCTCGACGTGCAGGGTGACGCGCCAGGGCTGCACTTGATCGTCGATCTCGACGCGCGCGGCGGCCGAGAAGTAGCCTTCCGCCGCCGCCACCGAACGCGCGTCGCGAACGGCGTCGTCGGCAAGGCGGCGCAGCTGCTCGCGCGTCATGCCCGCGTCGCCGATCCAGCGCACGAGGTCGGTGCCGTGCCGCAGCGGCTCGGCGATCGCCTCGGGGGCCTCGACCTCGACCCGATAGTCCACGGCCGCGCGGGCCGCCGGGGGCGCGGTACACGCGACAATCGTCGCAACCAGAGCGAAGACCCTGCGCACGGATGGCGAATTCTATGCGGCGCCAAGGCGCTCGCTGCACTGCAAGAGGGCAGATTTCTGTGTAAGAATCCCCCCGGTCCTTGGAGGAGGAGGTGCCTCGATGCCCTCAGACATCGGGTCGCTCGATACGTTTCCCAAGCTGCTGATGATGCACGCGCGCGTGCGCGGTTCGCTGCCCGCCATCCGGGAGAAGGACCTCGGCATCTGGCAGACGTGGACCTGGCACCAGTTCGCCGAGGAGGTGCGCTCGCTCGCCTGCGCCCTGGCCGACCGCGGCCTGAAGCGCGGCGACCACATGGCGCTGGTCGGCGACAACCGGCCGCGCATCTACGCGGCGATGTGCGCGGCGCAATGCCTGGGCGCGATCCCGGTGCCGCTGTACCAGGACGCGGTCGCGGCGGAGATGGCGTTTCCGATCCAGAACGCGGAGATCGCTCACGCCCTCGCCGAGGACCAGGAGCAGGTGGACAAGCTCCTCGAGATCCTGCCGAAGTGCCCGACCCTCAAGCACCTCTACTACGACGACCCGCGCGGCATGCGCTACTACGACCAGCCGGGGCTGGAGTCCTACGACGCCCTGATCGAGGTCGGTCGGGCAGCCTACCGGCGCGATCCGGCGTTCCTCGAGGCCGAGATCGACAAGGGCCGCGGCGGGGATACCGCGGCGATGTTCTTCACCAGCGGCACGACGGGCACGCCGAAAGGCGTCGTGCTCACGCACCATGCGCTGATCGACCGGGCGAGGGCGGCCGCCGAGCTCGAAGGCCTGCGCGACCGCGACGTCGTGCTCGCCTACCTGCCGCCGGCGTGGATCGGGCAGAACATCTTTTCGTATGCGCAGCCCCTGGTGACCGGCTACTGCATCTGCTGCCCGGAATCCGCCGAGACCGTGATGACCGACATGCGCGAGATCGGGCCGACCTACTACTTCGCGCCGCCGCGCGTGCTGGAGGCGCTGCTCACGCAGGTGTCGATCCGCATGGAGGACGCCGGCGCGCTCAAGCGCTGGCTCTACAAGCGCTACATGAGCGTCGCGCGGCGCGTGGGCGGCGCGTTGCTCGACGGCAAGCCGGTGGGTCCGCTGGACCGCCTGAACTACGCGGTCGGCGACTTCCTGGTCTATGGGCCGCTGCGCAACGTTCTCGGCATGAGCCGCGTGCGCATCGCGTACACGGCGGGCGAGGCGATCGGGCCGGACCTGTTCAAGTTCTACCGCTCGATCGGCATCAACCTGAAGCAGCTGTACGGCTCGACCGAGACCAGCGTGTTCGTCTGCGTGCAGCCGAACGGCCAGGTGAAGTCCGACACCGTCGGGCCGGCCGTGCCCGGCGTGGAGCTCAAGTTCACGCCCGAGCGCGAGCTGCTCATCCGCTCGCCGGGGCTGTTCAAGGAGTACTACAAGAATCCCCAGGCGACGCTGGAGGCGAAGGACCGCGAGGGCTGGTTCCACACGGGCGACGCGGGCTACTTCGATCCCGACGGCCACCTGAAGATCATCGACCGGGTGAAGGACGTCGGCAAGCTCGCCGACGGCACGCTGTTCGCGCCCAAGTACCTCGAGAACAAGCTCAAGTTCTTCCCCTACATCAAGGAGGCGGTGGCGTTCGGCAACGCGCGCGACCAGGTGTGCGTGTTCATCAACTTCGACATGGAGGCGGTGGGCAACTGGGCCGAACGGCGCAACCTGCCCTACGCGGGCTACGTCGACCTGGCCTCGCGCGACGAGGTCTATGCGCTCATCGGCGATTGCATCGAGAAGGTGAACCTCGACCTGTCGCAGGATCGCGAACTCGCCAACTCCCAGATCCATCGCTTCCTGATCCTGCACAAGGAACTGGACGCCGACGACGGCGAGCTGACCCGCTCGCGCAAGGTGCGGCGCGGCCACATCGGAGAAAAGTACGGCACGTTGGTGGATGCGCTTTACGGCGGCAAACAGCTGGTGCACGTCGAGGCGCAGGTGCGTTACGAAGACGGGCGCACGGGCACCATTTCCGCGGACCTGAAAATCCGCGACGCGAAGACCTTTCCCGGCGCCGCGGCAAGGAAGGCGGCCTGATGGCCGAAAGGGGGCGCGAAATCGGCGGGCTCGTCCTGGAGGTTGAGGGCGTGTCGCTTTCCTTCGGCGGCGTCAAGGCGCTGAGCGACGTTTCCTTCGACGTCCGCGAGCACGAAGTGCGCGCCATCATCGGCCCCAACGGCGCCGGCAAGAGCTCGATGCTCAATGTCATCAACGGCGTCTATCACCCGCAGAAGGGGACCATTCGC
>DASUFW010000128.1:0-1864 GCA_036274335.1 Burkholderiales bacterium | reverse complement strand
GCCACGCTCGGTCCCGCCTCGAGCGACCCGGCGGTGCTCGAGCGCATGGTGCGCGCCGGCGTCGACGTGGTGCGCCTCAACTTCTCGCACGGCACCGCGGCCGATCACGAAAAGCGCGCCGAGCTGGTGCGCGAGATCGGCCGCAGCACGGGACGCACGGTGGGCATCATGTGCGACCTGCAGGGCCCGAAGATCCGCATCGGCAAGTTCCGCGACGGCAAGGTGCAGCTCGAGACCGGGGCGAGCTTCGTGCTCGACGCGGACTGCCCGCTGGGCGACGCCGCGCGCGTCGGCCTGGACTACAAGGAGCTGCCGCGCGACGTCGAGGCGGGCGCGGTGCTGCTGCTCGACGACGGCAAGATCGTCCTCGACGTGACCGCGGTGCGCGGCAACGAGGTGCAAACGCGCGTGCGGCACGGCGGCGTGCTCTCCAACAACAAGGGCATCAACCGGCAGGGGGGCGGGCTGACCGCCGCGGCGCTCACCGCCAAGGACATGGAGGACGTGCGCACGGCGGCGAAACTCCATGCCGACTTCCTCGCCGTGTCCTTCCCCAAGTCGGGGGCGGACATGTACATGGCGAGGGAGCTGCTGCGCGCCGCGGGCGGCAAAGCGATGCTGATCGCCAAGATCGAGCGGGCGGAAGCCGTGAAGCAGGACACGTTGCTCAGCATCATGAGCGCCTGCGACGGGATCATGGTGGCGCGCGGCGACCTGGCCGTCGAAGTGGGCGACGCGGCCGTGCCGGCGCTGCAGAAGCGCATGATCCGGCTCGCGCGCGAGCACAACAAGCTGACCATCACGGCGACGCAGATGATGGAATCCATGATCTCGAGCCCGGTGCCGACGCGCGCCGAGGTGTCCGACGTGGCGAACGCCGTGCTCGACGGCACCGACGCGGTGATGCTCTCGGCCGAGTCGGCGAGCGGGCAGTTCCCGGTGCAGACCATCGAAGCGATGGACCGCATCTGCGTCCAGGCCGAGCAGACGCAGTCGATCAGCCTCGACCAGGACTTTCTCAACCGCGTATTCACGCGCGTGGACCAGTCGATCGCCATGGGGGCGCTGTTCACGGCGTTCCACCTCAAAGTGAAGGCGATCGCCGCGCTCACCGAGTCAGGGGCGACGGCGCTGTGGATGAGCCGCCTCAACTGCGGTGTGCCGATCTACGCCCTCACCTCGCAGACCTCGACGCGCTACAAGTGCTCGCTGTTCCGCGATACCTACCCGCTGATGGTGAAATACGTCGGCCACGACCGCGAGGAGCTGCTGGGCGAGGCCGAGAAGGTGCTGGTCGAGAGCGGCGTGGTGAAGGACGGCGACCTGATCGTGCTGACCATCGGCGAGCCGATCGGCAAGGCAGGCGGCACCAACACCCTGAAGATCGTGCGGGTGGGCGAGCACCTGCGGGGCTAGCGCGCCACGGGCATCGCGCCCGGGTTGACGGACGAGGGCGGCGGGATTATAGGATAGCCGCCATGACCGCCCTGACCCCCAAAGACGCCTCCCACGCCGGCCTCCCGCCGCTCGCCTCTCGCTTCGTCGATCCGGCGAACATCCCCTGGGAGGACACCCGCTTCGCGGGGGTGCGCCAGAAGGTGCTGGTCGTGGACCGTGAAAGCGGGGTCGCCACAGTCCTGATTCACATGGCGCCGGGCGCCAGGCTCCCCGACCACGAGCACGTGATGCTCGAGCAGACCTACGTGCTGGAGGGCAGCCTGATGTGCGGCGAGGGCGAGTGCAAGGCGGGCGAGTTCGTCTGGCGGCCGGCCGGCAGCCGGCATTCGGCCTGGGGCGGCCCGCAGGGCGGCCTGATGCTCGCCATCTTCCAGATCGCCAACCGCTTCTTCGAGGCCGACGGCCG
>DASUFW010000127.1:0-4047 GCA_036274335.1 Burkholderiales bacterium | reverse complement strand
GCGCGGCCAGGGCAAGCCAACAGCACAACAGGGGCCGGATCACGGGGAAGGGGAGGTCTCTTCGGCCACCCAGGCGAGATAGCCGGGCAGTCCGCGCTCGATTGGGACCGCGATGATCTCGGGAAGTTCGTACGGATGCAGTGCGCGGATCTCCGCTTCGAGCTCGGGATAGCGCTCGTAGGTCGTCTTGATGAGCACCGGGTGCTCTTCGTCGTGCTGCACCTCTTCCTTCCACCGATACACCGAGCGGCAGGGCGCCAGAACGTTCACGCATGCCGCCAGATGCTTCGCGATGAGCGACTCCGCGAGCTGCTCCGCGACCGCGCGGTCCGGGAGATTCGTGATCACGAGCAGCGCATTCATGCGGCGGCCCTTTCCGGCGGCAGTCCGTCGACCACGGTGGGGAAGCGCAGCCGGACGCCGAGGACGGCCTTCAGACGTTCGTTCACCAGGCGGCGAGACTCGCTCAGGAAGGACAGGGTCTCCGCCGGCAGGCGGCGCTCGGCCTCGGCGCGCGAAATGCGCGGGGGCCGCGGCAGGCCGCTGCGCTCGGCGACGAGGTCCATCCAGTCGCCGGCGCGCAGCTCGCTGTCGTCGCTGGCGTTGTAGATTCCCGGCGGCGCGCCGTCTTCGAGTGCGCGCACGACGATCGCCGCCAGGTCTTCGGCGTGCACATGGTTCGTGTAGACGTCGTCTTCGGGGCGCAGGACGGGCGTTCCGGCGCGCAGCCGTTCGAGCGGGAGCCGGTCGGCGGCGTAGATGCCCGGCACTCTCAGGACGATCAGCGCAACGGACCGCCGGCTGCACCATCCTGCAAGCCGCGATTCCGCGTCCGCGCGGCGGCGCGCCCGGTCGGTTTGCGGCCGCGGCGGCCGCGTCTCGTCGACGCGCGCGCCGGCGCAATCGCCGTACACCCCGCTCGTGCTGACGTACACGAAACGCGCCGGTAGAATGCCGGCCTTCTCCAGGGACTCGAGAAGGCCGGCGGTACGCGGGTCGGTGGTGCCCCGGGCGGGGGGCGGCGCGCAATGCAGGATCGCGTCGGCGGCCGCGAGACCGGAGAGGGATTCCGGGCGGTCGAGGTCGACGCCGTGACGCCGTGACAGGGGCACCAGCGCGTAGCGGCCGGCAAGCTGCGGCGCGGCGCGGCGCGCAACGTCGCCGAATCCCGCGATCCACAACGTCTTCATGGATGCCATTGTAGCGAGATGCACAGCGTCACGATCCAGCCGAGCGGGCAGACCATCGAGGTCGAGGACGGCGAAGCCATCCTCGCCGCGGCCCTGCGCCAGGGACTGGTGCTGCCGTACGGCTGCAAGAACGGCGCGTGCGGCAGCTGCAAGGGAAAGATCCTGTCGGGCAGCGTCGACTACGGCGTGTACCAGGCGAAGACCCTGACCGACGCGGAAAAAGCGCTCGGCAAGGCGCTCTTCTGCCAGGCCAAGCCGCTCTCCGACATGGTGATCGAAGCGCGCACCGTCGGCGCCGTGAAGGGCATCGAGGTGAAGACGCTGCCCTGCCGGGTGCAGAAGATGGAGCGCGCCGCGGACGACGTGATGATCGTTCACCTCAAGCTGCCGGCGAGCGAGCGGCTCGTGTTCCTCGCCGGGCAATACCTCGACTTCCTCCTCAAGGACGGCACGCGGCGCAGCTTCTCCATGGGCTGCGCGCCGCACGAGGGCGCGGAGCTGCAACTGCACGTCCGCCACGTCGTGGGCGGCGCGTTCACCGACCACGTCTTCGCCAAGATGAAGGAGCGCGACATCCTGCGCTTCGAGGGACCGCTCGGCACGTTCTTCCTGCGCGAGGATTCGGACAAGCCCATCGTGTTCGTCGCCTCCGGCACCGGCTTCGCGCCGATCAAGGCGATCATCGAGGAGGCGATCCACAAGGGCATCCGGCGCCCGATGACGCTCTACTGGGGCGGGCGGCGGCCGCGCGATCTGTACCTGAACGCGCTCGCAGAGGACTGGGCGGCGCGCGGCCTGCTCAAGTACGTTCCGGTCGTTTCGGAGGCGCTGCCCGAGGATCAGTGGACGGGCCGCGCCGGCTTCGTACACCGCGCGGTCATGCAGGACTTCCCGGACCTCTCCGGATATCAGGTCTACGCCTGCGGCGTGCCGGTCATGGTCGACGCGGCCCGCAAGGACTTCTCGGCGGTGTGCCGGCTGCCCGAGGAGGAGTTCTACGCCGACAGTTTCACGACGCAGGCGGACGTGGCGGGGCGCTGACGCGCCCCGCCGGCCCGCGCGTTACTTCATCGCGGCGTAATCGTACTTGCCGTCTTTCCACACGTAGAAGACATAGCCGGGCGCGGTCACGTCGCCCTTCTTGTCGAAGCCCAGCGGCCCGAGCACGGTGTTGTACTTGCCCTTGCGCAGCTCGGCGGCCACGGCTTTCCACCCGGTCGACTTCGCCTTGGTGACGGCTTGCGCCCAGGCCTGGATCGCGCCGTAGGTGTAGAGCGTGTAGCCCTCGGGCTCGTATTTCTGTGCCCGGAACTCCTTGACGACGCCGGCGGCCGCCTTGTTCTTGCGCGGATCCGGGCTGAACGTCATCAGCGTGCCCTCGCCCGCCGCGCCGGTGATCTTCCAGAACTCGTCGGTGACCAGCGCGTCGCCGGAGACGAGCTGCAGCTTGTAGCCCTGCTCGCGCGCCTGACGCACGATCAGCCCCGCCTCGGTGTGGTAGCCGCCGACGTACACGACATCGATGTTCGCGCCCTTCATCTTGGACACCAGCGCCGAGTAGTCCTTCTCGCCTGCCGTGTAGGCCTCGTACATCGCTTCCTTCACGCCGCGCTTGTTGAGCTGCTTCTTGGTCTCGTCGGCGAGGCCCTTGCCGTACGCGGTCTTGTCATGAATGACCGCGATGCGCTTCTTCTTGTAGTGGTCGGCGAGATAGTTACCCGCGACGGTGCCCTGCTGGTCGTCGCGCCCGCACACGCGGAACACGTTGGGGCCGCCCTCGTCGGTCAGCTTCGGGTTGGTGGACGCCGGCGACATCTGCAGGATGCCTTCCTCCGTGTACACCTTGGAGGCGGGAATCGAGGAGCCCGAGCAGAAATGCCCGGCCACGAACACGACCTTGTCACTCGCGAACTGGTTGGCCACCGCCACGGCCTGCTTCGGGTCGCAGGCGTCGTCGCCGATCTTCAGCACGAGCTTCTTGCCGAGCACGCCGCCCTTGGCATTGATGTCGGCGACCGCCATCTCGGCGCCGCGGCGCATCTGCTCGCCAAACGATGCGTACTGGCCTGTCATCGGGCCTGCCGTGGCGATGGAGATTTGCGACCACGCGGCGCTGCCGAAGCCGGCCAGTGCGGCAGCCGCGAGGATCGTGGAAACGTTGCGGAATTTCATGGGCGACCTCCTTGCGATCGGGAAAATGACTCTATCACAGCGATTCGCGTGCGGGCGGCGCCTTGTCGCGCCAGGCGAACGGTCCCGCGCGCTCGTACAGCCAGGGGTACTGGGAGACCATCTTTCGCGCCCGGCTCAGCCGCCACGCAAGGAGCGCGATGACGGCCAGGGTGGCGGTATCCATCAGATAGTCCGGGACCGAGAGCAGATCGCCCCGGAACAGGGCATAGGCGAGGAAACGGTCCGCGCAGCCGAGCAGCATCGCGTACGCGAGGACATGCCACGCGGGCTTCCAGGTCTGCGCCGTCGCCTGCCCCGTCATGTAGGCGGCGAAGCCCATCAACCCGACGGTCAGGCCGAGGTAGACGGTCATCAGCGACCTCCTTCAAGGTAGGCGCGTCGCACCTCGGGGTTCGCCAGCAGCGCCGCGCCGGTGCCCGAGAGCACGATGTGGCCGTTCGCCATCACGTAGCCGCGGTGGGCGATCTTCAGCGCGTGGTGCGCGTTCTGCTCGACGAGGAACACCGTGACGCGGTCACGCGCGTTGATCTCGCGGATCACGGAGAAGATCTGCTTGACCAGCAGCGGCGCCAGCCCAAGCGAGGGCTCGTCGAGCAGCAGGAGCTTCGGCCGGCCCATCAGCGCGCGCGCGATCGCCAGCATCTGCTGCTCGCCCCCGGACAGC
>DASUFW010000126.1:0-6597 GCA_036274335.1 Burkholderiales bacterium | reverse complement strand
GGCGAGCTCTATCCGTTCCGGCCCGGGGTGACGCGCATCCTGGCCGAGACGCCCGTGCCCGTGGTGCCCATGGCGCTGCGCGGCCTGTGGGGGAGCTTCTTCTCGCGCCGGGCCGGCGCGGCGATGTCGTGGCGCTCGTGGCTCAAGCCGTTTGCGAGGATCGGGTTGGCGGTGGGCGAGCCGGTGGCCGCGGCCGCGGCGACCCCCGAGGGGCTGCAGGCGAAGGTGGCGGCGCTGCGCGGGGACTTGCGGTAGGCATCGAAAGGGAGGTCGCATGAAGGTCATCTTCACGCTGCTGGGACTCGTGCTCGGCGCCGGCATGGGCGGACCGGCCGGCGCGATCGTGCTCGGCGCGCTGGGTTTCGGACTCGCCTACTGGTTGCAGAAGAGCGCGCCGCCGGAGCCCTCGGTCGACCTCGTCGTGCCCTCCGAGCCGCGCTCCGCGCCGCCGCCCGCCCGGCGGGCGGCGCCGGCGGATCTGCAGACGCAGGTCGAGATCCTGGTGGCGCGCGTCGAGCGCCTCGAAGCCCGCCTGGGCATCGCGCCGGCGCCCGAGCCGCAGCCTGAGCCGGAGACCGCACCCCCTCCTGCGGCACAGCCCGGACCGCAAGTCGAATCGCGGGCCGGGCCATCGCCCGCGCCCGCGATGGAGCCGCTCGCTCCCGCCCCGGCACCCGAAACGCCGCCTGTGGACGAAACCGCCGTGACGGCGGCGAAGCCGATCGATCCGCCGCCCCCTCCGCCGCCGCTTGCACCGGCCGAGCCGGCCGGGCCGGGCTTCCTGCAGCGCCTGATCTCGGAGAACATCGTCGCCAAGGTCGGCGTGGTCGTGCTGTTCTTCGGCGTCGGCTTCCTGCTCAAGTTCGCCTACGACCGGGGGATGCTGCCCCCCGAGCTGCGGCTCGCGGGCGTGCTGGCGGGCGCGGGGCTGCTGTTGTTCATCGGCTGGCGGCTGCGGCACAGCCATCGGCTCTACGCCATGATCCTCCAGGGCGGGGCGAGCGGCCTCGCGTACCTCGACGTCTTCTTCGCGCTGAAGACCTACGGCTTCATCGGCCCGGTCGCCGGTTTCACCCTGTTCGCCATCCTCGGCGTGGTGACCACGATGTCCGCGGTGCGCCAGGACGCGCCGGTGCTCGCGGTGCTCGGCCTGATCGGCGCGTTCATGGCGCCGATCCTGGCCTCGACGGGGTCGGGCAACCACGTGCTGCTGTTCTCGTACTACGCGCTGCTCAACGTCTTCATCTTCGGCGTCAGCTGGTTCAAGGCGTGGCGGGCGCTCAACCTCACGGGCTGGATCTTCACTTTCGCCGTCGCACTTCTGTGGGGCTCGGCCAACTACCGACCCGCGCTGTTCGGCACGGTCGAGCCCTTCGTGCTGCTCTTCTTCGCGCTCTACCTCGTCATCCCGATCCTGTTCGCGACGCGCCAGCCGCCGCATCTGAAGGGCATCGTCGATGGCACGCTCGTCTTCGGCACGCCCGCGGCGGTCGCGGTGATGCAGGCGGGGCTGGTGCACGACATTCCCAACGGGCTCGCCTGGAGTGCCGCGGGGGGCGGCGCGCTGTATGCGGTGCTCGCCGCCTCGCTCTGGCGGCAGGCCCCCATGCGGCTGCTGCGCGAGACCTATCTCGCGCTTGCGGTCGGCCTCGGCACGCTTGCGATCTTCTTCGGCTTCGACGCGTATCCGACCTTCGCCCTGTGGACGCTCGAGGGCACGGCGATCCTGTGGGTGGCGCTGCGCCAGGAGCGCGCGCTCGCGCGCTGGTTCGCGCTGCTCGTCCAGGCGGCGGGCGCGCTGATGTTCCTGGGCGAGTACGCCGGCCTGGACCGCGGCGACCCCGTGCTCAACGATGCGATCTACGGCTGCCTGTGGATCGCGGTCGCGAGCTTCATGTCGGCGGTGCTCGCGCGCCGCTACCGCGATCGCCTGCCCGAAGGCCAGCGTGGCCTTGCGACGCTGTTCCTGCTGTGGGGCGCCGCCTGGTGGTCGCTCGGCGGCCTGGACGCGATCGACCACGCGGTCGCCGGGGAGCTCCAGCCGGCCGCCGCCGGGATGTTCTTTGCGGCGACTTTCTTCGTGCTCGAGCTCGCCGGCGCGCGCGCGGGCTGGCGCGAGCTGCGCGCGCTGTGCGCGGCGCATGCGCCGGTCCTCGCGATCGCCGCGCTGTTCCAGCTGAACTCGGGCGGCCACGCGCTCGGCAACCTGGGCTTCGTGGCCTGGCCGCTCGGCTTCGGGTGCGCATTCTGGGCGCTGGTGCGCCAGGAGCGGGACGGCGTGGCGGTCCTGCCCTCGGCGCGATACCTGCTGCAGTGGGCGACGCTCGCGCTGCTCGCGACCTGGGAGGAGTTCTGGCTGCTTCGCGAGCGCGAGCACGGCCTGGGCATGCTGCTCGCCGCCGCGGCGCATGTGGCGGCCTGGCTGCGCTTCCGGTTGCGCGAGCAGCGCGCAGCGGCGCCGGTGCCGGCGAGCGCCGTGGCGCTCCTCTGGGCGATCGCGTTCTGGTTCGTGCAGGGAGCGGCGTGGTCCGACGCCCGTTTCGGGCACGCCGGCATGATCACGGCGATGCTGGGCCTGGCAGCCGCGAGCGCGTTTGTCTACGAGCTTGCCGGCGCCCGGCTTGGCTGGCGCGTGCTGCGCCACGCCGCCTGGGTCGCCTGGGCGGGCATGCTCGTGGCCGCCGCTGCGCAGATCGAGGACGGGCTGCGGCCGTGGGCGTCGTACGGCTGGCTGGCATGGCCGGCGGCGTTCGCGGCCGCCTACCTGAGCCTGTTCCGGCAGGAGCGGGACGGCATCGCCCTCGGCGCGCCGCTCGCGCATGTCGCCGGGCTGTGGCTCGCCGTGCTCGTCGCCGGGCGAGAGCTGACGTCGCATCTGGCCGACTGGGGCTTCGGCTCCGCATGGACGCCCGCGGTATGGGGATCGTGCCTCGCGGCGGCGCTCGGCGGATCGGTTGCCTGGGGCAATCTCGGGTGGTGGCCGGTGGCGCCTCGCCGGGCGCTGTATCGGGACGCGGCACTCGGTCCGGTTGCGCTGCTCTCTGCAGCGTGGTTCCTGTACATCAACTTGCGTGCGCCGGGGGATATGGCGCCGCTGCCCTACCTGCCGCTCGCCAATCCGATCGACCTCGCGTGCGCCGCCGCGCTGGCCGCGGGACTGTCCTGGAGCCGGTGGCTCTCGGCGCTTGGTTCCGCCGCGCAATCGTTCGTGCAGCGCGTTGCGTGGGGCCTGGGATTCGTCTGGCTGAACGGGGTCGCGCTGCGCAGCATCCACTTCTGGGCCGGCGTGCCTTACCGGCTCGACCGGCTGCTCGAGAGCGTGCTCGTGCAGGCGACCCTCTCGCTGCTCTGGAGCGGCACCGCCCTGGCGCTGATGCTGGTCGCGCGCCGCCGCTCGCAGCGCGCGCTCTGGGTCGTCGGCGCGGGCCTGCTCGCGGTGGTGGTCGCCAAGCTCTTCGTGGTCGACCTCGCGAACACGGGCACCGTGGCGCGCATCGTTTCCTTCATCGGGGTGGGTGCGCTGCTGCTCGTGATCGGCTACGCGGCGCCCGTGCCGCCGGCAGCGGCTGCGCAGGACGCGCCCAGGGAGCCGTCGTAGGTCGGGCTCGGAGCCAGTGCCGTGCCCGCCTACCGCGTCAAGCTCGCCGAGACGGCCGTCGAGCGCGAGCAGATTCACCGCCTCAACTATCAAACCTTCGTCGAGGAGATTCCGCAGCACCCCCCCAACGCCGAGCGGCGCCTCGTGGACCGCTTCGACGCGGAGAACGAGTATGCGATCGCCCTCACGCTCGAGGGCGAGCTGGCCGGCATGCTCGCGATGCGCGGACGACGGCCGTTCTCGCTCGACCAGAAGGTGGCGCGGCTGGACGCCTACCTGCCTCCGCACCGCGCGGTGTGCGAGCTGCGCCTGCTCGCCGTGCAGCGCGGGCATCGCGGCGGCACGCTGTTTCGGCGCCTGGTGGCGTTCGCTGCGCAGCGCTGCATCGGCGCGGGCTACGACCTCGCCGTGATTTCCGGCACCACGCGCCAGCTCGAGCTCTACCGGCACCTCGGGTTCGAGCCGTTCGGTCCTCTTGTCGGGACGCCTGGAGCGCAGTTCCAGCCGATGCACCTCTCGCTCGGGGCGTTGTGCGCGAGCGCGGGGTCGACCCTCGGCGTCATGGCGGAGGCAACGCCGGGCCCGTTGACGCCCCCGTCGTGATCGACCCAGCGGCGCTCGTGCGCCAGCAGCTATACTTCGCCGCTGTCGAAGCACGGAGGTCGAATGTCCCGCACCGGCAAGGCGGTCATCTGCCGCGAACTGAACCAGCCCGTGGTGGTGGAGGAAGTGGCCGTGGATTCGCCCAAGCGCGGCGAGGTCATGGTCAAGCTCGCCGCCTGCGGCGTGTGCCACTCGGACCTCTCGGCCACCAACGGCACCATCGCGCTGCCGCCGCCGCTGGTCCTCGGACACGAGGCGGCGGGCGAAGTGGTCGAGGTCGGCGAAGGCGTCACGGCGCTCGCCGCCGGCGACCATGTGGTGTCCTCCTTCATCTACATGTGCGGCAAGTGCCGCTTCTGCGCGGGCGGGCGCCCGGTGCTGTGCGTGGAGCAGGGCAAGGCGCTCACCACGCCGCCGGAGGGCACGCCGCGCGTGCACGACAAGGCCGGCAAGCCGCTCGGCATCTTCTCGGGCTGCGGCGTGATGGCCGAATACGCCACCGTGTCGGTGGACAACCTGGTGAAGATCGACCCGAAGATCCCGCTCGATCGCGCCGCGCTGGTCGGCTGCGCGGTGACCACGGGCGTGGGCGCGGTGTTCAACACCGCAAGAGTGGAGCCGGGCTCGAGCGTCGCGGTGTTCGGCTGCGGCGGCGTGGGCCTCAACGTGGTGCAGGGCGCGGCCATCGCGGGCGCCGGGCGCATCATCGCCATCGACACCCTGCAGGCGAAGCTCGACATGGCGAAGACCTTCGGCGCGACCGACACGATCCTCGCCAAGCCGGGCGAGGACACCGCCAAGGCCCTGAAGAAGATGACCGGGGGCGGCCCCGACTACGCCTTCGAGTGCGTGGGCGTGGGCGCGCTCGCCGAGACCGCGTACCGTGCGATCCGCCGCGGCGGCAAGGCGGTGATCGTCGGCGTGGCGCGGGCGACGGACGCCACCTCCTTCAAGCCGATGACCATGGTGTTCGAGGAAAAGAGCCTGCAGGGCAGCTATTTCGGCTCCTCGGTGCCGCGCATCGACTTCCCGAGGATGCTCCACCTGTACATGGCGGGGCGCCTCAAGCTGGACGAGCTGATCACGCAACGCTACCGGATCGACGAGGCCCCGCAGGCCTTCGCCGACCTCGAGTCCGGGCGCAACGCGCGGGGCGTGATCATCCTCTGATGCCTTCGCCTGTCGCCGCCCGCCGCGGCCGCATCCTGGTGGTCGACGACCAGCGCGCGAACGTGGAGATGCTGGTCGAGCTGCTGAAGTCGCGCGGCTACGACGTCGCCAGCGCCTACGACGGCGAAGGCGCGCTCGCGCACATCGCCGCGCACGGCGTGGACCTCGTGATCTCCGACATCCGCATGCCGGGGATGGACGGCTACGAGCTCACGCAGCGCCTGCGCAACGACCCGGCCACCGAGCTCCTGCCGGTGGTGCTGGTCACCTCGGTCGAGGACAAGAGCGGGCACGACGAGCGCGTCAAGGGCATCGAGTCGGGCGCCGACGATTTCCTCGCCAAGCCCGTGCGCTACGCGGAGCTGTTCGCGCGGGTCCGGTCGCTGCTGCGCGTCAAGGTGCTGCAGGACGAGGTGCGCCGGCAGGCGACCGAGCTGCGCGACTGGAACGAGCGGCTCGAGCAGCGCGTCAAGGACCAGGTGGCGGCGATCGACCGGCTCGCGCAGATGAAGCGCTTCTTCTCGCCGCCGGTCGCCGACGCGATCGTCGCGGGCGGCGCGGGGATGCTCGAGCCGCACCGGCGCGAGATCACCGCGGTGTTCCTCGACCTGCGCGGCTTCACCGCGTTCACCGACCGCGCCGACCCCGACCAGGTGATGGACCTGCTCTCCGACTACCACGTCGCGATGGGCAACCTCGTCGACCGCTACGGCGGGACCCTCGAGCACTTCGCGGGCGACGGCGTGATGATCTTCTTCAACGACCCGATCCCGGTGGACGGCCCGGCGCTCAAGGCCGTGCGCATGGCGTTCGACCTGCAGCGGGCATTCCAGCCGATCGCGAGCACCTGGGAGCACCGCGGCCACAAGGTGTCGCTCGGCGTGGGTATCGCCCAGGGCGAGGCGACGCTCGGCGTGATCGGCTTCGAGCAGCGCTGGGAGTACGCGGCGATCGGCTCGGTGCCCAACCTCGCCGCGCGGCTGTGCGGGCAGGCGCAGGGCGGCGAGATCCTGATCGACGCGGTCACCTGCACGAACGTCGCCGACCTGGTGGAGGTGGCGCCGGTCGGCAACCTGCAGCTGCGCGGGTTCACGCAGCCGATGCAGGCGTTCCGGGTCGTGCGGGTGAAGTAGGACCTAAATGGGGACAGTCCCCATTTAGCCGCAGCCCAGCGCCCGCTCCTTCGCCTTCACCAGGGCCGTCACGGTCTCGTTCACCGGCGCGGC
>DASUFW010000125.1:0-4870 GCA_036274335.1 Burkholderiales bacterium | reverse complement strand
CTGGTGATCCGCGCGGAAGGGCTCGCCGCGGAGCGCCTGCCGCGCCTCGAGATGGCCGCGCTGCCGGGCCTGCTCGTGCACCACGACCAGCCCGAGCTGCAGACCGAGTACTCCGACGAGGGGATGATCGGCCGGCGCGTGCAGCGCATGGTGCTGATGCCGGTGGGCGCGGCCGAGGTGACGCTCCCCGAGGTGAGCGTGCGCTGGTGGGACGTGAAAGGCGACGTCGCGCGGCTGAGCTCGGTGCCCGCGCGGCCGCTGGTGCTGCACGCGGCGATCGCGCCGGTGGCGGTGCTGCCCGCAGCGGAAGTGTCGGCGCCCGGGCTGCTGCGCGGCCTGCTCGCGGCGCTCGCCGCGCTCACGGCGCTCGCGCTCGCCTGGCACGTGCGCACGCGCGAGCGGCGCGCGGCGAAGGCACGGCTCCACGAGGCCTGCCGCCGGAACGACGCCAGGGGCGCGCGCGATGCGCTGCTCGCGTGGAGCCGCGCGGCCGGTGCGCCGGCGCCGATCGTGCAGGCGATCGGCGCGCTGCAGCCGGTGCGCGCGGAGCTCGCGGCGCTCGACGCCGCGCTCTACGGCGCGCGCGCGTGGGACGGGAACGGGTTCTGGAAGCGCGTGCGGCCGCGGCTGCGGCCGGCGCGGCGCGCTCAGGCCAGGCAGACCGACTCGACGTTGTTGCCGTCCGCATCCGGCAGGAACGCCGCGTAGTAGGTCGGCCCGTAGTCCGGGCGCGGGCCGGGCTTGCCGTTGTCCTGCGCGCCGCCCGGCCTTCCAGGCGGCCCTGAGCCGGCTCAGGGCCGGTAGGCCGACATGAACGGGTCGCGCTCGAACTCCGCCTGGAAGTACTCCACGCAGGCCCGCACCTTCGCCGAGTCGCGCCGGTTGGCGGGGAACACCGCGTGCACCGGCAGCGGCCTGGACCGGTACTCGGGAAGGACCAGCCGGACGCGCTTCGCGCGCAGGTCCTCGCCGAACAGCCACACCGGCGAGAGCGCGAGGCCGATCCCGGCAAGCACCGCCGCACGCACGGCCTCGCCGCTGTTCGACTGGAAAGCGCCCCGCACGCGCACCGGGCAGGCGCGGCCCTCGCGCACGTAGGGCCACACGTCCTGCGAGGCGACGGGCGTATGCAGGATGCAATCGTGCGCCGCGAGGTCCTCCGGGCGCCGGGGCTCGCCGCGGCGCGCCAGGTACTCGGGCGAGCCCACCGTGACGCGGTGGGTGGTGCTGATGCGCCGCGCCACCAGGCTGCTGTCGGGCAGCTCGCCGACGCGGAAGGCGACATCGATGCCCTGCTCGACGATGTCGACGAAGCCGTCGCTCAGGTGCAGGTCCACGCGCAGCGCCGGGTAGCGCTGCAGGAACGCGCGCATGCGCCCCATCAGCAGCACGCGACCGAAGCCCGTTCCGGCCGCGACGCGCAACAGCCCCGAGACCTCCGTGCGCCCGGTGCGAAACGACGCCTCGGCCGCCTCGACGCCGCCGAGGATGGCGCAGCACTCTTCGTAGAAGCGCCGCCCCTCGGCGGTCAGCCTGAGGTGGCGGCTGGAGCGCGCGAACAGCCGCCCGCCGAGGTGGCGCTCCAGCGCGGCGATCTGCTTGCTGACGGTCGGCTGCGTGACGCGCAGCTCGCGCGCCACCGCCGAGAAGCTGCCGCGCTCCACGCAGCGCGTGAAGGCGGCCATCGCGCCCAGTCGGTCCATGCACAGCCTCCGTTCATTCCATTCCGGCATAGCCACTATACGGTTTTGGCGGCTTCCGCGAGGGGTGGGCGGCGCGTACTGTGCCGGCCCTCATGTCGAACAAGCGCTTGCCGCTCTACCTGCGCCACGCCTGGCCGGTGCGCGTTACGCACTGGGTCAACGCGCTGGCGCTCGCCGTGCTCTTCATGAGCGGGCTCAACATCTTCAGCGCCCACCCGGCGCTGTACTGGGGCAAGTCCTCGTACACCGGCCGCGGGCCGGCGCTGCAGGTCACGGCGCGCGAGGACGGCGGCGAGGTGGTCGGCGTCACGCGCGTCTTCGGCCGCGAGTTCGTGACCACGGGCGTCCTGGGCGCCAGCGCGGGGCCGGGCGGCACCGTCGAGCGCACCTTCCCGTCCTGGCTGACGCTGCCCGGCGAGCGCTGGCTGGCGATGGCCCGGCGCTGGCACTTCAGCTTCGCGTGGCTGTTCGTGCTGAACGGCCTCGCCTACCTCGCCTACGCGTTCGCCAGCCGGCACGTGGCGCGCGACCTCCTGCCCAGCGCGGCCGACTGGCGCGGCATCGGCCGCTCGGTGCTCGACCACCTGCGGCTGCGCCACCCCGTGGGCGAGGCCGCCCGGCGCTACAACGTGCTGCAGAAGCTCACCTACCTCGGGGTGATCTTCGGGCTGCTGCCGCTGGTCGTGCTGACCGGGTTCGCCATGTCGCCGTCGCTCGATGCGCTCGTGCCGGGCTGGGTCGACCTGCTCGGCGGGCGGCAGTCGGCGCGCACGCTGCATTTCCTCGCCGCGTGGCTGCTCGTCGCGTTCGTCCTGGTGCACGTCGTGGAGATGATCCTCGCCGGCCCCTGGAACCACCTGCGCTCCATGGTCACCGGCCGCTACCGCGTCCCGGCGCATCCCGCCGATGAGCAGGCGCGCTGAGCTGCCGCGCCGGCGCTTCCTCGCGCGCGCCCTGGGCGCGGCGGGCGCCGTGGCGCTCGCGGGCTGCGACGCGCTCTCGGATTCGCAATGGCTCCCCGGCGTGCTCGGCGTCGGCGAGCGCCTGACCCGGGCGGCGCAGCGCTTCGCCCTCCCGCGGCGCGCGAGGGCGCAGGAGTTCGGCGAGGCGGACCGCTCGCCGTTCTTCCGCAGCAACGGCACGGCGCTGCCGGCCAACCCGGCGTACCGCGCGCTCGCGGCCGGCGGCTTCGCCGACTGGCGGCTGGAGGTCGGCGGGCGGGTCGAGGCGCCCGCGAGCCTCTCGCTCGCCGAGCTGCGCGCGCTCCCCAGCCGCACCCAGACCACGCGCCACGACTGCGTCGAGGGCTGGAGCGCGATCGCCCAGTGGCAGGGCGCGCGCCTCTCGGCCTTGCTCGAGCGGGTGCGGCCGACGGCACGCGCGCGCTTCGTCGTGTTCCACTGCGCCGACCCGAAGGAAGCCGGCGGCCGCGAGCCCTACTACGAGAGCATCGACCTGGAAGACGCCCACCACGAGCAGACGATCCTCGCCTACGCCCTGAACGGCGCGCCGCTGCCGATTGCCAACGGTGCGCCGCTGCGGCTGCGCGTCGAGCGCCAGCTCGGCTACAAGCACGCCAAGTTCCTGATGCGGCTCGAGCTGGTGGAGAGCTTCGCCCACCTGCGCGGCGGGCGCGGCGGCTTCTGGGAGGACCGCGGCTACGAGTGGTGGGCCGGCATCTAGCCCGTCGCGCCGCGCGCGTAAGCGCCGCGCCGCGCCGGCGACCAACGAAGGCACGAAGTGAATGCGCGTCCGGAGCCCGGCGTCCGGGGACGGAGGATGTCGCGGCCCGAAGGCGCGCGCGCAACCGCGGTACCTGAACCTTAACTTTTCTTGGAGAGATTCGAAATGAACAAGATCGCTGCAGCGCTGCTGTCCGCCGGCCTCCTGTGCGCCGGCGCCGTCCACGCGCAAGACAACATGGCGAAGGACACCATGGCCAAGGACTCGATGTCCCACGACTCGATGGCGAAGGACGCGAAAGCGAAGGACGCCATGGGCAAGGACTCGATGTCCCGCGACACGATGGGCAAGGACACGAGGTCGCACGACTCGATGGCCAAGGACAACATGTCCAAGGACACCCTGTCGCACGACTCGATGGCCAAGGACACGATGAAGTACTGAGGCAGGCGGGCGCGGGGCGGTCCGCCGCCCCGCGCCGGTTCGCTCGGCCATGACCAAGATCAGCATCCTCTACCCGGCGCGCGCAGGCGCGCGCTTCGACTTCGCGTACTACGTCGGCAACCACATGCCGATGTCCATCGGGCGCCTGAGCGCCCACCCGGGCTTTCGCGGCGTTTCCGTCGAGCGCGGCCTCACCAGCCTGCCCGGGACGCAGTCGGTGTACGCGGCGATGTGCCACTTCCTGTTCACGTCGCTCGCGGACTTCCTCGCCGCCTTCGAGCCGCACGCCGCGCTGCTGCAGGGCGACCTCGTCAACTACACGGACATCCGGCCGCTCATCCAGGTGAGCGAGGTGCTCATCGCGCAGCCGGGGTGAGGGCTCGGCGGGAGGCGGGCTTGCGCAGCGGTCAGGCGAACGAGGGTCTGCCCGGCCCGCCGGTCTAGATCGCGCCGCGCAGGGCCAGCATGCGCCGCACCAGCGACTCCCACAGACCCTCGGGCTGGCGCAGGGCGATCTTCGCGTCGCCCTCCAGCACGTACCAGGCGCCGGCCTCGACCTGCGCGGCGAGCTCGCCCGGTCCCCAGGCCATCATGCCGACGACGAAGCGCGCGTGGTCGGCCTCGTTCTCGATGATCCGGTCCACAGTCTGCTCGTCGAAGGCGGCGTACAGGCCCGGCAGCATCTCGAGCGACTGGCCGCCGGGGCTGTCCTCGCGCCGCACGAGCGCGTAGAGCGCGTTGGCGTTGAGCGGGCCGCCGACGTAGACGGGCTCGGTCACTTTCTGCGCCGCGGGCTCGCCCGGGAAGAGGGCGCCGAGCGCCACCTCGGTGGGCCGGTTGACGATGAAGCCCAGGTGCTGGTCGGCGCCCACGGGCTTGACGACGAGGATGGTGCCGCCGAAGTTCTCGTCGCCGATGCCGGGCGTCGCGACGAGGACCAGGGGCTGGCCGAGGTCGGCGGCCGGCGCGAGCGCCGACGCGCCGAGCAGCAGCGCGAACAGAACCGATCTCATGGCAGGGCTCCTTTGCAGGGTCATGGG
>DASUFW010000124.1:0-2196 GCA_036274335.1 Burkholderiales bacterium | reverse complement strand
CGATGCTGATCGACGACGGCGTGGTGAAGCAGCTCAACGTCGAGGCGCCCGGCAAGTTCGAGGTGAGCGACGCGGGCACGATGCTCAAGCAGCTCGGATGAGGCGCGCGGCCCTCGCCCTGCTGGCGCTCGCCGCGCCCGCCCTGCTGCACGCGCAGGCGGGCCGCGAGCAGTTCCGCGAGGCGGCGCGCACGTGCCGCTACGCGCAACCCTCCGAGCAGCGCACCTGCATGGCCTTCGAGCTGTGCAAGGCCAAGCGCGACCCCGCGCCGTGCGAGCAGCGCTACTTCATCAACATGCAGCGGCGCGAGCTGGTGCTCGAGGCCTGCAAGGGCAAGCAGGGCACGGTGCTGAACAACTGCATGCGCGACGAGTACAAGACGATGGGCGACCCGCCCAAGCTGCCGGCCTGCGACGGCCTGCTCGGCACCGAGCTGCGCGAGTGCGTGCGGGTCGAGTACCAGAAGCTGACCCCGCCCCCGAAGTCCTAGCGCCACATGCGGCGCCTGCTCGTCTTCCTCGCGCTCGTCCTCGTCCTGCCCGCCTGGGCGGGCGACGCCCCGCGCAAGGTGGCGACCGTCGAGGGCGTCACCGAGTACCGCCTGGCGAACGGCCTGCGCTTGCTGCTCGCGCCGGACCCCAGCGCGGACACCGTCACGGTGCACATCACCTACCTGGTCGGCTCTCGCCAGGAAGGCTATGGCGAGAAAGGCATGGCCCACCTGCTCGAGCACATGCTGTTCAAGGGCTCGAAGCGCCACCCCGACGTGAAGCAGGAGTTTGCGCGGCGCGGCGCACGCTGGAACGGCACCACGTCCTTCGACCGCACCAATTATTTCGAGACGCTGCCGGCCGCCGGCGACAACCTCGACTGGGCGCTCGGCATGGAGGCCGACCGCATGGTCCACTCGTTCGTCAGCCAGAAGGACCTGGCGAGCGAGATGACCGTGGTACGCAACGAGTTCGAGATGGGCGAAAACAGCCCCGGCAACATCCTGCTGCAGCGCATGCAGCGGCTCGCCTTCGGCTGGCACAACTACGGCAACTCCATCATCGGCGCGCGCTCGGACATCGAGTCGGTGCCGATCCGCCGCCTGCAGGCGTTCTACCGGACCTGGTACCAGCCGGACAACGCCTTCCTCGTGATCGGCGGCCGCTTCGACGCGGCGCGCGCGCTGTCGCTCGTCCAGCGCCACTTCGGCGCCGTGCCGCGCCCCGCCCGCAAGCTGCCGGCCCTCTACACCGAGGAGCCCACGCAGGATGGCGAGCGCACGGTGACGCTGCACCGCACCGGCGACACGCCCATCGTCGCGGCCCTGTACCGCGCACCGGCGGGCAGCCATCCCGATTTTCCCGCCCTCGAGGTGCTGGTCGAGGCGCTGCGCGCCGCGCCGCAGGGCCGCCTGCACCAGGCGCTGGTGCAGAAGGGCCTGGCGAGCTCCGTGTGGGGCTTCGAGCGCGCGCTGCACGACCCCGGCTATGTCGCCTTCGGCGCAAGCCTGCCCAAGGGGGCGAACATCGACGCCGCGCGCGATGTCATGCTCGCCACGCTCGACGGCGTGGCGCGCGATCCGTTCACGGCGGAGGACGTGGCGCGCGCGCGCACCGCGCTGGTGAACGAGATGGAGAAGGCCGGGCTGGACGGCCGCACGCTGGTCAGCACGCTGGCGGAATTCCAGACCCTGGGCGACTGGCGCCTGTACTTCGTGTACCGCGACCGGCTGCGAGCGGTCACCCCGGGGGACGTGCAGCGGGTGGCCGAGGCGTACCTCAAGCCCGATAACCGCGTGCTCGGGGAGTTCGTTCCCACCGATCATCCGCAGCGCGCCGAGATTCCCCCGACGCCCGACGTGGCCGCCACGGTGCTCGCGTACAAGGGCGGCGAGGCGCTGGCGGCCGGCGAGGCCTTCGACCCGTCCCCGGCCAACATCGAGAAGCGGTTGCAGCGCCGCACGCTCGCCAACGACGTGCAGGTGGCGCTGCTGCCCAAGAAGACGCGCGGCGGGCGCGTGGTCGCCAAGCTCGACCTGCACTGGGGCAACGAGGAGACCACGCAGGGCCGCAGCACGGCCTGCTCGCTGGCCGGCGACATGCTGATGCGCGGCACCACCCGCCACACGCGCGCCGAGCTGGACGAGGCCTTCGACCGCCTGCAGGCCACCGTCAGCATCGGCGCGACCGGCGCCACCCTGGAAGT
>DASUFW010000123.1:0-1948 GCA_036274335.1 Burkholderiales bacterium | reverse complement strand
GGCTGGCGCTTTCGTCCCACTGCCCGCGGGAGATCACGAGGTATTCGTTCATGCCGGCTTGAGGATCGGCCTCAGGTCCTCGAGCTTGTCGAAGAGGTGCCAGATGTAGTCGCGCGTGCCGTTCACGCGGTGGGGATGCAGGTCGCGGAGCGCGGGATCGTCGCGATAGCTCTCGAAGGCTTCCTTCGACGCCCATTCGACGAGGACCATCACCGTGCGGGGCGCAATTTCGCCGGCCGCGGATTCCCGGAACTTGCCCAGGGCCACCACGCGGCCGCCGTGCGCCTGCACTTCGCGGGCGGAGCGCCTGGAGTAGGCCAGGTACTCGTCGCGATTGGCGACGTTGAAGAGGTTGAGGGCGTAGACGGGCTGGCTCATTGCCGCTTCCTCGGGCGATTCGCGTCGAGGGACCTTACCCCTGGCCGCTTCCGCCATCAATCGCCGGCCGTCCGAAACCTACCGCCGCCGCTGACCCCCGCCGGCGGACAGCCTCGCGCCGGCCTCGCGCAGCTGCGCTTCCTGCTCGCGCGTCAGGCGCTCCCCATGGGACACGCCCGAGCGCGGCTTGCCCGGACGCGCATGCCGGTTCTGCGGCTCCCGTCCCCGATGCTGGGGACGCGACTGCGGCCGGTGCGCGCGCGGCGCCTCCTCCGGCGGCCGCGTGCCGTTCGCGCCCGGCTCGAACCCCGGCATCACGCGCAGCTCGACCTTGCGGTTCATCATGCGCTCGATGGCCGACAGCAGCGGCCGGTCCTCGTGCGAGACGAGCGACACCGCCGCGCCTTCGGCGCCGGCCCGGCCGGTGCGGCCGATGCGGTGGACGTAGTCCTCGGAGACGTGCGGCAAATCGTAGTTGACGACGTGCGGCAGCTCCTCGATGTCCAGGCCGCGCGCCGCGATGTCGGTGGCGACCAGCACGCGCAGCTCGCGTTCCTTGAAGCGCTTCAGCGCCCGGGTGCGCGCGTTCTGGCTCTTGTTGCCATGGATGGCGTCGGACTCGATGCCTTCGCGCTCGAGCTGCTGCGCGAGGCGGTTCGCGCCGTGCTTGGTGCGCGTGAAGACGAGCACCTGCTGCCAGTCACCGGTTTTCACCAGATGGGCGAGGAGGGCGCGCTTGCGGTCGTGCGAGACGGAATACGCGACCTGGTCGACGAGCTCGGCGGGGGTGTTGCGCCGCGCGACCTCCACGGTGACCGGGTCGTGCATGAACGTCGCGGCCAGCGAGCGGATCTCCTCGGGGAAGGTCGCCGAGAAGAGCAGGTTCTGGCGCTTGGGCGGCAGCAGCTTCATCACCTTGCGGATGTCGTGGATGAAGCCCATGTCGAGCATGCGGTCGGCTTCGTCGAGGACGAGGATCTCGACGCGGCGCAGGTCGACGGTCTTCTGCTGGGCGTGGTCGAGGAGGCGCCCCGGCGTGGCGACGAGGATGTCGACGCCGCGCTTGAGCGCGTCGATCTGCGGATGGATGCCGACGCCGCCGAACACGACGGTCGAGCGCACGGGCGCGTACTTGCCGTAGGTGCGCACGCTCTCCTGCACCTGCGCGGCGAGCTCGCGCGTGGGCACGAGCACCAGCACGCGGATGTGCCGCTGCGGCGCGCCGAGGCGCTGCAGGATCGGCAGGGTGAAGCCGGCGGTCTTGCCGGTGCCGGTCTGCGCGGCGGCGAGCAGGTCGCGGCCGGCGAGAACGACGGGAATGGCTTGCGCCTGGATGGGGGTGGGCGTGGTGTAGCCCTGGTCCGCGACAGCGCGGAGCAGCTCGGCCTTGAGGCCGAGCGAATCGAACGACGTGCTAATGACTTTCTCCTGGTGCCGGCCCGGGAAGGAGAACCCTTCAACCGGTTCAGGCCGACGCTTCTTAGGTCTTGTTATTCGGAGTCCAGGATGGACTGACTAACGACTGGAACGCAAACCGGATGTACGCGCTACAGAAACCTTGGGGCGCATT
>DASUFW010000122.1:0-3719 GCA_036274335.1 Burkholderiales bacterium | reverse complement strand
CCGGCCTCGAGGACGACGTCCTCGGGCACGTCCTGCTCCGTGATCCACACGCTGCCTTCCGCGCAGCGGATCGTGCTGCCGAGGGCGTCGATCACCCTCAGGGTTTGCCCGCGGGCGAGCCGCAGGGCGCCGGGCTCCATTTCGATACGCATGTCGGGCTCCTTTATTGGTGCGGTTGCGTTTGGCATGCGCATAGTGCATCCTACGTACCCCGTCCTCAAACGGTGAATTTGCAGGATTAGCATGAGCAACGGGAATGTCAGGATGCCGTCCCTGGACCTGCTGCGGGGCTTCGAGGCCGCGGCGCGCCTGCTGTCGTTTACCCGCGCCGGCGAGGAGCTGCACCTCACGCAGTCGGCCGTGAGCCGGCAGATGCAGGAGCTCGAAGGACAGCTCGGCGTGAAGCTGTTCGAGCGGCGCCACCGGGCGCTCGCGCTGACCGACGCCGGGCAGCAGTTCTACCCGGCCGCCGCGCAGGTGCTCGCCACGATGCGTGCGGCCACCGACCGGCTGCGGGCCCAGTCGGGGCGCCATACGCTTTCGGTCACGACCACGCATTCCTTCGCGGCGCTGTGGCTGATCCCGCGCCTGGCCGGGTTCACGCGCCGCCACCCGGAGGTGGACGTGCGCATCTCGGCGGACACCCGCGTGCAGGACCTGGAACGCGACGGCCTGGACGTCGCCATCCGGCACGGCGCGCCGAGCCTCGCCGGTCCGAACGCCGAGCGCCTGTTCGGCGAGCGCGTATTCCCGGTCTGCAACCCCAAGCTCCTGAAGGATCCGCGCCGGCCGCTGAAGGAGCCCGCCGACCTGCGCCACCACGTGCTGCTGCAGTACGACGACCCGGACGCGCGCCACCCCTGGCTGCACTGGCGCACCTGGCTCGAGGTCGAGCGGCTCGCCGAGCTGAAGCCGGCCGGGCGACTGTCGTTCTCGGGCTACGAGCAGATCATCGCCGCCGCGATCGCGGGCCACGGCGTGGCGCTCGGGCGGATTCCGCTGCTGAAGGACGCGCTGGCCTCGGGGGAGCTGGTCGCGCCGTTCAAGCGCATGGCCGATCCGGCCCGCGCCTATTACGCCGTCCGCTCGCCAAATGCGGCCGCGCGGCCCGAGGTAACGGCCTTCGTGGACTGGCTGAAGGCCGAAGCTAAAGCGTGAGGACCAGCTTGCCGATGTGCGCGTTCGTCTCCATGAGACGGTGCGCCTCGGCGGCCTGCTCGAGCGGGAAGGTGCGGTAGATCACCGGGCGGATCTTGCCGTCCTCGATGAGCGGCCAGATGCGGCTGCGCAGGCTCGCCGCGACGGCGCCCTTGAACGTCACCGGCCGCGGACGCAGCGTCGAGCCGGTGAGCGTCAGGCGCCGGCGCATCACCTCGTTCACGTCGAGGTCGGCCTTTGCGCCGCGCAGGTGCGCGATGAACACGAGCCGGCCGTCGTCGGCCAGCGCCTTGATCTCCTTCGCCACGAAGTCGCCCGCCGCCATGTCGAGGATCACGTCCACGCCCTTGCCGCCGGTCGCCCCTTTCACGCCCGCGACGAAGTCCTGCGTCTTGTAGTTGAAGGCCGCTTCGGCCCCGAGCCTGACGCAGGCCGCGCACTTCTCGTCCGAGCCGGCGGTGGCGAACACGCGGCTGCCGGTCGCCTTCGCCATCTGGATGGCGGTGACGCCGATGCCCGAGGTGCCGCCCTGCACGAGCAGGGTCTCGCCCGGGGCGAGCCTGCCGCGCTCGTATACGTTGCCCCAGACGGTGAAGAAGGTCTCGGGCAGCGATGCCGCTTCGGTCATCGACAGCCCCTTGGGCACCGGCAGGGCCTGCACTTCCGGCGTCACGCAGTACTCGGCGTAACCCCCGCCGTGCGTGAGGGCGCAGACCTTGTCGCCGGGCTTCCACTGGGTGACGGCGGACCCGCAGGCCGCCACTTCGCCCGCGATCTCCAGTCCCGGAAGGTCGGACGCGTCCGGCGGTACCGGATACAGGCCCTGGCGCTGCAGCACGTCCGGGCGATTCACGCCGGCTGCCTGGACCTTGACCAGGATCTCGTGGGCTTTCGGCGTCGGCTGCGGACGCTGCGCGGGCCGCAGAACCTCCGGCCCCCCCGGCTTTTCGATCTCGATCGCTCGCATGAGGCGCGCATATTAACGCAGCGTCGGGGCTATCATGACAAACGTCCCCATGCGTTCTGTGCTCGCCGTCCTGGCCGTGCTCGCCGCGCTGTCCGCCCGCGCGGGGGTCGCTCCGCCGCCGGGCTCTCCAGGCCACCTCGACCTGGCTCCCTACGTCGAGGTGCTCGAGGACCCTGGCGGCAAGCTGATGCTCGACGACGTGCGCGCCGCGCCCTGGGCGGAACGCTTCCGGCCGGCCGGGACGGGGCCGATCAACTTCGGCTACACGGATTCGGCGTGGTGGCTGCGCTTTGAGCTGGCCGGCGGCGCCGCGGCGAGCCAGGACCTGCTGCTCGAGGTCGCGTTTCCGAGCATCGACCGCATCGAGCTGCACGAGCCGATCGGGGTGCCAGGGCCGGGACCGGGTTATTCGACGCGGCTCGCTGGCGATACCTTTCCATGGGCCGCGCGCGAGATCCGGCACCGCAACTACGTGTTCCGGCTGTCGCCGCCGGCAGCGCCCGGAGCCCGGGTCTACTACCTGCGCGTCGCGTCGCGCAGCGTGCTGACCGTTCCGCTGACGATCTGGCGCGCCGGGGCCCTCGCGGAGCGCGACGACCATGTGCTGCTGATCCTGGGGCTCTTCTACGGCCTGGCACTCGCGCTGGTCGCGTACAACCTGATGCTTTACTTCGCGGTGCAGGACCGCGCTTACCTCTTCTATGTGCTGTACGCCGCATCCTTCGGCTTGTTCCTGTTCGCCTATGACGGCCTGGCCTTCCGCTACCTCTGGCCGAACAGCACCTGGGCAGCCAACCACGCGGTGGCGATGCTGCTCGCGCTGACCCTGACGCTCGGCGCGCTCTTCGCCCATTCCTTCCTCGACATGCGGCGCACCGCGCCGCGCGCCGGGTCGGCAATGCGCGCCGTGGTCGCCACGGGCGCGATCCTCGCGCCGGTGGCGGCGCTCGGCTGGCCGCTCGACTACGGCGGCGTGCTGCGCACGATCTCCGTGCTCGGCTTCGGCACCGCGGCGATCGCGACCTTCGTGGCCGTGCGCGCCATGCTGTCGGGATTCCGGCCGGCCCGCTTCTTCCTGCTCGCCTGGGCGGCGCTGCTGGTGTTCATCGCCATCGGCGCGCTGCGCAACTTCGCGCTGGTGCCGACCAACTTCGTCGGCATCTACGGCCTGCACATCGGCTTCGCGCTCGACGTCCTGCTGCTGTCCTTCGCGCTGGGCGACCGCATCAACCTGCTGCGGCGCGAGCGCACGGCCGCGCAGGCCGAGGCGCTCGAGGCGCAGCGGCGGCTGCTCGCCGCCACGCGCGAGAGCGAGCGCGGCCTGGAGGAGCGCATCGTCGAGCGCACCGCCGAGCTCAACCGGGTGAACGAGCGGCTGCGGGCCGAGGCGCACGAACGGGAAAGCCTGATGCAGCTGCTGCGCCACCAGGAGGAGCACCTGCGCTTCATGGCGCAGCACGACCCCCTCACCGGCCTGCCCAACCGCATTTCCATGCAGCAGCGCCTGTCCCTGGCCATGGAGATCGCGAAGCGCAACCGCAAGAAGGTGGCGGTCATGCTCGTCGACCTCGACGGCTTCAAGACGATCAACGAC
>DASUFW010000121.1:0-7158 GCA_036274335.1 Burkholderiales bacterium | reverse complement strand
CAAGGTTCCTGACGGCGTGACGACCTACTTCACGACGCGCCAGAAGGCGCCCAACGAAAAGGGCTTCGTCGGCTACGAAACCCTCTGGAAGCCTTTCCAGAAGGAAGTGGAGTACAAGACGCCGAAGAAGCCGTAGGCGTCGGCGGCAAGGGGCTAGGGGCGTCGCTCCGCCAGACGCACGAAGTCCTCCAGCTCCTTGCGATTGAGGTCCGAGACGGCCCAGTACTGAAGGCCGCCGGCGCTGAAGCGCTCGACGTTGAAGCCGAAGCGCTCCTCCGGCGCGCCGGCGGGATCCCCGCCCGGCCAGGCGAACAGGTCGATCGTGTGCCGGCGCCGCTTGTAGACGAGCACCGCCACCGGTTTGCCGGCGACGTACTCGAGCCGTGCGCCGACGAGCGGAAAGCCTTCGCCCGAATAGTCCGCGACCGACGGCGAGAACGGCAGCCGCGCGCTCAGCCACGGCTTGACGGTGTGCTGGTCGGAGGAGGCGACGTCGATGAGCCGGTCGGCGAGCGTGGCGCGTACGTGGCTCGCGATCACCTCCCGTGCGACGAGCTCGCCTTCCGCGGGACCGATGAACGTGATGGCGACGCCCGCGCCCAGCGCGAACGCGGTTCCGAGCGCGCTCACCGGGGCCAGCCAGCCCAGGGCCGGCCAGCGCCACGCCCGGGGCGCCGGCGCCTTGGGCTCGTCGGGCAGCGCCGCCCGCAGGCGCGCCGCGAACGCCGCCGGCGCCGCGTGATAGTCGGCATTCGCCCGCACGGCGGCCGAGGTCTCGCGCAGCCGCTCGCAGGCCGAGCGCAGCCGCGCGTTCTGCGCGAGCCGGGCCTCGAGCGCGACGGCGCTCGCCGGGTCGAGCTCCCCGTCCACGTAGGCCTGCAACAGCCGGGTCTCGTCGAGGTTCATTCCTGCACCTGGAGGGGCGCGGCCGAACTGATGACGCGCATGGAGTCGGTCAGCAGCCGGCGAGCGCGCGCGAGCCGCGACATGACCGTGCCGATGGGAATGTCGGCGATGCGCGCGATGTCCTTGTACGACAGGTCCTCGAGCTCACGCAGCACCAGTACCTCCCGAAACTGCGCCGGCAGCGCCGCGATCGCCTCGTTCAACATGCGCCGGTCGAGGCTGCGGGCGGCCAGGGCTTCCGGACTGTGCGCATTCTCATCGATGATCTCCTCGTCGATCGGGGCGAGTTCCGCCGGCCGGTTCCGTTGCAGCCAGGTGAAACAGGCATTGCGCACGATCGTCAGCAGCCAGGGGCGGGGCTCGCCGCGCAGGCCGTCGAAGAAGCGGTAGGCGCGCAGAAACGCCTCCTGCACCACGTCCTGCGCGTCGGCCTCGTTGCGCGTCAGCCAGCGCGCCAGGTTGTGCGCGGCGTCGAGGTGCGGCAGCAGTTGCTGCTCGAAACGGTCGCGGCGATCGGTCACGGGGGGCGCCATTGTAGCGTCAGGCCACCACCTGGATCTTGCCGGTCATTCCTTCGTGACCATCCCCGCAGAACACGTCGCAAAGGTAAACGAAGGTGCCGATCCGGTCCGGCGTGAAGCGCACGCGCGCAACCTGACCGGGGATGATGTCCGTGCGGATCTTGAAGTCCGGGCAGTTGAAGCCCATGACGACGTCCGCCGAGGTGAATTCCAGCACCGCCGGCACCCCCTTCTTCAGCTTCACGACGTTCGGCAGGTAGGTGAACTTGCGCGCCACGATGCGGCGCACCTGGGTGTGCGGCGCGGCGACCGCCCAGACCCCGGCGGCCGCGAACAGGGTCCCGAGGGCGACCGAAAGGACTTCGCGGCGCTTCATGCCTTCACCACCGGAAACTCGGCCAGCTTGTAAGCGGCCGGCACCTCGGCCTCGACTTCGCGGAAGCCCAGGCCGCGGTAGGGCTGCGACGGGTCCCACTGCAAGGGGACGCGCTTGGGCAGCGAGCCGGGCGCCGGCAGCGGGAAGATGAGCGACTTCGCGGCGTGGTGCTCGATGTGCGCGGTCTTGAAATGATGCTCCTGGTGGATATGGCCGTAGAAGACCGTCACATGGCGGTACGGCATGAGCAGCTCGATGGCCCGGTCTCCGTCCCGCGTCGCCCAGTCCCACTGCGGGTAGAGGGGAAACAGCGGCCGGTGGGTCAGCACGACGATGCGCGCGTCCCGGCTCTGCCGCTCGAGGTCGCTCTGCAGCCAGGCGAGCTGCTCGTCGCCCAGCACCGCGCGCGGGTCGGAGACGTTGTCGAGCACGATGAAGTGCACGCCCTTGTGATCGAACGTGTAGTGCGTGGGGCCGAAGAACTCCTGGAAGGCCGCACTCCGGTCGAGCGACCCGTCGTGCTCGCCGGGCATGAAACGCAGGTTGCGGTTCTTCAGCTCGCCCACCATGTCGCGGAACAGCGCGAGGCGGCGCCGGCGCTCCTGCGGGTCGTCCGTCGTGTGCGTCAGGTCGCCCGTGAATACGATGAAATCGGGCTGGGTTTCCAGCGCGTTCACGGCGGCGATCGCCTTGGGCAGCGTGCCCAGGGCGTCGGGGTTGGGGGCGCCCTCGAAACCGATGTGCGTGTCCGAGAGCTGCACGAAGAAGAATTCGTCCGACTCGGCGCCATACGTCTGCGCGGCGCCCGCGCGGCCCATCGGCTCCGCGGCACGCGCGAGTGCCGAGGCGAACACCGCGCCGCCCAGGCCCGCGAGCCTCATGAACTGCCTGCGATCTACGGTCATGCCAGACTCCTTTGCGTTGGTATGCAAGCCAGACTGCCGGGCGCCGGGATTTATTCCCGGCCGACCCCGGCCCGTCATGCCCCGGCTCAGAACGAGAGCCGCGTGCCCGCCATGGCGACGTGGATGTCCGCGAACTCCGCGCCGGGCCGATCGAGGCGGTGCGTCTTGACCAGCGCGTAGAGCTCGGCCCACGAGGCCGCCTGATAGACGTAGGCGAGGCCAAATACCCTCGCCTCGTCCCCCACGGCGTTCTGGTCCTCGCCGAGGCCGTAATCGGCCGATACCGCGTGCGCACCGCGCTTGAAGCCGAGCTTCAGATAGTCGAATGTGCCGTCGCGCGAGATTGTGATCCGGCGCGTGGTGTGGCCGATCGTCACGTTGTAGCCGGCCGGATGCAGCCAGGAAATCGAGCCGCCGATCGTCCGGTCGTCCGGGCTGGCGGAGCCCGGGGGCGCTGCCTCGTTCGAGTAGCCGAGCGCCCCGGCGACCTGGCCAAGGCTCGACTGCGCGCGATAGCGCAGGGCGAGCTCCTTGACCTCGCGATTGGTGTCCTTGGTCCCTACGCTCGCCGACGCGATCGCTCCGCCGAACGAGGGCGTGTCGTAGCGTACCCGGTCGTAGCGGCTCTCGAAATCCTGCTGGCTGGTGGTCTGGGCGATCGTGGGTCCGGCCGCGCCCGAGGGCGCGCGAAACGCGAAAGCGCCCCCGATGTCGACGCTGCCCGAGTAGTGCGCGACCATCGTGCCCGACAGGTCCATCTCGACCCCGCCGTTGGCCGCGCCGTCTCCCTGGCCCAGGCCCAGCCTGCCCCACCCCGCCTCATAGAAGGCCTCGACGATGCGCTCGTCGAACGAAGGCGCGCCTTCCTGCACGCCGAAGGTAACGAGGTTGGATGGGTTGGACTGATATTCGACCTCGAGCACCACGCCCGCCTTCGCGGTCGGCGTGAGGGGCTTCGTGCCGGTGAAGCGCAGGCGCGTGCTGCTGTTGTCGTTGTCCACGTGGAAGTACCTGCTGTCGACGCCGTCGTCGACGTGCATGACCGCCCGGTTGATCTGCCCCGAGAGCTTGACTTCGAGCCCGCTGCCCTCGGCGTAGGCCGGCAGCACGAACGCGCTGCCGACGGCGATCGCCATCGTCTGCCATTTCATTTTCCGTTCCTTTCATGGTTGGAAGTGCCGGGGCTGCGCTCGGGCAGCCCCCGCATCCGAGGTTAGGAACGGGCTCGATGGCGGTATGTGCGCGTACGCACCTGCCGCAGTGACTCGGCGCAGCGCTCGCGGCGCCGCGCACGGAAATGGAGATGGCGGCGCCGCGACCGATGCGCGGCGCCGCCGGGCGGGACTTGCGGTGAGGCTTACCGCTACTGCATGTTGCTGCCGAGGTCGACGCGCTTCGCGTCGGTGCGCACGCCGGCGTACAGCGCGGGGTGCTCTTCGCGCGCGGTCAAGCCGAGCTCGGCGTTGACCACCACGTCGCCCGCGCGCTGCGCTTCGACCAGCTCTTCGCGCACCTGCTCACGCGTCTTGCCGGCGACCTGCACGGGCTGCGCGGCCAGGGTGCCGAGCTCGGCGTTGACGATCACCTCGCCCGCGATCTGCGCGGCGATCAGCTCGTCGCGCACCTGGTCGCGCGTCTTGGTCAGCGCGACGTCCTTCGGCAGGTTGCCTGCGTCGATTTCGTTGTTGGCCAGGCCCGGGTCGCTGATGGCGAAGGCGGGCAGCGCGATCAGGCTTCCCAGGGTGATGGCGAGGATGCGGCGTTTCATTTTGCAACTCCTTTGACGTTGATTGATGGCCACGCCCAATGCGCGACCGAGGAGCGCACTCTAGGCGGCGGCAGACGGCTCGAAAGTGCGCTTACGCACAGGTCTGCGCCGGTTGTTCGGCGACTATCGGCCCGATAGAAGCAAGCGATTTCTTCCGCCTGGTGAAAGGACGCGCGGCCAGGGGAATACGGCGATGCGTCGGCCGGTCTTAGGCTCCGGATGAACACTTCGGTCGTGCCCCTGCCCGCGCGCGTGCTGCGCGCCATCGAGGCCCAACGCGAGCGCAGCGAGATCCTGACCGGCTGGGTGCAGGCGGGAATCGTCGCGCTGTTCGGCGTGCTCTACCTTGTCGCCCCCAGCACCTCGCCGGCCGAATTCTCGATGCGCCCGGCGCCCTGGGCGCTCGGCGCGTACGCGTTATTCACGGCCCTGCGGCTGCGCCAGGCGTACCGGGGACGGCTCACGCCCGGCCTGCGCATCGCCTCGGTGGTCTTCGACGCCGCGCTGCTGACCGTGACCATCTGGGGTTTTCACGTGGAGTACGGTCAGCCGGCCGCCTTCTACCTGAAGGCGCCGACCTTTGCCTACTTCTTCATCTTCATCGCGCTGCGCACGCTGTCGTTTTCCCCGGCCTACGTCCTGCTGGCCGGCGCGTCGGCCGCCCTGGGCTGGCTCGCGCTGCTGCTGTTCGCACTGCACGAACCGGGCGGCATGGCGCTCGTCACGCGAAACTACGTCGAGTACATGACGGCGGCGCGCATCCTGATCGGCGGCGAGATCGACAAGATCGTCTCGCTGCTGCTCGTGGCGGCGCTGCTCGCGCTCGCCGCGGCGCGCAGCCGCCAGCTCCTCGAGCAGGCCGCGACGGTGCGCTCGGCGGCGGCGCAGATGATCCGCTTCTTCCCTTCCGAAGTGGCCGAGCGGCTGGTCTGGGCCGACGAGCTCCTGAGGCCCGGCCACGGCGAGGCACGGCAGGCGGCCGTGATGTTCATCGACCTGCGCGGCTTCACGTCGCTTTCGTCACAGCTTGCGCCCGGCGCGCTGCTGCAGCTGCTTGCCGACTACCAGCACGCCACGGTCCCGGTCATCCAGCGGCATCATGGCGTGATCATCACTTACCTCGGCGACGGCATCATGGTCGCCTTCGGCGCAGTGCGCGCCAACGGCGCCTATGCGGCTGACGCGCTGCGTTGCGCGGAGGCGCTGCTCGAGCATGTTGCACGGTGGACCGAGCAGCGCCGCGCCCGCGGCGAGGTGGCGCCGGAAATCGGCATCGGCGTCGACGCCGGCACCGTGATCACCGGCACGGTCGGGGAAGAAGGCAAGCTCGAGTTCGCGGTCCTGGGCGAGCCGGTCAGCCGGGCGGCGAAACTCCAGGCGCATACGAAGGTGGAACGGGTGCGGGCCCTGGCGACGCGGCGCGCCGTCGAGACGGCGCGAGCCCAAGGCTACGCGGCTGCACGGACCCGGCAGCTCGCGCCGGGCCAGCGCATCGAAGGGGTCGACGCGCCGCTCGAACTCGTGGCGATCGGATGAGCGCCGTACCGTCCAGTCTCGGCCTGCTCGGCATCGCGCTGCTCGAGGGGCTCCCGCCGGATCGCCTCGACGGGCTGGCGCGGGAATGCGCATGGCGCAGCTACCGGCCGGGCCAGCGCATCGTCCTGCGCACCGCGCCGGACCATGACCTGTACCTGGTCGTGTCGGGCCGCGTCCGTGTCCACGCGTATGCCGCGTCGGGCCGCGAAGTGACGTTCCGCGACATCGGCGCCGGCGGGCACTTCGGCGAAGTCTCGGCGATCGACGGCCTGGCGCGATCGGCCGACGTCGTGGGCCTTGAAGGCGGGCTGCTCGCGGTCCTGCCCCAGCCGTCGCTGCAGCGCCTGCTGCGCGAGGCGCCGGCGGTCGCCGAGCGATTGCTGCGAGACCTCGCGCGGCTCGTGCGGCGGCTCTCCGAGCGCGTCGTCGACCTGAGCACGCTGGGTGTGCACGACCGCCTCAGCGCGGAGCTGCTGAGGCTTGCCCGTAAGGCGGGCGTGCGCGCCAACCGCGCTCGCATCGACCCGGCGCCCAAGCACACCGAGCTCGCCAGCCGCGTGAGCACCTACCGCGAGCAGGTGACGCGGGAACTTTCGGCACTGGCCCGGGCCGGCGTGCTTGCCCGCGAGGGCAGCGCGCTCGTCGTCCTCGATGCCGCGCGCCTGGAAAAGGCGGTGGACGAGGTGCGCGCTCTGGCCTGAGGGGGTCCGAGCACGGGCGGGCGTTGAAGATCGTCCATAAGGGCGCGCGCCCGAACCGCTTTATGGAGCACCCGCTTTATGCTTCAATGCCGTACCTTTATTACACCTCCGACGGACGTTTCCAATGGCCGACCGTCGACTGCAGGTCTTTCATGCCGTCGCCAAGCACCTGTCCTTCACCAAGGCGGCGGAGGCCCTTTTCATGACGCAGCCGGCGGTGACCTTCCAGATCCGCCAGCTCGAGGAGCAGTTCAACACGCGCCTGTTCGACCGGGCGCACGGCCGCATCGCGCTCACGCCCGCCGGGCAGTCCGCCCTGGAGTACGCCGAGCGCATCCTGGAGCTCTCGGCCGAGATGGATACCCGCATGAAGGAGATGGGCGGCCAGGTGGCGGGGGCGCTGCTGATCGGTGCGAGCATGACCATCGCCGAGTACCTGCTGCCC
>DASUFW010000120.1:0-1431 GCA_036274335.1 Burkholderiales bacterium | reverse complement strand
GACCTGGCGAAGCTCGATGCGTGGGATCCCGACGTGTTCGTGGCCAACGCCGCCGTCGGCCAGACCGGACCGCTGTCGCTCATCCCGCTGGAGCGCCTGCGCGCCGTGTTCGAGGTGAACGTCTTCGCGACCTTCGCAAGCGTGCAGCGCGTCGCGCAGAAGATGCGCAAGAAGCACGCCGGGCGGATCATCATCGTGTCCTCGATCGGCGGGGTGCGCGCGGGCGTCGGCTCCGGCCCCTACACGATGACCAAGCACGCCATCCAGGCCTTCGGCACGGCGCTGCGCGCCGAGCTCAAGATGTTCGGCGTCGACGTCTGCCTCATCAACCCCGGCCCCTACGCCACCGGCTTCAACGACCGCATGGCGAACAACCCGGGCCCGTGGTTCGACCGCCAGGCGGCCGCGCCCGAGGACCGCGCGGTCATGGACTCGCTCGTGCAGCGCATCACCGTGGGCCAGATGAACCCCGAAGAGGTGGTGAAGCGCTACGTCGAGCTGGTCGAGGCGGACTCGACCGAGCTGGTGAACTTCGTGCCGCCCGACATCGTCGAGCGCATGAGCAAGTCCATGCCCGCCCGCTAGGAGGCCGCCATGCCGCTCACTTCGGCGCAGGTCGAGCAGTTCCGCCGCGAGGGCTACGTCTGTCCGGTCCCCGTGATGCCCGCGGCCGAGGCGGCCGGATTGCGCCGCCAGCTGGAGGCCGTGGAGGCCCGCCAGGGCGGCAAGCTGGAGGCGGTGCAGCGCAGCCGCGCGTTCCTGCTCTTCAAGTGGCTGGACGACCTGATCCGCGATCCGCGCGTGCTCGACCCCGTCGAGCAGCTGATCGGCCCGGACATCCTCTGCTGGAGCACCATCTTCTGGATCAAGGATGCGGGCTCGAGGAGCTTCGTGTCCTGGCACCAGGACAACACCTACTGGGGCCTGTCCTCCCGCAACGTCGTCACCGCGTGGTTCGCGATCTCGGACGCGAGCGTCGAGGCCGGCTGCATGAGCGTGCTGCCCGGGTCGCACCTCGGCGAGACCCTCGAGCACGAGGACACCTACCACCAGGACAACATGCTGACCCGCGGGCAGTCGATCCGCAGCATCGACGAACGCCGCGCCGCCTACATGCCGCTCAGGGCCGGCGAGATGTCGATCCACAACTACTGCCTGGCGCACGGCTCGGGCCCCAACGTCTCTGCCGACCGGCGCATCGGCGTGTCGATGCACTTCATGCCGCCGGCCACGAAGCAGGTCGTGGGCAGCTGGGACTGCGCGGCCCTCGTGCGCGGCAAGGACCCGTACGGCAACTTCGAGCGGACCCCGGTCCCGGCGAGGGACTTCGATCCGCCCGCCGTCGCCTTCCACGCGAAGGCGGCCAGGGCGATGCGCGACGTGCTGTACGCGGGCGCGGAGAAGAACCTGCAGCGGCTCTGATGCGCATTC
>DASUFW010000119.1:0-22645 GCA_036274335.1 Burkholderiales bacterium | reverse complement strand
AGCAGGTCGAATCCAACCCGGTGGTGCTCTTCATGAAGGGCACGCCGCAGATGCCGCAATGCGGCTTCTCGGCGCTCGCCGTGCAGGCGCTGCAGGCCTGCGGCGTCACGAGCTTCGCGAGCGTCAACGTGCTCGCCGACCCGGAGATCCGCCAGGGCATCAAGGAGTTCGCCAACTGGCCGACCATCCCGCAGCTGTACGTGAACGGCGAGTTCGTGGGCGGCGCGGACATCCTGCGCGAGATGTACCAGTCGGGCGAGCTGCAGAAGCTGCTCGAGGGCCTGCGCCAGCAGGCGTAGATCTCAGACGCCCGACAGCCGGGCGTTGGCGAGCGTCAGGCGCTCGACCAGGATCTCCATGAAGGCGCGGTCGAACCGGGCGCGGCAGGCGTCCGAGGCCTGCGCGAGCTTCTGCGTGGGCACGGAGATGATCTTCGATTCCTTCACCACGGTCACGTCCGCGCCGCGCACCTGCTCATCCTTGGCCAGGTAGGCCATCTCCCCGAAGCACTCCCCGGAGTACAGGTGGTTGAGCGTCTTGCCCTTGCGCGAGACGCGCACCTCGCCGTCGGCGAGGATGCAGAAGAAAGTGCCCTGCTCGCCCTCCTTCATGAGCACCTCGCCTTCGCCGGCGGTGCGCCAGCTCGAGATGCGCGCCACCTCCCAGAGCTCGGCGTCGGTGAAGTGGGTGAAGAAGGGGAGCTTGCGCAGCGTCTCGAACTTGTCGGAATCGGCGAAGGCGTCGCGCTTCGCGCCCAGCGGCTCGTTGCGGAACACCTCGGCGAGGTCGAGCGAGAACGCCTCCCAGCTCGCATAGCGGTGCGCGAGGTCCTTCGCCATGGCGCGCTTCACGATCGCGTCCAGCGACGCGGGGATCTGCGGGCGGTACGCCGAGGGCGGCTGCGGCTCGACGTTGGCGATCTGGTAGATCAGGCTGAAGTTGTTGGTCCCCTGGAAGGGCAGCCGGCCGGCGAGCAGCTGGTAGAGCACCACGCCGAGCGAATAGATGTCGGTGCGGTGGTCGAGCGCGTGCTCCTTCACCTGCTCGGGCGACATGTAGGCGGGCGAGCCGATCGCCGACACCTGGGTGATCTCGCCGCTCGCGATCAGCGCGGCGCCGAAATCGGTGATCTTCGGGTCGGTCTCGCCCGAGTAGAGGATGTTGGCGGGCTTCAGGTCGCGGTGCATGATGCCCATCTTGTGCGCGAACTCGAGCGCGCGCGTGCACTTGAAGATGATCTCCACCAGCCGGTCGAGCGGCAGCAGGTCCTGCGAGTCGCCGTGGCGCTCCAGGGTCCCGCCTTCCACGTACTCCATGACGATGTACTGCAGCCGCTCGTCGGCGACCGCGTCGAAGATCTGGCAGATGTGCGGGTGCTGCAGCCGGCCGGCGAGCGAGGCTTCGGTGATGAAGAGCTTGCGGTACAGGCGCGCCTTGTCCTGGTTCTGGAACGCGTCCTGCGTGACGACCTTGACCGCGACGTTGCGGCTGTTGAACGGGTCGTTGCACAGGTAGACGATGCTCGAGGCGCCGCGCCCGAGCTCGCGGATCACCGGGTACTGCGCGATGCGCTCGGGCGCCGTCGCCTCGGGGGCGGTCGCGCTCACGGCTTGCCGCGCCGCGCCCGCGCGCGCGCCACCGCCGCCTTGACCCGCCGCGGCGCCGTGCCGCCGACGTGGTCGCGGGCGGCCACCGAGCCCTCCAGCGTCAGCGCCTCGTAGACGTCCTCGCCGATCGCCGGCGAGAAGCGCTTGAGCACCGCGAGCGGCAGGCCCGACAGGTCGCAGCCGACCCCTTCGGCTTCGCGCACCGCGCGCGCGACGATGCCGTGCGCGTCGCGGAACGGCACGCCCTTCCTCACCAGGTAGTCGGCGAGGTCGGTCGCGGTGGCGAAGCCTTCCAGCGCCGCCGCGCGCATGGCGTCGGGCACCGGCTGCAGGCCCGCGACCAGCTCGGCGAACACGGCGAGCGAGTCGCGCAGCGTGTCCGCGGCGTCGAACAGCGGCTCCTTGTCCTCCTGGTTGTCCTTGTTGTAGGCGAGCGGCTGCGCCTTCATGAGCATGAGCAGCGCCACCAGGTCGCCCGCCACCCGCGCGCTCTTGCCGCGCACCAGCTCGGGCACGTCCGGGTTCTTCTTCTGCGGCATGATCGAGCTGCCGGTGCAGAAGCGGTCGGGCAGGCGCACGAAGCCGAAGCGCGGGCTGGTCCACAGCACCAGCTCTTCCGAGAAGCGCGACAGGTGCGCCATGGCGAGCGCCGCGAGCGCGCAGAATTCCACCGCGAAGTCGCGGTCGGAGACGGCGTCGATCGAGTTCTCGCACAGGCCGTCGAAGCCGAGCTCGCGGGCGACGCGCTCGCGGTCGATGGGGAAGGTGGTGCCGGCGAGCGCCGCCGAGCCGAGCGGCAGCCGGTTCACGCGCGCGCGGCACTCCGCCAGGCGCGCCCGGTCGCGCGCCAGCATCTCGTAATAGGCCATCAGGTGATGGCCGAAGGTCACCGGCTGCGCGACCTGCAGGTGCGTGAACCCCGGCATCACCAGGGCGGCGTGCCGCTCGGCCTGACCGAGCAAGGCGTCCTGCAGCGCCTGGAAGCGCTCGTCGAGGGCGTCGATCTCGCCGCGCAGCCACAGCCGCACGTCGGTCGCCACCTGGTCGTTGCGCGAGCGCGCGGTGTGCAGGCGCTTGCCCGCCTCGCCGACCAGGGCGATCAGGCGCCGCTCGATGTGGGTGTGCACGTCTTCGGCCTCGAGCGACCACTCGAAGCGGCCGGCCTCGATCTCCTCGCGCACCTGCGCCATGCCGCGCTCGATGTCGGCGAGGTCCTGGCGCGAGAGCACGCGGCAGGCCGCGAGCATGCGCGCGTGCGCGAGGGACGCCTGGATGTCGCAGGCGGCCAGCCGCCGGTCGAACGCCACCGAGGCCGTGAAGCGCTGCACGAGCTCGCTCACCGGCTCCGCGAAGCGCGCCGACCAGGGCGCCGTCGGGGCGCCTCCGGCGGGCTTAGCGCGCGCCGGCCGCTTGGAGCGGGGAGGGGCCATGGGGCATACTGGAAAGAGCGCGGCGCACCGCGTATGCCAATGAGTATAAAGCAAAACTTCGAGAGCCATGCCCTGCCCGACTTCCGCAACCTGGGGGTGGTGGCCCGCATCCTCATTGGCGTCAACGCGCTCGCCTTCGCCACGGTGCTCGCGGCGGCGCCCGGATGGGAGCCGGCGCTCGAGCGCTTCATGGTCGCGGCCGCGATGCTCGAGCCGGCGCTCGCGATCACGCTGACGCTGCTGTACGCGCTGTCGCCGGTCCTCGCCCGGCTGCGCTATGCCGCGGGCGCGGCGGCCGTGGTCGCGCTGGCGCTCGCGGTCGCCGGCGTGCTGCACGAGGTGCTGGGCGGCGAGGTCGGCGCGGGGCTCGCGCGCACGCTGGCGCTCGCCGCGTTCGCGGCGCTGCTGCTGCTCGCCTACCTGCGGCTGCGCGAGCGCGCCTACTCCCCGGCGCTCGCCGAAGCGCGCCTGCAGGCGCTGCAGGCGCGCATCCGCCCGCACTTCCTCTTCAACAGCCTGAACGCCGTGCTGTCGCTGATCCGCCGCGACCCCCGGCGCGCCGAGCGGGCGCTCGAGGACCTGGCGGACCTGTTCCGGGTGCTGATGCAGGACAACCGCAGCTTCGTGCCGCTGGCCGACGAGATCGCGCTGCTCGAGCGCTACGCGGCGCTGGAATCGCTGCGGCTCGGGCCGCGCCTGTCGATCACCTGGGAGCTCGATGCCGCGCCGATGGACGCGCTGATGCCGCCGATGGTGCTGCAGCCGCTTCTCGAGAACGCCGTCTACCACGGCGTCGAGCCCGGCGCCGGGGAAGGGCGCGTGCTGGTGCGCATCCAGCGGCGCGGGGCGCGCGTGCACGCGCGCGTGGAGAACCCCTACATCGAGGAGCATGCGCACCGGCAGGGCAACCGCATGGCGCTGGAGAACATCCGCGAGCGGCTGCAGCTGTTCTTCGACGCGGAGGCCGCCATCCAGGTGCGCATTGCCGACGGCCGCTACATCGTGGAGATGGAAATGCCGTACCGTACCGCCCATGGCTGAGGGTCCCCTGCGCATCTTCATCGCCGACGACGAGACGCCGGCGCGCGAGCGCCTGAAGGAGCTGCTGCAGGACCTGGCCGCCGAGCTGCCCGCCGAGGTGGCGGGCGAGGCCGCCACCGGGCTGGAGGCGATCGAGCGGCTGCCGGCGAGCGGCGCGCAGGTGCTGCTGCTCGACATCGAGATGCCCGGCCTGCACGGGCTCGAGGTGGCGCGCCACCTGTCGGGGCTGGAGGCCTCGCCCGCGGTCATCTTCGTCACGGCGCACGACCGCCACGCCGTCGAGGCCTTCGAGCTGAACGCGCTCGACTACCTTCTGAAGCCCGTGCGCGCCGAGCGGCTCGCGGCGGCGCTCCGCAAGGCGCGCGCCAGCGGCCCGCCGGGCCCGGAGCGCCTGGCGCGGGCCTCGCCGCGGGCGCGCGAGTACCTCTCGATCACCGAGCGGCACCGCATCGTGATGGTGCCGGTGCGCGACATCGTCTTCCTGCGCGCGGAGATGAAGTACGTGACGCTGCGCACGCGCGCCGCCGAGCACCTGATCGAGGAGCCGCTGGTCCAGCTGGAGCGGGAATTCGCCGAGACCTTCGTGCGCGTGCACCGCAACTGCCTGGTGGCGCGCGCCGCGGTGCGCGGCTTCGAGCGCGCCGCCGGCGAGGGCGACGAGGCCCACTGGAACGTGGTGCTGGACGGCGTGCCCGAGCGCCTGCCGGTGAGCCGCCGGCAATGGTCCGAGGTGCGCGCGCTCGTGAAGGAGGGCTAGCGTGGCCGGGCGGCTGACGATCGCCACGCGCCGCAGCCGCCTGGCGCTGTGGCAGGCCGAGCACGTGAAGGGGCGGCTCGAAGCCCTGCATGCGGGGCTCGAAGTGGCGCTGCTCGCCCTGTCCACGCGCGGCGACGAGCTGCTGGAAGTGCGCCTGGACAAGGTGGGCGGCAAGGGCTTGTTCGTGAAGGAGCTCGAGCAGGCGCTCGCCGACGGCCGCGCCGACCTCGCGGTGCACTCGATGAAGGACGTCCCCGCGGCGCTGCCCGAGGGCTTTCGCCTCGCGGCGATCCTCGAGCGCGAGGACCCGCGCGACGCGCTCGTCTCCGGGCGCTATGCCTCGATCGCCGAGCTGCCGCGCGGCGCCCGCCTGGGCACCTCGAGCCTGCGGCGCGCCGCGCAGATCGCGGCGGCGCGGCCCGACCTGGAGATCGCCACGCTGCGCGGCAACGTGGAGACGCGACTCGCCAAGCTCGAGCGCGGCGAGTACGACGCCATCGTGCTCGCGGCCGCGGGGCTGGCGCGCCTCGGGCTCGCCTCGCGCATCCGCGCGCGGCTGCCGGTCGAGGAAAGCCTGCCGGCGCCGGGACAGGCGGCGCTCGGCATCGAATGCCTGTCCGCCCGCGCGGACGTGCTCGCGCGCGTGGCGCCCCTCGAGCATGCCGACACGGCGGCGTGCGTGCGCGCCGAGCGCGCCGTGAGCCTCGCACTGGGCGGCAGTTGCACGGTGCCGCTCGGTGCGTACGCGGAGGCCCGCGGGTCCGCCCTGCGCCTGCGCGCGCTCGTCGCCTCGCCCGACGGCGCACGGGCGGCGCGCGCGGACTGCGAAGGTCCGTCGTCCGCGCCGGAAGCGCTCGGCGAGCGCGCCGCCGGCCTCCTGCGCGAGCGGGGCGCCGACGGGATTCTCGCGGCGCTCGCCTGACGATGGGGCTCGCGGGCAAGCGCATCCTCGTCACGCGCCCCCGGGAGCTCGCACAGCCGCTCGCCGCGGCCATCGCGGCCCAGGGGGGCGACGCGGTCCTGTTTCCCGCCCTCGAGATCCTCGCGCCGGCCGATCCGGCGGCCGCGCGCGAGCGGCTGGCGCGGCTGGAAACCTACGACTTCGTCTTCTTCGTCAGTCCCACCGCCGTTCGCCGGGCGAGCGCGTTGCGCCCGGAGGCGTGGCCGGCGGGCCTGCGCGCCTACGCCGTCGGCGAGGGAACGCGCCGCGCGCTGGAGGCCGCGGGCGTGCGCGGGGCGACCGCCCCGCGCGACGGCGCGGACAGCGAAGCGCTGCTCGCGCTCGCCGACCTCCAGCGGCTCGAGGGCAAACGCGCGCTCATCGTGCGGGGAGAGGGCGGGCGCGGGCTGCTCGCGCGCACGCTCGCGGCGCGCGGCGCGCTGGTCGAGTTCGCCGAGTGCTACCGCCGCGCGCCGCCCCGGTCGCCGGCGCCGGGCGGGCGCTTCGACGCGATCTGCGTCAACTCGTCCGAGGCGCTCGAAAACCTCGTCGTGCAGCTCGGCTCGGTGCGGCTGCAGGACGCGGTGCTGTTCGTGCCGCACGAGCGCGTGGCGCAAGCGGCGCGCGCACTCGGCCTGCGGCCGCCGGTGATCGCGGGACCCGGCGACGATCAGGTGCTGGCGCGGCTGGTTGCATACTTCGGCGGCGCGAAGTAAAACCCCCGCATGGACACGAGCGAACCGAAGCCCCGCAGCGATCCGCCGGTCGAGCCCGCCGTGGCGCCCGAGCCGCCGGCGGCGCCGGGCGCGCCGGGCCTCGCCTGGCGGCTGCTGCAGGTGCTGCTCCTCGCCGCGGCGCTCGGCGCGTCCGGCTGGGTCTGGTACGACGCGCGGCTGCGCGCGGGCGCGGCGGAAGCGTCGCTCGAGCGCCGCCTGGGCGCGATGCAGGACGAAGCGCGCGAGGCCCGCGCGGCGGCACGCGCCTCGCAGGACACCGTGCGCGACCTGCAGGCGAAGCTGGCCGTGCTGGACGGGCGCCTCGCCGACACGCAAAGCCAGCAGACCACGCTGGAGACGCTCTACCAGGAGCTGTCGCGCAACCGCGACGAATGGCAGATCGCGGAGATTGAGCAGGTGCTCGCGATTGCCGACCAGCAGCTGCAGCTCACCGGCAACGTCAAGGCGGCGCTGATCGCGCTGCAGCTGGCGGAAGCGCGGCTCGCGCGCGCCGACCGGCCGCAGTTCCAGGCGGTGCGCCGGGCGATCGCACGGGACATCGAGCGGCTCAAGTCGCTGCCGACCGCCGACCTCGCCGGCATGAGCCGGCGCCTGGACACGGTCATCGGCTCGATCGACGCGCTGCCGCTCGGCGGCGACGTGAAGCCCGCGCCGCCCGCACCGCCGCCGCCGGCGGCGGGCGGGGCGGGAGACGCCCTCAAGCGCTTCGGCAGCGGCCTGTGGCGGGACCTGAAGGACCTCGTGGTCGTGCGGCGCGTGGAGGCGCCCGAGCCGCCGCTGCTGCCCGCGCCGGAGGCCTACTACCTGCGGGAGAACCTGCGCCTGCGGCTGCTCAACGCGAGGCTCGAGCTCGTGTCGCGGCACCCGGCGGCCTTCGCGCAGGACCTGAAAGTCGCGCAGGAGTGGCTCGCGCGCTACTACGAGCGCGACGCGCCCGCGACGCGCGAAGCGCTCGACGCGCTGAAGGCGCTCGCGCAGACGCCGCTGCGGCTCGAGCCGCTGTCCATCTCCGACAGCCTCGAGGCGGTGCGCGCGTTCAAGGCGCAGCGCGAGCGCGCCTCGGGATGAGGTCGCTCTTCTGGCTGCTGGCGGTGTTTGCCGCGGCGGTGGCCGTGGCCGTGCTCTCGCGGCTCGACCAGGGCTACGTGCGCTTCGCCTGGGGCGACTGGCGCGTGGAAACGTCGCTCCTGCTCTATGCGGTGCTGTCGCTGGTTGCCTTCGCAGCCGGCTACGTGGTGGTGCGCCTCGCGCGACACACCCTGGGGGTGCCCTCCTATGTGCGCGCCTACCGTGCCCGGCGCCATCGCGAGAAGGCGCAGGCGGCGCTCGCCGCGGCGGTGCAGGCCTGGCTCGAGGGGCGCTACGCGCGGGCGGAGAAGGAGGCGTCGCGCGCCTACGAGGGCGGCGCGGCGCCCGGGCTCGCCGCGGTGGTCGCCGCGCGCTCGGCGCACGAGCTGGGCGTGCCCGAGCGGCGCGAGCGGTGGATGGAGCGCGCCCAGCAGGGCGGGCTGCGCAACGCGGCGCAGCTCTCGCGCGCCGTGATGTCGCTCGGCGAGCGCGACTACGGTGCGGCGCGCGACGCGCTGGTGGACCTGCAGGGGTCGGGCGCCCGGCAGATCGCCGCGCTGCGGCTGCTGCTGCGCGCCGAGCGCGGGCTTCGCCACTGGGAGGAAGTGCTGCGCATCACGGCGCAGCTCGCCAAGCGCGACGCCATCGCGGCCGGGGTGGCCGAGGAGTATCGCGTGCAGGCGCACGTCGAGCTGCTCGCGCAGGCCGCCGCCGACCGCGGCGCGTTCGAGGAGCGCTGGCGCGCGATCCCCGCGCGCGAGCGCGCGATCGCCCGCATCGCCGCCGCGGCGGCGCGCCAGGCGCAGCCGCTCGGGCTCGCGTCGCTCGCGCGCGAGGCCCTCGAGCAGGCGCTCGCCGCGGACTGGTCGTCCCCGCTCGCCGCGCTGTACGGCGAGCTGCCGGCGCTGGAGTCCACCGCGCGCGCGGCCGAGGCGCGCACGCGCATCGAGCGCGCCGAGCGCTGGCTCCTCGAGCACGAGGGCGACGCGCAGCTGCTCGCCGCGCTCGGGCGGCTGTGCACGGCCGCCGAGCTGTGGGGCAAGGCGCAGAGCTACTTCGAGGCGAGCCTGTCGTTCGAGGAATCGCGCGCCACGCACCTCGACCTCGCGCGGCTGCTCGACCGCCTGGAGAGATCCGCCGAAGCGCAGCCGCACTACCGGCGCGCGGCGGAGCTCGCCTGATCAGGCCCAGTCGCGCGGCTTGAGGAAATCGCTGTACAGGCGCGCCTCCGGCGAGCCCGGCTCGGGCCGCCAGTCGTAGCCCCAGGCGACGCGCGGCGGGAGCGACATCAGGATCGCCTCGGTGCGCCCGCCCGACTGCAGGCCGAACAGCGTGCCCCGGTCGTAGACCAGGTTGAACTCCACGTAGCGCCCGCGCCGGTAGGCCTGGAACTCGCGCTCGCGCTCGCCGTAGGGCAGGGCGCGACGCCGCTCGACGATCGGCGCGTAGGCGGTGAGGAAGCGGTCGCCGACCGCGCGCACCAGCGCGAAGCAGGCCTCGAAATCCGGCTCGTTCAGGTCGTCGAAGAAGATGCCGCCGATGCCGCGCGCCTCGCCGCGGTGCTTCAGGTGGAAGTACTCGTCGCACCAGCGCTTGAACTTCGGATAGTGCGCACCGACCGCCGCCTTGCAGGTGGCGTGGAAGTGGCGCGCGTCCTCCTCGAACCCGTAGTAGGGCGTGAGGTCCATGCCGCCGCCGAACCACCACGCGTCGCCTGCGGCGAAGCAGCGCACGTTCATGTGCACGGTCGGGCAGTAGGGATTCCTCGGGTGGAGCACGAGCGACACGCCCATCGCCTCGAAGCCGCGCCCGGCGAGCTGCGGGCGCGCCGCCGTGGCCGACGGCGGCAGGCTCGCGCCCTGCACGCGCGAGAAGTTGACGCCGGCGCGCTCGAAGAGCGCGCCGCCCTCGAGCACGCGCGCTTCGCCGCCGCCGCCTTCCTCGCGCGTCCAGGCGTCCGCGCGGAACCGTCCCCCGTCCAGCGTCTCGAGCCCGGACACGATCGCGGCCTGCAGGCCGCGGAAGTAGTCGTGGACGGCGGCGAGGTTCACTTCTTCAGGGCGCGATGGCCAATGTCTTTGCGGTACTGCATGCCGTCGAAGCGGATGCGCTCGACGGCGTCGTAGGCGCGGCTGCGCGCGGCGCGCAGGTTGTCGCCGAGCGCGGTCACGCACAGCACGCGGCCGCCGTTCGTGACGAGGTCCGCGCCGTCCAGGCGCGTGCCGGCGTGGAACACCCGGCACTCGGGCGTGGCCGCGGGCACGCCCTCGATGCGGTCGCCCTTGCGCGGCTCCTCGGGATAGCCGCGCGCCGCGAGCACCACGCCGAGCGCGGCGCGCCGGTCCCATTGTGCTTCCGCCTGGCCGAGCTTGCCGTCCACCGCGGCGTCGAGCAGGCCGAGCAGGTCGGACTTGAGGCGCAGCAGGATGGGCTGCGTTTCCGGATCGCCGAGCCGGCAGTTGAACTCCAGCGTCTTCGCCTTGCCGGCGGCGTCGATCATCAGGCCCGCGTAGAGGAACCCGGTGTACGGCGTGCCGTCCTTCGCCATGCCGGCGATCGCGGGCTGGATGATCTCGCGCATCACGCGCGCGTGCACCTGCGGCGTCACCACCGGCGCCGGCGAGTAGGCGCCCATGCCGCCCGTGTTCGGGCCGGCATCGCCGTCCCGCAGGCGCTTGTGGTCCTGGCTGGTGGCGAGCGCGAGCGCGTGCACGCCGTCGGCCAGGACGATGAAGCTCGCCTCCTCGCCCTGCAGGCACTCCTCGATGACCAGCTTGCCGCCCAGCCGGTCGATCGCCTGGTGCGCCTCGGCCGCCGTCGCCGCCACCACCACGCCCTTGCCGGAGGCGAGCCCGTCGGCCTTGACGACGATCGGGGCGCCTTCCTGGTCGACATAGGCCTTCGCCTGCGCCGGGTCGGTGAACGTCGCGTGTTTGGCGGTGGGGATGCCGTGGCGGACCATGAACTGCTTGGCGAAGTCCTTGGAGGCTTCGAGCTGCGCGGCGGCGCGCGTCGGACCGAAGATGCGCAGCCCCGCTTCGCGGAACACGTCCACCACGCCTTCGGCGAGCGGCGCCTCGGGTCCCACCACCGTGAGGTAGATGCTTTCCTTCCTCGCGAACGCGACCAGCGCGTCGTTGCCCGACACCTCGACGTTCTCGAGCCCGTTCTCGCGGGCGGTGCCGCCGTTGCCCGGTGCGACGAACACCTTCTGCACGCGCGGGCTCTGCGCGAGCCGCCAGGCGATCGCGTGCTCCCTGCCGCCTGAGCCGATGACGAGAAGCTTCACGTCAATGCCGGAAGTGGCGAACGCCCGTGAAGACCATCGCGATCCCGTGCTGGTCGGCGGCGGCGATCACCTCGTCGTCGCGCACGCTGCCGCCGGGCTGGATGACGGCGACCGCGCCCGCCTTGACGATGGCGTCCAGGCCGTCGCGGAACGGGAAGAACGCGTCGGAGGCGGCCACCGAGCCCTGGAGGGTCAGCTTCGCGGATCTTGCCTTGAGCGCCGCGATGCGCGCGCTGTCGATGCGGCTCATCTGCCCGGCGCCCACGCCGAGCGTCATGCCGCCCTTCGCGAACACGATGGCGTTGGACTTCACGAACTTGGCGACGCGCCACGCGAAGAGCAGGTCGGCGAGCTGCGCCTTGCCCGGCTTCTTCTTCGTCACGACCCTCAGCTCGCCCGGCTCGAGGCGCCGCGCGTCCGGGCTCTGCACCAGCACGCCGCCGCCCACGCGCTTCAGGTCCAGCGCGTTCGCTTCATGCGCGAGCGCCACTTCGAGCACGCGCAGGTTCTGGCGCTTCGCGAACTCGGCGCGCGCGCCCGCGTCCAGGCGCGGGGCGATGATCACCTCGGCGAACTGAGCGCCGATCGCCTTCGCGGCCGCGGCATCCAGCGTGCGGTTGAAGGCGAGGATGCCGCCGAAGGCGGAGGTCGGATCGGTCCTGAAGGCCTTGCGGTAGGCATCCCGCGGCGTCCTGCCGAGCGCGACGCCGCACGGGTTGGCGTGCTTGACGATCACGCAGGCCGGGTCGCTGAAGCTCTTCACGCACTCCCAGGCGGCGTCGGCGTCGGCCACGTTGTTGTAGGAGAGCGCCTTGCCCTGCACCTGGTGCGCGCGCGCGATACCGCCCAGCACGGGGCTGGCGTCGCGGTAGAAGGCCGCGCTCTGGTGCGGATTCTCGCCGTAGCGCATGTCCTGGAGCTTCTGGAGCTGCAGGCTCAGCACCTCCGGATAGGCGCGCCGCGTGCCGTCGGCCTCGAGCGAGCTGAGGTAGCTCGCGATCGCGCCGTCGTAGGCCGCGGTGTGGGCGAAGGCCTTGGTGGCGAGGGCGAAGCGCGTGGCCGGCGCGACCTCGCCGCGCTCGCGCAGCTCCTCCAGCACCTTCGCGTAATCGGCGGGGTCCACCACGACCGCCACGCCGGCGTGGTTCTTGGCCGCCGAGCGCAGCATGGCCGGGCCGCCGATGTCGATGTTCTCGATGGCGTCCTCGAGCCGCGCGTCGGGGTCGGCCACCGTGGCCTGGAACGGATACAGGTTGACGACCACGAGGTCGATGGGGGCGATGCCGGCGGCTTCGACCGCGGCGCGATGCTCGGCCGAGTCGCGTCGAAAGAGGATTCCGCCGTGGACCTTCGGGTGCAGCGTCTTCACGCGCCCGTCGAGCATCTCGGGAAAACCCGTGTGCGCCGAGACCTCGGTGACCGGGATGCCTTCCTTCTCGAGGAGCTTCGCCGTGCCGCCGGTGGACAGGATCTGCACGCCGAGCGCCGCGAGCCCGCGTGCGAACTCGGCCAGGCCCGACTTGTCGGAGACGCTGACCAGCGCCCGCTGGACCTTGCTCACCCTTTGATGCGCAGCTGCTGCATTTTTTTTCGCAGCGTGTTGCGGTCGATGCCGAGCATGGCGGCGGCATGGGTCTGGTTGCCCGCGGCGCGGCCGAGCACCAGCTCGATCATCGGCTTCTCGACGTTGCGGAGCACCATGTCGTAGATGGCGGTCGGCCGCTCGCCGTCCATGTCCTTGAAGTAGCGCTCCAGCGAGCGCTTCACGGCCTCGCCCAGCTCGCTCTTGCGCGTCATGCGGCGAGCCTCGCGAAGTAGTCGTTGACGGCGGCGCGCTGGCCCGCGACCTCCTCGAGCCTCACCACGCGCTGGCGGAACGCCTCGCCGCCGGGAAGCCGGCGCGCGTACCAGCCGAGGTGCTTGCGCGCCACGCGCAGTCCCTGCGCCTCGCCGTACAGGGCATACAGCCCCTCGAGGTGCTCGGCGACCACGGCGCGCACTTCCGCGACGGAGGGCGGCGCCAGCGCCTCGCCGGCGGCCAGGTAATGCGCGATCTCGCGGAACAGCCACGGCCGGCCGAAAGCGCCGCGCCCGATCATCAGCCCGTCCGCCCCGGTGCGCGCCAGGACCTCGCGCGCTTCCTGCGGCGTCTCGATGTCGCCGTTGGCGATGACCGGGATCGACACGCGGGACTTCACTTCGGCGATGGTGTCGTACTCGGCGTGCCCGCCGAAGCCGCAGGCGCGGGTGCGTCCGTGAACGGCGAGCAGTCGCACGCCGCTCGCTTCGGCGATGCGCGCGATGCGCACGGCGTTGCGCCGGTCGGGGGCGGGGCCGGTGCGGATCTTGAGCGTGACCGGCACCTCCACGGCGGCGACCACCGCCGCCAGGATGCGCGCCACCAGCGGCTCGTTCTCCAGCAGCGCCGAGCCGGCGTAGGCATTGCACACCTTCTTCGCCGGGCAGCCCATGTTGATGTCGATGATCTGCGCGCCCAGGGCGACGTTGTCGCGGGCGGCCTCGGCCATCATCGCGGGATCGGCGCCCGCGATCTGCACCGAGACCGGCCCCGGCTCGCCGGCATGGTCGCGGCGCAGCCGCGACTTGCGCGACTCGCGCAGCTCGGGGCGCGAGGACAGCATCTCGGAGACCGCGAGGCCGGCGCCGAAGCGGCGCGCCAGGATGCGGAACGGCCGGTCGGTGACGCCCGCCATCGGAGCGACGAACAACGCATTGCGCAGCACGTGCGCGCCGATTTGCATCAAGAGGCCGGACGAAGAAACGCGAAAGGGACGGGAATTCTACAAAGGTTCAGGGAAGCGCGGAAGGGCCGAAGATCATGCGACGCGCAAAGAAACGCCGCGCCGGCGGAACGAGGTCCAGGCCGGTGAGCGCCGCGCCGCGCAAAGCGCGGGCGAGCGGGCTGCGGCCCGCGAAGCCGCGCGCCAGTACTTCGGTCACGCCGATCGTCGCGAGCGCGTCGGCGCGGCGCAGCATCGCGAACCGGCGCAGGACGGCGGCTTCGCCCGGATCCTCGGCGTCATGCAAGAGCTGCGCCAGGTCCCAGGCGTCGCGCAGGCCGAGGTTGAGCCCCTGGCCCGCCACCGGGTGCAGCGTCTGGGCGGCGTTGCCGATATACACCGCGCCGGGCTCGACGCGCGAGCGGCGCACGCGCAGCGCGAGCGGCGCGCGCGTGCGCTCGTGCACCGCCGTGAAGCGGCCGGCCCGGTCCCCGAAAGCGCGCTGCAGCGACTCGATGAACGCCGCGGGGGTCCCGTCGAGCCGCGCCGCGACCTGGCCCGCGGGCTGCGCCCAGATGACCGCCCAGTCGGCGCCCAGCGGCAGCAGCGCGAGCGGCCCGTCGTCGGTGAAGCGCTCGTAGGCGGTCGAGCCCGCGCCGGGATCGGACGAGACGCGGGCGACGAGCGCCTCGTGTGCGTAGCCGCGCTCGCGCGCACCCGCGTCGGCGCCCTCCGCGTGCACGGTGCAGGACACCGGCGTTTGCGGTTCGTCCTGCTCTATCGAGACAGAGGCGCGCAGCGCCGCGACCACGTCGGCGTAGGACGCGACGTAGCCGAGCGCCGGCACCGAGGCTTCGCCGGCTTCGAGGCGCGTGCGGCCGAAGGCGCCCCGCTGCGAGACGTGGACCGCCGCGATCGGCGTCGCCGGGAACGTACCCCAGGCGCCGATCCGCTCGAGGATCAGCCGGCTCGCGTGCGAAAGGGCGATCGGCCGGAACCCCGCCGGCGGCGCGGGATGCGGATCGACCAGGCGCACCGCGTGCCGGGATCCGCGCAGCGCGCGCGCGAAGGTGCAGCCGACCGGGCCGGCGCCGAGGACGAGGACGTCAGCGGCGCCCGTCACGGATCAGCGCCTCGATCTCGTCGATCGCCTTGGGCGCCGCCGCGGTCAGCACCTCGCAGTCGCCCGCGGTGACGACGACGTCGTCCTCGATTCGCACGCCGATGTCGCGAAGCGCCGGCGGCACGTCGTCGGCCGCGCGCACGTACAGCCCCGGCTCGACGGTGAGGACCATGCCCGGCTCGAGCAGGCGCCAGGCGCCGGCGCGCTTGTATTCACCCGCGTCGTGCACGTCGAGTCCGAGCCAGTGGCCGGTGCGATGCATGTAGAAGCGCTTGTAGGCCTCCTGCTCCAGCACCCCGTCGAGGGTGCCGGCGAGCAGCTTCAGGTCGATCATGCCCTGCGCGAGCACGCGCACCGCCGCGTCGTGCGGCTCGTTCCACGCGGCGCCGGCCCGCACCCGCGCCATGGCGGCGTGCTGCGCGGCCAGCACGACGTCGTACACGGCGCGCTGCGCGCCGCTGTAGCGCCCGTTGACCGGGAAGCTGCGCGTGATGTCCGAGGCGTAGCCGTGCAGCTCGCAGCCGGCGTCGATCAGCAGGAGCGCGCCGTCGGCGAGCGGCGCGTCGTTCTGCACGTAGTGGAGCACGCAGGCGTTCGCGCCGCCCGCGACGATGGGCCAGTACGCGGGGAACTGCGCGCCGCGCCGCCGGAACTCGTACAGGAGCTCGGCCTCGACCTCGTACTCGTTCACGCCCGGGCGCGCCGCGAGCATGGCGCGCCGGTGCGCGCCTCCCGCGATCTCGCCCGCGCGGCGCATGAGCGCGAGCTCCGCCGCGTCCTTGACGAGGCGCATGTCGTCGAGCGGCGCGCGCACGTCGTGCAGCTCGGCAGGCGCCGCCACGCCGGCACGCGCCTGCGTGCGCACCGCGTTCAGCCAGCGCATGACGCGCGCGTCCCATTCGCCGTCGGCGCCGACCGGGTACCAGAGCGCCGGCCGGTCGGCGAGCAGCGCCGGCAGGCGCGCGTCGAGCTCGTCGATCGGGTAGGCCTCGTCGAAGCCGAAGCGCTCGCGCGCGCCGCCGGGGCCGTGGCGGAAGCCGTCCCAGATCTCGCGCTCGACATTGCGTTCGCGGCAGAAGAGGATCGCGCGCGGCGCCTCGCCGCCCGCGAGCACCAGCACCGACTCGGGCTCCGCGAATCCCGTCAGGTAGTAGAAGTAGCTGTCGTAGCGGTACGGATAGTGCGTGTCCCGGTTGCGCGCGCGCTCCGGCGCGGTGGGCACGACGGCGACGCCGCCGCCCACTGCCGCCGCGAGGCGCGCACGGCGCGTCGCGTACGCGGCCGCGCCGCTTTCCAGGTCGCCTGCGTTCATGTCTGCAATGTCCGTCTGCCGCCTTCCGCCACCAGGGTCTCGAGCTCGGCGAGGCGCTCGGCGGTTCCCGCGTCGCGCCACAGCCCCGCATGCAGCTCGCCCGACAACCGGCCCGCGTCGGCGGCCGCGCGCAGGAGCGGCGCAAGCGGCGCCTTGGCGCCGGAGGCCACCGGGGCGACGAGCGCCGGGTCGATGAGCGAGATGCCCGTGTAAGTGTAGCGCGGCGCGGCCGCGTTCCCGGCGCGGTCGCCGTCGAGCGAGAAGTCGCCCGCGGGATGGTGCGCCGGATTGGGGGTGAGGACGAGGTGGGCGAGGTCGCGCCCGAGCCGCCGCCCGCGCAGTCGGCCGAGGTCGTAGTCGCACCAGATGTCGGCGTTGACGAGCGCGAACGGCGCTTCGCCGAGCAGGCGGCGCGCCTGGGCAATCCCGCCCGCGGACTCGAGCGGCTCGGCTTCGCGCGAGTAGGCGATGGCGAGGCCGAACGCGGCGCCGTCGCCGAGGCGCTCGACGATCGCCTCGCCGAGCCAGGACACGTTGATGACCACTTCGTGGAACCCGGCGCGCGCGAGGCGCTCCAGCTGCCAGGCGATCAGCGGCCGGCCGGCGACCGCCACCAGCGCCTTGGGCAGCTGCGCGGTGAGCGGCCGCAGGCGCTCGCCGCGGCCGGCGGCGAGAATCATGGCCTTCATCGCTCGAGCTCGTCCAGCAGCCGCGCGAGCGGTGCGAGCGCGGCGTAGCGGCGCGCGGCGGCGCGCGCGTAGCCGACGAAGCGCGGCGTGTCCGCCACGTAGCGCGCCTTGCCGTCGCGGTGGCTCAGGCGCGCGAAGATGCCGAGAACCTTGAGGTGGCGCTGCAGGCCCATCCACTCCATCGCGCGCCAGAACTCGGCGAAATCGGCTTCCACCGGCAGCCGCGCGCGCCTGGCCGCCTCCCAGTAGCGCGCCGCCCAGTCGAGGACGCGCTCCTCCTCCCAGCTCAGGAAGGCGTCGCGCGTCAGCGAGGCGATGTCGTAGGTGATGGGGCCGGTCACCGCGTCCTGGAAGTCGAGCACGCCGGGATTGGGATCGCAGACCATCAGGTTGCGCGGCATGTAGTCGCGGTGGACGTAGACCGCGGGCTGCGCGAGGGCGCTGCGCACCAGCGCCTCGCACAGCGCGTCCCAGGCGGCCGCCTGCGCCGCGTCGAACGAGCGGCCGAGGTGCCGGCCCACATACCATTCCGGAAACAGGCCCAGCTCGCGCCGCAGCAGCGCTTCGTCGTAGGGAGGCAGCTCGCCGGGGCGGGTGGCGAGCTGCCACTTGACCAGCGCGGCAATGGCATCGCGCATCAATTCGGCGGCGTTTTCTCCGGTAAGGGCATCCAGGTAGGTGACCGTGCCGAGGTCGCCCAGGAGCAGGAAGCCCTGCTCGAGGTCCTGAGCGACGACTTCGGGGGCATGGACGCCGGCGCCGCGCAGCAGCGCGGCGACGTGCACGAAGGGGCGGCAGTCTTCGTGCTCGGGCGGCGCGTCCATGGCGATGAAGCTGCGCCCGTCCCCGAGTGTGGCGCGGAAGTACCGTCGGAAGCTGGCGTCGGCCGAGGCCGGGGCCAGCGTGCACGGGGCGCCGTCGAGCGGCCCGGCGATCCAGCGCGTCAGGCGAGCGAGCCTTGGGTCCACGGGTTGCGTTGCGCCTCGCGCCGAATTGTGCGATTTTACCTGCAAAACCCGGCCTACATTCCCGTACATGCAGCAATTTCCAGCGCGCGAGCTGGCCCGAAGAGTCGCCGGCTGCGTCGTGCTGATGCTGAGTGCCGCGGCGCTCGCGCAGACGCCGGAGCCGGGCGAGCCCGCCACCATCGACGCACAGAGCATCGAGGGCATCTCGGGGCTGGAGGTCACGGCCACCGGCAGCGTGGAATTCCGCCAGGGCGAGTTCTCGGTGCTCGCGGATTTCCTGCGCTTCAACCGCGAGTTCGGCCGGCTGGAGGCGCGCGGCGGCGTGCGCATCCAGCGGGGCGACGACTTCTTCAGCGGGCCGAGCCTGCGCTACGACACGGCGACGCATACCGGGTCGCTCGAGGAGCCCCAGTTCCTGATGCGCCGGCGCCTCACCGCGCGCGGCGCTGCCAAGCGCGTCGAGTTCCTGAGCCGCGACAGCTACCGGCTGAGCGACGCGTACTTCACGACCTGCGAACCCGGCCACGACGACTGGCGGCTGGAGGCGAGCGAGCTCGACCTCGACTTCCAGGACGACCAGGGGACGGCGCACGGCGCGCGCCTGAGGTTCCTCGGCGCGCCGATCCTGGGCTCGCCTTACCTCACCTTCCCGCTCAACAACCGCCGGCGCAGCGGCGTGCTGGCGCCGACCATCTCGCAGAGCTCGCAGCGCGGGGGGGAAGTCTCGGTCCCGATCTACCTCAACCTCGCCCCCGAGCAGGACGCGACGCTCATCCCGACCTACATGACCAAGCGGGGCGAGCAGCTCAAGGCGGAGTACCGCTACCTCGGGCACCGGTACGTGGGCCAGGCGCGCGTGGAATACCTGCCGGACGACAAGCAGCTCGGGGTGTCGCGCACGGGCTACTCGATCCAGCACGAGCAGCGCTTCGCGCCGACGGTGGTGGGCCGGCTCGACGTGAACCATGTGTCGGACGACACCTACCTGATCGACCTGCACAGCCAGATCCGCCAGATCTCGACGCATAACCTGCAGCGCGACGCCTACCTCGACTACGCGGAGACCGTGTCGGGCACGGCGCTCGCCGCGCAGGCGCGCGTGCAGCGGTTCCAGACGCTGCAGGATCCGCTGGCGCCGATCATCCCGCCCTACCATCGGGTGCCGCAGATCAGGCTCTCCGCGGCGCGCAACGACATGGGCGGCTTCCTCGACGGGCGCCTGCCGATGGAATACACGCGCTTTACGCACTCCGAGCTGGTCGACGGCGACCGCACGACGCTCGACCCGGTGCTCGCGGCGCCCCTGATCGGGCCGGGCTACTTCTTCACGACCAAGCTCGGCGCGCACCAGGGCCGCTACAACCTCAACCACACGAACCCGGGGCAGCCCGCGCAGCAGGACGTCACCGTCCCGTGGCTCAGCCTCGACAGCGGCCTGGTGTTCGAGCGCGCGAGCGACTGGGGCGGCGCGGGCGCGAGGCAGACGCTCGAGCCGCGGCTCTTCTACGTGTACGCGCCGTACCGCAACCAGTCGCAGCTGCCGCTGTTCGACACTTTCCTCGCCGACTTCAACTACGCGCAGCTCTTTTCCGAGAACCGGTTCGTGGGGGGCGATCGCTTCGGCGACGCCAACCAGCTCACCTGGGCGATCACCTCGCGCCTGCTGAACGCGCAAGGTGCAGAGCAGCTGCGCGCCACGATCGGCCAGCGCTACTACTTCCAGGCCGAGCAGGTCGGGCTGACCGCCGACTCGGAGCTGCGCACCGCGAACGAATCCGACTGGCTGGCGGCCGCCGGCGGCCGGTTCGGCCGGGCCTGGCTCGCGGACGCGGCCTTCCAGTACAACCCGAACACCGGCCGCTCGGAGCGCTACGGCGTGCAGGTGCGCTACTCGCCCGAGATCGCCAAGGTCATCAATTTCGACTATCGCTTCAACCGCAACGTGCTCCTGCGCCAGGTGGACCTCTCGGCCCAGTGGCCGCTCGGCCGCGGCTGGTACGGCGTCGGGCGGTACAATTACTCGCTGCAGGACGAACAGGTGCTGGAGGCGCTGGGCGGGTTCGAGTACAACGGCGGCTGCTGGGTGTTCCGCGCCGTCTACCAGCGGGTACAGGCTGCGACCGACGTGGTGTCCAAGGGAATCTTCTTTCAGCTCGAATTCAGCGGCTTCGGCCAGCTCGGCTCCAACGACGTGGTGAATCTGTTCCGGCGCAACGTGCCGGGCTACTCGGTGACCAATCCGAAGGACCAGACGCTGGTGCCGCCGGGCCTCGGCGTCGGCGCGCCGGGCGCGGAGGGCCGCTGAATGGCCCGCCTCGCCGCGCTATGGCTGCTCGCGCTGGCCGCGCTGCCCGCCGCGGCGGCCAGCGAGCCCGTGCTCGTCGATCGCATCGTGGCCGTGGTCAACAAGGAAGTGATCACGCTGGGCGAGCTGGACGAGCGCGTGACGCGCGCCGAGCGCGACCTCGAGCGGCGCAAGATCGCCGCGCCGCCGCGCGCGGTGCTCGAGCGCCAGGTGCTCGAGCAGCTGGTGCTGCTCAGGGCGCAGCTGCAGCTTGCGGCGACCACGGGCGTGCGCGTGGACGACCAGCAGCTCGATCGCGCCGTGCAGGGCGTCGCGCACAACAACAACATGACGCTCGCGGATTTCAAGATCGCGCTGGAGCGCGACGGCATCGCGTTCGACCGGTTCCGCGACGACCTGCGACAGCAGCTGATCCTCAACCGGCTGCGCGAGCGCGAGGTCGAGGATCACGTGCAGGTCAGCGAGGCCGAGCTCGAGGCGTATCTCGACCAGCAGGCCTCGAGCGCCCAGGAGGCGGTCGAGTACGACGCGGCGCACATCCTGGTGCGCGTGCCCGAGCAGGCGCGCCCCGAGCAGATCGCGCAGGCGCGCGAGCGCGCCGAGCGCGTGCACGAGCAGGCGGTGGCCGGCGCGGACTTCGGCCAGCTGGCGGCCAGCTCCTCGGACGCCGGCGACGCCCTGCAGGGCGGGCGGCTGGGCTGGCGCGCGCCCGCGCGGCTGCCGCCGATCTTCTCGGAGGCGCTGCAGGGCATGAAGCCCGGCGAGGTGAGCGGCGTGCTGCGCAGTCCTGCCGGATTCCACGTGCTGAAGCTCCTGGGCCGGCGCGGACAGGGCGCGGCGGCGCCCGTGGTGCAGACGCACGCGCGCCACATCCTCCTCAAGACCAGCGAGGTGGTGTCCGAGGAAGATGCGCGCCTTCGGCTGCTGGCGCTGCGCGAGCGCATCCTCGCGGGGGCGGATTTCGCGGAGCTCGCCCGGCTCAACTCGGAGGACGGCACGGCCGCGAACGGCGGCGACCTCGGCTGGGTCTATCCCGGGGACACCGTGCCCGAATTCGAGCGCGCGATGAACGCGCTCCAGCCGGGCGAGATCAGCCCGCCGGTGCGCACGCCGTTCGGCTACCACCTGATCCGGGTGGAGGCGCGCCGCGCCGCCGACGTCAGCCCGGAGCGCCGGCGCCAGCAGGCGCGCATGGGCCTGCGCGAGCGCAAGTCCGACGAAGCCTACCAGGAGTGGCTGCGCCAGCTGCGCGACCGCACCTACGTCGAGCTGCGGCTCGACGATCGCTGAGCGTGGGCGTCATCGCGCTCACCTCGGGCGAGCCCGCGGGCATCGGGCCGGAGCTGTGCCGCGCCGTCGCGCGCCGCTTCCGCGGCGCGACGCTGGTGGTGGTCGGCGACCGGCGGCTGCTGAAGGGCTGCCGGCACGTGGCGCACGTGCCGCTCGCCGCGCCCAGCCATCCGGGCCGGCTGGATCCGGCCAACGCGCGCTACGTGCTCGCGGTGCTCGACCGCGCGATCGACGGCTGCCTGTCGGGCGAGTTCGACGCGATGGTCACCGCGCCCGTGCACAAGGGCGTGCTGAACGACGCCGGTATCGCCTTCACCGGCCACACCGAATACCTGGCGGCGCGGGCGCGCGTGCCGCACGTCGTCATGATGCTGGTGGGCGGCGGCCTGCGGGTGGCGCTCGCCACCACCCACCTGCCGCTCGCTCAAGTGCCGGGGGCGCTCACGCGCGAGGGGCTGCTCGCCACGCTGCGCGTGCTGGACGCGGACCTGCGAAAGCGCTTTCGCGTCCGCCGCCCGCGCATCCTGGTCGCCGGCCTCAATCCGCACGCGGGCGAGTCGGGACACCTCGGCACCGAGGATCGCGACATCATCGCGCCCGCAGTCCGGGAAGCGGCGGCGCTCGGCCTGCGCGTCGACGGCCCGATTCCCGCCGATACGCTGTTCGTGCCGGCACGCGTCAAGACCGCGGACTGCGTGCTCGCCATGTTCCACGACCAGGGGCTGCCGGTGCTGAAGTACGCGAGCTTCGGCCGCGGCGTCAATGTGACGCTGGGTCTGCCGTTTGTACGTACCTCGGTCGATCACGGCACTGCGCTGGACATCGCGGGCCGCGGGCGCGCCGAGTCGGGCAGCCTGCTCGAGGCGCTCAGGCTTGCCCTCAAGCTCGCACCGGCCGCGTAAGCGCTTCGGCCAGCACTTTCTGCACGACGCGGGCGTCGTGCGGCGCATCGTCGCGGCCGTCGCGCCGGCGCCGGGCGAGTTCATCCTGGAGATCGGCCCCGGCGAGGGCGTGCTGACCGCGCCGCTCGCGGCGAGCGGCGCGCGCGTCGAAGCGATCGAGATCGACCGGGACCTGGCCGCCGCGCTTCACGTCGAGGGCGTCACCGTGCACGTGGCCGATGCGCTCGATTTCGATTTCGCGGCGCTCCCGCAAGGCGCGCGGGTGGTCGGCAACCTGCCCTACAACATCTCCACGCCGCTGCTGTTCCGGATTTCGGCAGCGGCGGGCGGTCTGCGCGATCTGCACTTCATGCTGCAGCGGGAAGTGGTGGAGCGGATGGTGGCGGCGCCCTCGACGCCCGAGTACGGGCGCCTGTCGGTCATGCTGCAGGCGCGCTTCCGCATGG
>DASUFW010000118.1:0-10109 GCA_036274335.1 Burkholderiales bacterium | reverse complement strand
CCCCCGAGGAGATAGTTTCGGTAGCCAGGAGCGTGGAAGCCGCTGGCGCGACGATGCTCAACACCGGCATCGGCTGGCACGAGGCGCGCGTGCCCACCATCGCGCAAGCGGTGCCGCGCGGCGCCTTCGCGGGGGCGACGCGTCGTCTCAAGCAGGCTGTGCGCATCCCGGTGGTGGCGTCGAACCGGATCAACGCGCCGGAGGTGGCCGAGGACATCCTGGCGCGCGGCGACGCCGACATGGTGTCGCTCGCTCGCGCCATGCTCGCCGACCCCGCCTTCGCCGCCAAGGCCAAGGCCGGCGACCGCGCCGGCATCAACATCTGCATCGCCTGCAACCAGGCCTGCCTCGACCACTACTTCATCGGCGAGCCGGCGAGCTGCGTGGTGAACCCGCGCGCCGGCCGCGAAACCGAGCTCGTGTACCGGCCGGCGGCGAAGAAGAAGCGCATCGCGGTGCTCGGCGGCGGCCCGGCCGGGCTGTCGTGCGCGGCGGTGGCGGCCGAGCGCGGCCACGCGGTGACGCTGTTCGAGAAGCGCGGCGAGCTCGGCGGGCAGTTCAACCTCGCCAAGCGCATCCCGGGCAAGCAGGAGTTCGCCGAGTCGGTCGCCTATTACGCCGAGCGGTTGCGCCGCGCCGGCGCGAAGATCGTGCTCAACCACGCGCCGGGCGAGGCGGAGCTCGGGGCGTTCGACGAGGTGGTCCTCGCCACCGGCATCGAGCCGCGGCGCCCCGCCATCCCCGGGCTCGGCCACCGCAGCGTGGCGAGCTACGTGGACGTGCTGTCCGGCCGCGTCGAGCCGGGCCCGAAGGTCGTCATCCTCGGCGCGGGCGGCATCGGCTTCGACGTCGCGCTCTACCTCCTCGAGCGCAACGCCCGCGCCACGCTGGACGCCGAGGCCTTCGACGCGCACTGGGGCATCGTCCGCGACCGCTCCGCCCCCGGCGGGCTGAGCGCCAAGGGGCCGCCCGCGCTGCATCCCGCGCACGGAATCACCATGCTCAAGCGCTCGACCACGCCATTTGGCGCCACGCTCGGGCGCACGACCGGCTGGGTGCACCGTGCCGAGCTCGCCCGCAACGGGGTGAAGATGCTGAAGGGCGTGGAATACCGGTCGATCGACGACGCAGGCGTGCACATCGCGATCGAGGGCCAGGCCCGGACCCTGGCCGCCGACACGGTGATCCTGTGCACGGGCCAGGAGCCGCTGCGGCCCTTCTCGAGCCCGCACGTGATCGGCGGCGCGAAGCTCGCCGCCGAGCTCGACGCCAAGCGGGCGATGCGGGAAGGCGCAGAATTGGCGGCCTCGCTATGACTGCCGAGCGCCCGCCGGTCGCCGTCATCGCCGGCGTCGGCGAAGGCCTGGGCTTCGCGCTCGGCCGGCGCTTTGCGCAGGCCGGCTACCACGTCGCGCTCGCCGCGCGCACCTCCGACCGCCTCGCCCGCCTCGCGGGCGAGATCCAGAAGGCGGGCCACAAGGCCTTTGCCGTGCCCACCGACCTGCGCGAAGAGCAGGAGGTGCTGGCGCTGTTCGACGCGCTCGAGTCCGAGCACGGCCCGGTCGAGGTCGCCGTGTACAACGCCGGGGCGAATTTCCGCGCCTCGATCCTCGACACGCCCGCCGACATGTTCGAGAAGATCTGGCGGCTCGGCTGCTATGCGGGTTTCCTGGTCGGCCGCGAAGCCGCCAGGCGCATGGCGCCCCGCGGCAAGGGCACGATCCTGTTCACCGGCGCGACCGCCTCGGTGCGCGGCGGCGCGCAGTTCGCGGCCTTCGCCGCGGCCAAGAACGGCCTGCGCGCGGTCGCGCAGTCGATGGCGCGCGAGCTCGGGCCGAAGGGCATCCACGTCGCCCACGTCGTCATCGACGGCATGATCGACACGGCGGCGGTGCGCAGCCGCTTTGCCGAGCGCGTGAAGGATCTCGGCCCGGACGCGATGCTCGCCCCCGAGGCCATCGCCGAGCTCTTCTACCAGCTGCACGCGCAGCCGCGCTCGGCGTGGACGCTGGAGGCGGACCTGCGCCCCTCCGGCGAGAAGTTCTAGCGTGGACGCCGCCGCCGCGCAGCAGCTCTTCGCGCGCATCGCCGCCAACATCGAGTCGGTGATGCGCGGCCAGCACGCGCAGGTCAGGAAGCTGCTCGCGGCATTCGCCGCGGGCGGCCACGTGCTGGTGGACGATTTCCCGGGCACGGGCAAGACCACGCTCGCCAAGAGCCTCGCCGCCTCGATCGGCGCGAAGTTCTCGCGCGTGCAGTTCACGCCGGACCTGCTGCCCTCCGACATCCTCGGCGTCTCGGTCTTCAACCAGCGCGACCAGACCTTCGAATTCCGCGAAGGGCCGGTGTTCACCTCGATCCTGCTCGCCGACGAGGTGAACCGCGCCTCGCCGCGCACGCAGTCGGCGCTGCTCGAGGTGATGGCCGAGGGGCAGGTGTCGGTCGAGGGCCGCACGCACCCCATGGATCCGCTCTTCTTCGTGATGGCGACCCAGAACCCGGTGGAGTTCCGCGGCACCTACCCCCTGCCCGAGGCGCAGATGGACCGCTTCGCGCTGTGCCTCGCGCTCGGCTACGTGGACGCCGATACCGAGGTGGCGGTGCTCGCGGCGCAGGACGCCGGCCACCCGCTCGAGCGCATCGGTCCGGTCGCCTCGCGCGACGAGGTCCTCGCGCTCATGGCGGCCGCCCAGCGCGTGCGCCTCGCCGACGAGATCCGCCACTACGTGGTCGAGCTGGTGCGGCGCACGCGCAGCGCGCCCCAGGTGCAGCTCGGCTGCGGCCCGCGCGCGTCCATCGCGCTCGCGCACACGGCGCGCGCGCTGGCGCTCTTCGACGGCGACGAGTTCGTGCGGCCCGAGCACGTGCAGGAGCTCGCCGTCGCCACGCTCGCGCACCGCATGGTGCTCGATCCGCAGGCCCGCTTCGCGGGCGTCACCTCCGCCTCGATCGTCTCGGGGCTGCTGCGCGAGGTGCCGGTGCCCGCGTGAGGCGCCTCCTCTACGTGATGCTGCGCGCGTTCAGCGCGCTGGATCACTGGCTGCGCCAGCGCCTGACGCCTGCCGGTTGGCTGGCGCTGGGCGCCTCGGCCGCCGCGACGGCCGCCGGGCTGGACACCACGCAGAACGCGAGCTACCAGGCGGGCGCCCTGGGCGGCGCGCTGCTGGTGCTGGCCTGGGCGACGAGCCTCTTCTTCCGCGCGCGGGTGGACGCGCGCCGCGAGCTGCCGCGCTACGCGACCGCAGGCGAGCCCTTCGGCTACGCGGTCGCGCTGACCAACCGCGGTACGCGCGCGCTGCGGGGCGCCACGCTGCGCGAGCGGATCGCGGATCCCCGGCCCGCCTACGCGGCGTGGCGGCGCGCGCGCGAGCCGGGCGAGGAGCGGCGCAACTGGTTCGACCGCAACATGGGCTACTTCCGCTGGCGCTGGCTGATCGAGCGCGGCACGCCCGAAGCGCCCGACGACACGCCGCTGCCCGAGCTCCCGCCCGGGGGCGAGCGCACGGTGCGCCTGCAGCTCACGCCCCGCCGGCGCGGGCGCATCGAGCTCGCGGGCCTGCGCCTCGGCCGCGTCGACCCGCTCGGCCTGGTGCGCGGCCTGGTGCGCGTGCCCCTCGCCGCGCATGTCGTCGCGCTGCCGCGCCGCTACCGGCTGCCCGCGCTCGCCTTGCCCGGGCGGCGCAAGCACCAGCGCGGCGGCGTCTCCTTCGTCGCCTCGGTGGGCGACTCCGAAGAGTTCCTCGCGCTGCGCGAGTACCGGCCGGGCGATCCGCTGCAGCACATCCACTGGAAGAGCTTCGCGCGCGCGGGGCGGCCGATCGTCAAGGAATTCCAGGACGAGTTCTTCGAGCGCCACGCGCTGGTGCTCGACACGGCCGCGCCGGACGGCGAGGACCCGGCGTTCGAGGACGCGGTGGCGGTGGCCGCCTCGTTCGTGCACACGATCGACACGCAGGAGTGCCTGCTCGACCTGCTCTTCGTCGGCGGCGAGGTGCGACAGTACTCGGCCGGGCGCGGCCAGCTGCACGCCGAGCACATGCTGGAGGTCCTGGCCGGCGTCGGCACCAGCGCGCCCGCCGGGTTCGAGGCGCTCGCCCGCCGCGTGCTGGCGAGCCGCTCCGCGCTCGCCAGCTGCATCCTCGTGCTGGTCGCCTGGGACGACGCGCGCCGCGCGCTCGCCGAGGCGCTCGCGGCGGGCGGCATCGAGGTGCGCACCGTCCTCGTCTGCGCGCAGGGCCGCACGCCGCGCGAGGCGCCGGCCTGGCTGCTGGTCGCGCACCCCGGGGCGATCGAGCCGGCGCTGGCGGGGCTCGAGCGCAAGGTGCTGCGGTGAGCCTGCCGCCGTTCCTCGCCGGCGCGGCGCTGCTGTTCTGGGGCTTCGAGAGCGGCAACCTCGCCGTCGCCGTGCCGCTTGCCGCGGCGCTCGAAGCGCCGCGCTGGCTGCGCGCGCGATTTGCGCTGGAGGCCGCCGACTACGCCCGCGTGGCCGACCTGTGCACCATCTTCTTCGTCGGCCTCGCGATCGTCCTGGCGGCCGACCGCGGCGTGGCGCACGGCGTGATCGGCGCTTTCCGCTGGCTGCCCCCGGTCCTGGCGCCGATCCTGCTCGTGCAGCGCCTGGGCGAGGACGGCCGCGTGCCGCTCACCGCGCTGTTCCGCTACATCCGCAAGCAGAAGGAGCGCAATCCCGCGCTCAAGGTGCCGCAGGTCGAGACGGGCGGCGTGTTCGTCGTGCTGTGCATCATCTCGGCGGGCGTCGGCAACCCCGAGCCGCGCGCCTACTTCGCGGGGTCCGCGCTGCTGCTCGCCTGGGGACTGTTCGCCACGCGGCCGCGCCATGCGCCGCTCGCCGCCTGGGCGCTGCTGTTCGCGCTCGCCGCGGGCGGCGGGTTCGCGGGGCACCTGGGCATGGCGCAGCTGCAGGCCTGGGTCGGCGGGATGATCGCCGACTGGCAGCTACGGCGCGCGGAATACGAGCTGGCGCGCAACATGACCGACATCGGGACGCTCGGGCGGCTCAAGCAGCGCGACACGATCGTTGCGCGCGTGTACGGGACGCCGGCCGACGTGGGGCGCGCGCGCCTGCTGCACCGGGCCAGCTACAACACCTACATCGGCACCACCTGGCTCGGCCGGCGCGCCGAGAGCGAGGAGCTGCGAGGCGAGGAGGGGGGCGCCACGTGGACGCTCGCACCGGGCCGCGCCGACCACGTGGTCCGCATCGCGACGCGCGTGGAGCGGCGCCGCACGGCGCTCGCCCTGCCCGCCGGCGCGACGCGGCTCACCGGGCTGGCGGCCACCGAGGTCAGCCGCACCGGGCTCGGCCTGGTGCTCGCCGCGGTGGACGGCGACTGGATCCAGTTCAGCGCGCAATTCGGAGACCGGATCGCGCACTACGACCCGCCGCTTCCCGAGGACCGCTCGCTGCCGCCCGCCGAGAGCGCGACGTTCGAGCGGCTGGCGGCCGAGATGGGCCTGCGCGGCCTGCCGCCGGCGCAGGCCGTGCAGCGCGTCATGCGACGGCTCGCGGGCTATAGCTACTCGCTGTATCGCGAGCGTCCGCCGCCCGCCGGGATGACGCCGCTCGAGGAGTTCATGACGCGCACGCAGCGCGGCCATTGCGAGTACTTCGCGGCGTCCGCCGCGCTGCTGCTGCGCGCCGCCGGCGTTCCGACCCGCTACGCCACCGGCTACGCCGTGCTGGAGTACAGCGCGCTCGAGCAGGCGTGGATCGTTCGCGCGCGCCATGCCCACGCCTGGACGCGCGCCTGGGTAAACGGCCGCTGGATCGATCTCGACCCGACCCCACCCGACTGGTTCGGCGAGGAGGCCGACCGGCTCTCGCCCGTCTGGGAGCGCGCGCTGGACGTCCTGCGCTGGGCCTCGTACCGCTGGAGCCAGCGCGGCGAGATCGAGGCGGGCGACGCCTGGTGGGTGCTGCTGGGCGTACTGGTCGCCCTCCTCGCGTGGCGACTGCTGCGCGGCAAGCGGGTGGTTCGCCCGGGCGAGGCGGCCCGGCTCGCGCGCGCCTATCCCGGCATGGACTCCGAGTTCTACGCGCTCGCCGCGCGGCTGCCCCCGCGCGAGCCGGGCGAAACGCTGACGATCTGGCTCGCGCGTGTTGCCCCGGGCCGCCACGCCGAGGCCCTGCGGCTTCACCAGCGCTACCGGTTCGATCCCCGGGGGCTGAGCGGCCCGGAGCGCAGCCGCCTGAAGGAACTGTGCCGGGCCGCCGCTGCCTCAGTCTCATGAGGTGGTCCTTCCTGCTCCTGGCCGTTGCCGGCGGCGCCTTCGCGCAGGACGCGGAGATGCAGCGCGCGGTGATGGAACGCGACCAGCGCACCCTCGAATTCGCCGCGCGGCTGAACGGCGCGCCTCCCGCCGTCCTGCAGGCGCTGGACAACCTGTTCGCGCGGCAGCAATTGCAAGTGCTCACCAACACCCTGCCGCCTCCGCGGCCGGACCAGCGCCAGCTGGCCGCGCGCGAGGCAGAGGGCTACGTGCTGCAGCTGCCGCCGCCCGTGGCGCGGTCGCAGGCGATCGAGGATCTGCGACGCCTGATCGAGGCCCCGCGCTGCGCGCCGCTGCGGCCGCCAGGGGACGCCGGAGAAGTCTGCCGCTAGCCGCGGCGACCCTGACAAGTCCTTACCGATCGCGGCAGCCAGTGCCGCGATTCCGGGCCATGCTGCGTTTGACCATGGCCGTCCCTCGCCCGCTGGAGCAGCCGACCCCGCCCTCGGGCGCCTTGTGCGTGCTCATCGTGGAGGACAACGCCGCCGACGCCATGATCGCGGCGGCGGCCGTGGCGCGGGCGGCCTCCGGCCCTTACGTGCTGATGCGCGCGGAGAGCCTCGCGCAGGCGCTCGACCTGATTCGCGAGCACGGGGCCGACATGGTGCTCATGGACCTCAACCTGCCGGACAGCCGGGGGATCGAGTCGCTCGAGCGCGTGCGCGCGGCGACCGCCTCGCCGGTGATCGTCGTCACCACCGAGGACGCGGCCGGCCTGGACGAAGCGGCCCTCGCGGCGGGCGCGTTCGACATCCTGCACAAGGGGCGCATCGACGTGGAGGCCATCGCGGCGCTGCTGCGCCTCGCGGAGAAGCAGCGGCGGGCCCGGAACGGGCAGTAGTGGTGCCGGCTGACGGAGTCGAACCGCCGACCAACGGTTTACAAAACCGCTGCTCTACCAGCTGAGCTAAGCCGGCCCGGCAGCCATTCTAAATGGGGACTGTCCCCATTTAGCGGTTACTTGACGATGCGGTAGATCCGGCCGCGGCGCTTGCCGCGTGTCGGCGAGCCCTTCTTCAGCTTGGAACCGAAGTTGTGGCTGCCGTCGCCCATCTCCTTGGCCGCCTCGCGCATGCGCTGCTCGGCGAGGGTCTCGTTGGCGCGCGCGGCGCCGTACTTGCGTTTCATGCGTGCTCCTCGAAGGTTTCGGCTACTTGATCCGGCGCAACGTGGGCCGGCCGCCGCCCGGCTTCACGGGCGGCTCGTTGGACGGCGCGGGCAGCGCCGCCGGCGCCTCGCGCGGCGCCGCCGGCTCGCCCTCGGCGACCGCCTGCGTGGCCGGCTTGGGCGGGTCCACGTCGAAGGTCATGCCGTGCCCGGTCTCGCGCGCGTACACCGCGTACACGTTGCCCACCGGCACGGAGATCTGCCTCGCCACCCCGCCGAAGCGCGCGGAGAACTCGATCAGCTCGTTGCCCAGCTGCAGCTTGTGCACGGCGGACGGCGACACGTTCAGGGTGATTTCGTCGTTCTTCACGTATTCGGAAGGCACCTGGGTGCGGGAGTCCACCTTGACCGCGAGATGCGGCGTGTAGCCGTTGTCCACGCACCATTCGTACAGGGCGCGCAGCAGGTACGGCTTGGTGGCGATCTCGCTCACTTGCGCATGACTTTTTCGGAGGGCGTGAGCGCCTCGATGTAGGCCGGGCGGGAGAAGATGCGCTCCGCGTACTTCATGAGCGGCGCCGCCGTCTTGCCCAGCTTGATGCCGTAGTGGTCCAGGCGCCACAGCAGCGGCGCGATCGCCACGTCGAGCATGGTGAAGTCGTCGCCCAGCATGTGCTTGGTGCGGGTGAACACGGGCGAGAGCTCGATCAGCCGCTCGGTGATCTGCTGGCGGGCCTTCTCGACCTGCTTCTCCTTGCCGGACTCGATGGCCTCGATCTGGCTGAACAGCTCCGCCTCCATGTTGAAGAGCATGAGCCGCGCGCGCGCGCGCATCACCGGGTCGGCCGGCATCAGCTGGGGGTGCGGGAAGCGCTCGTCGATGTACTCGTTGATGATGTTCGACTCGTACAGGATCAGGTCGCGCTCGACCAGCACCGGCAGGCGGTTGTACGGGTTCATCACCGCCAGGTCCTCGGGCTTGTTGAAGACGTCCACGTCGATGACCTGGAAGTCCATGCCTTTCTCGTACAGCACGAAGCGGCAGCGATGGCTGAAGGGGTCCGTGGTGCCGGAATACAGTTGCATCATGAGGCGGGGGTCCTGGTGGCGGGCCGCAGGCGCGGCCCGGGGTTGACGCTAGCGGACGTCCTTCCAGAAAGCGTGCTTCATCGCGTAGGCAAGCACGAACAGCACGCCGAGCACGAACAGCACGATCACACCGATCGACTTGCGCTCCTGCGCGGCGGGCTCGCCCATGTAGACGAGGAAGTTGACGAGGTCGCGCACCGTGCGGTCGTACTCCACCGCGGACTGGTCGCGCTGCAGCTTCCACAGCACGTGCGGCATGGCGACGTTGGGGAAGGTGGCGTTGTTCCACCCCGAGGCGGTCTGCGCGTCGCGATGGAAGGTGCGCAGGTAGGTGTACAGCCAGTCGGCGCCGCGCGAGCGGCCGATCACCGAGAGGTCGGGGGGCGGCGCGCCCCACCAGGCCTTGCCCTCCTTCACGGTCAGCGCCACGGTCATCGTATCGCCGACCTTCTCGCCCGCGAACATCAGGTTGTCCTTGATCTGCGCGTCGCTCAAGCCCAGGTCGGCGAGCCGGTTGTAGCGCATGTACTGCGCGCCGTGGCAGTTCAGGCAGTAGTTGACGAAGGTGCGCGCGCCGGCCTGCAGGCTGACGGGGTCGCGCGGGTCGATCGGCGCGGGGTCGAGCCGGTGGCCGCCCTCGGCGGCGAGCAGCAGCGCGGGGGCGAGGAGCAGCGCGGCGAGCAGCGTTCTCAGGGTCGCGGCCCTCACGTCGTCACCCGGTCGGGTACCGGCTTCACCTTGTCCCGCGCCGTGTACCAGGGCATCAGGAAGAAGAAGGCGAAGTACAGGATCGAGCACAGGCGCGCGACCCAGGTCGCGCGGTCCTTGGTGTCGAGCAGGTCGTGCGCATCCGCGAACTGCCCCCACACGGTCGTCGGCTTCACGCCGAGGTAGCCCAGGATCAGGAAGGCGACCACGAAGATCGCCAGCGCGCTCTTCCAGTAGGCCCCGCGGTAGCGGATCGACTTGACCGGCGAGCGGTCGAGCCACGGCAGGAAGAAGAAGATCAGCACCGCCACGCCCATGGCGAGCACGCCCGGGAACTGGGAATGGAACATCGGCGGCACCGCGCGCAGGATCGAGTAGTAGGGCGTGAAGTACCACACCGGCGCGATGTGCTCGGGGGTCTTGAGCGGATCGGCGGGGATGAAGTTGTTGTCCTCGAGCAGGTAGCCGCCGCCCTCGGGCATGAAGAACATCACGGTGCAGAACACCGCGAGGAAGACCACCGCGCCGACCGTGTCCTTCACCGTGTAGTAGGGATGGAACGGGATGCCGTCGAGCGGCTTGCCGGAGGCGTCCTTGTTCTTCTTGATGTCGACGCCGTCGGGGTTGTTCGAGCCGACGTCGTGCAGCGCGAGGATGTGCGCGGCCACCAGCCCGATCAGCACCAGCGGCAGCGCGATCACGTGCAGCGCGAAGAAGCGGTTGAGCGTCACGTCGGACACCACGTAGTCGCCACGGATCCACAGCGCCAGGGTGTCGCCGACGAACGGGATGGAGCCGAACAGGTTGACGATCACCTGCGCGCCCCAGAAGGACATCTGGCCCCAGGGCAGCAGGTAGCCGAAGAACGCCTCGCCCATCAGCGTGAGGTAGATCAGCACGCCGAAGATCCACAC
>DASUFW010000117.1:0-28693 GCA_036274335.1 Burkholderiales bacterium | reverse complement strand
CGGCGAGATGTGCAAGGCGCACCACTACGTGCTGGCCTCGCGCACGCCGCGCGTCTTCAATCTCGGCGGCGACCTCGCGCTGTTCGTGCTCCTGATCAAGGCGCGCGATCGCGACGCGCTCTCGCACTACGCGCGCCTTTGCATCGACAACATGTACCCGCGTATCCGCAACTTCTTCTGCCCGACCCTGACGACGATCTCCCTCGTCCAGGGCGACGCGCTGGGCGGCGGTTTCGAGTCCGCCCTGTCCTCCGACATCATCGTCGCGGAGGAAAGCGCGCAGATGGGTCTGCCGGAGATTCTGTTCAACCTGTTCCCGGGCATGGGGGCCTGCAGCCTGCTCGCGCGCCGCATGGGCATGCGTGCGGCCGAGGAACTGATCCTCTCGGGCAAGGTGCTCCCGGCAGCGACGCTCCACGAAATGGGCGTGGTGGACGTGCTCGCGAAGGACGGCGAGGGCGAGTCCGCGGTGACGCAGTGGATCCTGGAGAACGACCGGCGGCGCAACGGCATGCAGGCCGTGTTCGCGGCCCGCCAGCACGTTCAGCCGGTGACGCGCGAGGAGCTCGACGCGATCACCGAGATCTGGGTGGACGCGGCGCTGCGCATCGAGGACCGCGACCTCAAGATGATGAGCCGCATCGTGCGCGCCCAGATGCGGCGCATGGAAGCGGGCGACGTGACCGACGTGACCGCTTGCGCGCTGGCGGAGGAAAAGGTTGCGGTAGCGGTCTGACGACGCGACGGCGGCGGATCAGGACGCGGCGGCGGCGGCAAAGCCGTCCTCGCCGAACATCAGGCCGAACTGGTAGAAGTTGACGCGCGTGGAAGCGACGATCGCGCGCTGAGCCAGCGGATCGGCGATCGTCTTGACCAGCACGTTCAGCTTGGCCATGTGGTCCATGTCCATGGTGGCGTGCGAGGAGAGAAACTTGAAGCCGCCCGCATCGACGTCACGGCCCAGCGCCCGCGCGATCGAATCCGAAACCCTGCCCCCGTACACGGAGGAGACGACCTCGAGCATGTAGAGCATTCCCACCACGGAGCATGGGTGTACGTGCTCGGCGCCATAATAGTTGTAGCCGATCATGGCCTGCACCGGAAGGCTCGGCGGATTTGCCTTGACGAATTCCACGTCACCCCCCACCGCCGCGACGTCTTCCAGCACCCATGCTTCGTGGCCTTTCTCTTCCTCGATCCGCTCGTACAGCGAGTAGCGGACCTCGCGGAACTCGTCGCCGCAGTGAGCGGCGGCCGCCGCCATCACCGGGCAGAAATGCCAGACCACGTGGTAGAGATCGTGCAGGAACGCCTGATACTCCCGCAACGTGAGCCCGTGGTGGATCATGGCATGCACGCGCGGGATGTCTTCCAGCGCACGCCGGCCGGCATCGCTGCTCTCGATCAGGGTAATAAAAAACGACATCGATTCCTCCGCAAACCGCGGGCGACATTGTAGAGGATTGGATGCGCCGTGGGGCGGCGCGCGGAGAACTTGGCCGGCTATCCTGCGGAGCGGCTCTGCCGCTCCTGAACGTAGCGCTCGAGCGCCGCGCGGCCCAGCGCAAACTCGTCCCGCAGCCCCCGCATCAGCCCGGGTCCCTGCAGTCGCAGCTCGGCATCGGAGTAGCGACCCAGCGTCGCGCAGCGGCGCGTAAGGCTTTCCGTGCCGATGCTCGCGGCCGAACCCTTCATGGCATGCAGGTGCGCGCGCAGGTCTCCGAAGTTGCGCGCCGCGAGCGCGGCCTCCATCTTGGACAGGAGCGCCTCGCTGTCCGCCACGAACACGCCCACCAGCCGTTCCAGGAAGTCGGGCGTGGAGCCCAGCTCCTCAAGATGCGACAGGGTCTCGGCGTTGACGACCTCGACCTCCGCCGCAGCCGCGGGCGCGGGCGCCGGGATACTGCGCGGCGCATCCCGCTCCCTGCCCGAAGTGAGCGTCTTCAGCTCCTCGAGCAGCTTCAGGGCTTCCACCGGCTTGGGGATGAACGCATCCGCCCCGGCTTCCAGACACTCGCGTTTGGCCTCCACCGTCACGTCGGCGGAAAGAATCACGACCGGCAGGCGCTCGCGGCCGCGCGTCATGAGGCGAATCGCCTTGAGCGTCTCCAGGCCGCTCAGGCCCGGCATGTTGCGATCGAGCAGCACCGCGTCGAACTGCCCGCCCTCGAGGGCGTCGAGCGCCAGATCCCCGTCCGAGACCAGCGTGGCGCTGTGCCCGGCCCGCTCCAGGATGCGCCCGAGCACTTCCCGGTTGGTCGGGTTGTCGTCCGCCACGAGCAGCTGCAGCCGCCTCGCGCCGGCATCCCGCCGCGCGTAGTCCTGCAGCCGCACCACGCCGTCGCGCGTCTCCTCCTGGGAGGTGACTGAGTGCAGCACGTTGAACAGCTGCCGCTTCTCTGCAGGAAGCTCCAGCACCGCGCCGAACCCCGCCGACAGCGCTGCGAAGCGCTGCACGTCCGCCTCGCGGGGGGCCGCGAGCACCGCCGGGGGCGCCGGGTCGGGGGCGGCGCGCCGCAGGCTGCGCGCCAGCTGCGCGTCACCCGCCTCGGAGTAGAGAAGCACGCTGTGATAGGGCCGCGCCAACGCGATGTCCGCCACCAGCCGGTCCGCGCCCTCGTCCACGCTGCCGGCGCGTACGGCCACGGCACCCCAGCTCTCCAGCGCGGCCGCCACCGGCGCCGCCTGTGCCAACGGGAATCCGACCAGCAGGATGCGTGCACCGGCCAGTTCGCTGTCCGGCGCGGTGGCGCGTTCCGGCTGCTTCTCGAAGCTGACCTCGAACCAGAACGTGCTGCCCAGGCCGACCGCGCTCTCCAGGCCGATGCGCCCGTCCATCAGCTCGACCAGCTGCTTGGCGATCGTGGTGCCCAGTCCGGTGCCGCCGAAGCGCCGCGTGGTCGACTGATCGGCCTGGGCAAAGCTGTCGAAGATCCGGCCCTGCGCCTCCGGGGGTATGCCGACGCCGGTATCGCGGACCGAGAACTTCAGGCGCACCGCGCTCTCGGTTTCATCCTGGAGCGAGACGTGCACCGTCACGCTGCCGCGCTCCGTAAACTTCACCGCATTGCCGGCCAGGTTGATCAGCACCTGCCGCAGGTGGTGCGCATCGCCACGCAGCGCGGGCGGCACCTCGGGCATGATCGAGACCACGAACTCGATGTGCTTCGCCAGCGCCTGCGCCTGCAGGATGCGGCTGGTGCTGTTGACGAGCGCGTGCAGGTCGAAATCCGTGCGCTCCAGCACCAGCTTGCCGGCCTCGATCTTCGAGAAATCGAGGACGTCCTCCACCAGGCCGAGCATCACGTTGCTCGAGCCGCGCAGCGTCTGCACCATGTCGGCCTGCTCGCGCGTCAGCGTCGTGTCGCGCATGAGATCGGCCATGCCGATGATGGCGTTGAGCGGCGTGCGCATCTCGTGGCTGACCACCGAGATGAAGCGTCGTTTGGCCAGATTGGCCGCCTCGGCGCGCGCGATGGCGTCGAACAGCTTGGTGACCAGCGAGCGCACGTACATGCTGAGCAGCATGAACCCGATCAGCAGGCCCGCGCCGAGCTGCACGTTGTCCTTCCAGAACTCGCCCTTCCACAGCAGCATCGCGATGCTGGCGACGCTGAACCCCAGGGACACCAGCAGGTAGCGGGCGCCGAAGCGGAACCCGTTCGCCAGCGTGATCCACACGAACAGCAGGAACAGCGGCGCGGCGCGCTCGCCGATGAAGGCCATGACCCAGGTGGTCGTGCCCAGATCGCACAGCATCGCGATCACGCGCCTCGCGTGCGATATGCCGGGCTGCGCCAGGATGTGGGCGAAGATGAGGATCGCCGCCGCGAGGTAGGCGAGCATCACCCACAGCGTGGGCTCCGAGTTTCGCCCCAACGCGCCCGGCACCATGTAGAGGACGATGAGGGCGCCGAGCACCAGCCGCACGATGGCCTGCTCGTGCTCCGTGTCGGGCCGAGCGGCGAGCCGCTCCCGCACCCAGCGCAGCCAGACGAAATCCGGCAGCCTGAGCTTCATGCCCGGGCCACCTCGGGGTCGCGGAGCTCGCCCTGAATGCGCTGCACCTCGTCGCGCACGCCGGCGAACGCGTCGACCAGCTGCGGATCGAAATGCTTGCCGCGCTGGCCGGCGAGGTATTCGAAGGCCTGGTCCAGGCTCCAGGCGTGCTTGTAGGGGCGCGCCGAGGTCAGCGCGTCGAATACGTCCGCCACCGCCACGATGCGCGCGCACAGCGCGATGTGCTCGCCCACCACGCCGTTCGGGTATCCCGAACCGTCGTACTTCTCGTGGTGGCCCAGCGCGATCAGCGACCCCATCCGCACGTACTTGGACGCGCTGCCCTTCAGGATTTCGTGGCCGATCAGCGGATGCCGGCGCATCACGGCGCCCTCGGACTCGCTCAGGCGGCCGGCCTTGAGCAGGATCTGGTCCGGGATGCCGATCTTGCCGATGTCGTGCAGCGGCGCCGCGAGCTCGATGGTCTCGGCTTCGTCCTTCTCCAGCCCGATGGTATCGGCGATGAGCCGCGAGTAGCGCGCCATGCGCACGAGGTGGTAGCCCGTTTCCTCGTCGCGAAACTCCCCCGCGCGGGCAAGGCGCATCAGGGTCTCGCGCTCGCGGTCGCGCACCTCGCGGGTGGCGTCGTCGACCATGCTCTCCAGCAGCCGGCGTCGATCCTCCAGCGCGAGCTGCTGACGCCGCAGCGTCAGCAGGTTGCGGCAGCGCGCCAGGCACTCCCGCGCGTCCACCGGCTTGATCAGGAAATCGGTGACCCCGGCGTCCAGCGCGTCATAGCGTACCTTGCGGTCGTCGTGCGCCGTCACCATCATGATCGGCACGTGCTCGTAGCCGGGCAGCGCGCGCAGGCGCTTGGCGAGCTCGACGCCGTTCATGTCCGGCATCATGTAGTCGATCAGCACGAGGTCGGCGATGTGGCGGGTGGCCCAGACCACCGCGTCGACCGGCCTCCCGAACCCTTCCACGGTCACGCGCTCGTCCAGCGACCGCACGACCTGCTCGAGGATCGCGCGGCCGGTGGATTGATCGTCGACCACCATCGCCGTGTTGCGCGACGGCGGAAATACGAAGACCTGCGCCTTCGCCATGGGACTCCCAGCCAAATTCCCGATCGCGAAAGCCTACCCGTGGGTCCTCAAGATGTCCAGCTAAATAGCTGACGGGAAAGCAAGAACTATGTCGCAATCGGGCGACGGGCGGGCCCTTGGTGCCGGAAGAGAGACTCGAACTCTCATGGTGTCGCCACCGGCGGATTTTGAGTCCGCTGCGTCTACCGGTTCCGCCATTCCGGCGCGGAAGGGCCGGATTATAGGCCCCTATAATCCGGCGCCATGCGCGTCTCGGAGTTCGACTATGCGCTGCCCGAGGAGCTCATCGCGCAGCGGCCCTCACCCGAGCGCAGCAGCAGCCGCCTCCTGCGCCTCGAGGCCGCGAGCGGCCGGCTCACGGATCTCTCCTTCCGCGATCTCCCCGGGCTGCTCGACGAACGCGATACCGTGGTCGTCAACGACACCCGCGTCGTCAAGGCGCGCCTCGCGGGCCGCAAGGCGAGCGGCGGCCGCATCGAGGTGTTCGTCGAGCGACTCACGGGACCCCGGGAGGCGTACGCGCTGATCCGCTCCAGCCACGCACCCCGGACCGGCGCCGCGCTGCTGGTCGGCGATGGCGTGCGCGCCACCGTGCTGGGCCGGGAGGGCGAGCTGTATCGCCTGCGCTTCTCGGCGCCGCTCGATGCACTGCTCGAGCGCTGCGGTTCGGTGCCCCTGCCGCCCTACATTGCGCACGCGCCCGATGCCGCCGATGCCGAGCGCTATCAGACCGTGTATGCGGCGCGGCCGGGCGCCGTCGCGGCGCCGACCGCCGGCCTGCATTTCGACCGCGCGCTGCTCGACCGGATCGCCCAGCGCGGCGCACGCGTGGCGAGCGTCACGCTGCACGTCGGCGTGGGCACGTTCCAGCCCGTGCGGACCGAGCAGGTCGAGGCGCACCGCATGCACCGGGAGCGCTACTCGGTCCCGCCGGAGACGCGCGCAGCGCTCACCGGGCGGCGCGTGCTGGCGGTGGGAACGACCACGCTCCGGGCGCTGGAAAGCGCCGCGCGCAGCGGGGCGAGCGAAGGCGAGACCGACCTGTTCGTCTATCCGGGCTTTCACTTCCAGGTGGTCGAGCGGCTGGTCACCAACTTCCACCTGCCGCGCTCGAGCCTGCTGATGCTGGTCGCGGCCTTCGCCGGGCTGGACAACATCCGCCGCGCCTACGCGCACGCCATCGAGCAGCGCTACCGGTTCTTCTCGTACGGGGACGCGATGCTGATCGAGAGGGCCGCGTGAAATTCCAGTGCAGCCACCGGGACGGCGGGGCGCGCCGCGGGCAACTCGTCCTGCAGCACGGCCTCGTCGACACCCCGGCCTTCATGCCCGTCGGCACCTATGGCACGGTAAAGGCGATGTCGCCGCAAGAGCTGCGCGAAGTCGGCGCGCAGATCGTGCTCGGCAACACCTTCCATCTGTGGCTGCGGCCGGGCGTGGACGTCATCGCCAAGCACGGCGGCCTGCACCGCTTCATGGGCTGGGACGGACCGATCCTCACCGACTCCGGCGGCTTCCAGGTCTACAGCCTCGGCGCCCTGCGCAAGATCAGCGAGGAAGGCGTGCGCTTCGCCTCGCCCGTCAACGGCGATCGCCTCATGCTCACCCCCGAGGGGTCGATGCGCGTGCAGCGCGCGCTCGATTCCGATGTCGCCATGGTATTCGACGACTGCACGCCGCACCCCGCGACGCACAAGCAGGCCGAGAAGTCGATGCAGCTCAGCTTGCGCTGGGCGAGGCGCTCGAAGGAGGCCTTCGCGGGCTCGGCGAACGCGCTGTTCGGCATCGTGCAGGGGAGCATCTACGAGGATCTGCGCGAAGCTTCCCTCGACGGCCTTCTCGGGATCGGCTTCGACGGCTACGCGATCGGGGGGCTGGCGGTCGGCGAGCCCAGGGAGGCGCGCGACCGGGTGCTGGCGTACACCGCGGCGCGCCTGCCCGAGGATCGTCCGCGGTACCTGATGGGTATGGGCACGCCCGAGGACATCATCCACGCGGTCGGCGCGGGCATCGATCTCTTCGACTGCGTCCTGCCCACGCGCAATGCGCGCAACGGCTGGCTGTTCACGCGACACGGCGACGTCAAGATCCGCAACGCGCGCTGGCGCGGCGACGCACGGCCGCTCGACGAGTCCTGCGGCTGCTACGCCTGCCGCCACTTCACGCGCGCCTACCTTCATCACCTGCAGCGCGCCAACGAGATCCTCGGCGCACGCCTCAACACCCTCCACAATCTGCATTACTACCTCGGGCTGATGCGCGAGCTGCGCGCGTCGATCGAGGCGGGCACCTACGCGCAGACGGCCGCCCGGCTGCTCGACGAGCGCAGGCTGCTGCTATAATCCGCGGCCTTTCCCAGCGAGTCCGCGATGATCTCCAACGCCTTTGCACAGGCCGCCGGTGGCGGCGATCCGGGTTTCATGGGCCTCCTGCCCATCGTCCTGATGTTCGTGCTGCTGTACTTCCTCATGATTCGACCGCAGATGAAGCGCGCGAAGGACCAAAAGCAGATGGTCGAAGCGCTGCAGAAAGGCGACGAAGTCGTGACTGCGGGAGGCATGGTGGGCAAGATCAGCGACCTGCGCGAGGGCTACATCGTCCTGGAGGTCGCGCCCGGCACCGAGGTCCGCGTGCAGCGCACCGCCGTCCAGACCCTGCTGCCCAAGGGCACGATCAAGACCATCCAGTAGTCTCCGGGTGAACCGCTATCCGGCCTGGAAGTACGCCTTGGTCGCGCTGTGCGTGGCGGTGGCGTTCTTCTACACGCTGCCGAACTTCTTCGGCGAGTCGCCCGCAGTCCAGGTGCAGAGCCTGCGGTCCACGGTCAAGGTGGATACCGCCCTGCTCGGGCGCGTCGAGAACGCGCTCAAGGCCGCCGGCATCGCGCCGACCGCCGTCCTGCTCGAGGGCACGAGCCTGCGCGTGCGGCTCGCGGACACCGATACCCAGCTGAAGGCGAAGGACGCCATCGACCGGGCGCTGAATCCCGACCCGCAGAACGCAGCTTATGTCGTGGCGCTCAACCTGCTGCCGGCTTCGCCGCACTGGCTCTCGGCGCTGGGCGCCCTGCCGATGTACCTCGGCCTGGACCTGCGCGGCGGCGTGCATTTCCTGCTGCAGGTGGACATGCAGGCGGCGCTCGCCAAGCGCCTGGAGAGCCTCACGGGCGACATCCGCTCGCTGCTGCGCGAGAAGAACCTGCGGCACGGGGGCGTGACGCGCGAGGGGCTCTCGCTCCAGCTCCGCTTCCGCGACGCGCAGACGCGCGACCGCGCGCGCGACGTGCTCGCGGTCGGACTCGCCGACCTCGCCTTCGCCGAGCGCGACGAGGGGAACGATTTCCTGCTCGTGGCCACGCTCAAGCCCGAGGCCGCCAAGCGCACGCAGGAGTACGCGCTCAAGCAGAACATCACCACGCTGCACAACCGCATCAACGAGCTGGGCGTCGCCGAGCCCGTCATCCAGCAGCAGGGCGCGGACCGCGTCGTCGTGCAGCTGCCGGGCGTCCAGGACACGGCGAAGGCCAAGGACATTCTCGGGCGGACCGCGACGCTCGAAATCCGCATGGTGGCGCAGGACAAGATGACCCCCGAGGGCCTGGCGGCGGGCAAGCGGGGCAACCCGCCGTTCGGCACCGAGTACTACGTCGAGCGCAATGGCGAGCCGCTGCTCGTGCGCAAGGAAGTCGTCCTGACGGGCGACCGCCTCACCGACGCGCAGCCCGGCTTCGACAACCAGACCAACGAGCCGGCCGTGCACCTCACGCTGGACGGCGCCGGCGCGCGCATCTTCAAGGAGGTCACGCGCGAGAACGTCGGCAAGCGCATGGCGATCCTGCTGTTCGAACGCGGCAAGGGCGAGGTGATCACCGCGCCGGTGATCAGGACCGAGATCGGCGGCGGACGCGTGCAGATCTCGGGCCGCATGACGACGACGGAGGCCAACGACGTCGCGCTCCTGCTGCGCGCCGGGTCGCTCGCGGCCCCGATGGACATCGTCGAGGAACGGACGGTGGGACCGAGCCTCGGCCGCGACAACATCGAGAAGGGCTTCAACTCCACCCGCTGGGGCTTTCTCGCGATCGTGGTCTTCATGTCGGTGTACTACGTGCTGTTCGGCGTGATCTCGTCGCTGGCGCTGGGCGTCAATCTGCTGATGCTGGTCGCCCTGCTGTCCCTGCTGCAGGCCACGCTGACCCTGCCGGGCATCGCCGCGATCGCGCTCACGCTCGGCATGGCGATCGACGCCAACGTGCTGATCAACGAGCGCATCCGCGAGGAGCTGCGGGGCGGCTCCACGCCGCAGGCCGCGATCTCCGCCGGCTACGAGCGCGCCTGGGGAACGATTCTCGACTCGAACATCACGACCCTGATCGCGGGCCTGGCGCTGCTCATCTTCGGCACGGGCCCGGTGCGCGGCTTCGCCGTGGTGCATTGCCTCGGGATCCTCACGTCGATCTTCTCTTCGGTGGTGGTGTCGCGCGCCATCGTCAACGCGCTGCACGGGCACCGGCGCAAGGTCGAGCGGCTGCATATCGGCAACACCGCGTGGAAGTGAGCTGAGCGATGGAATTCTTCAAGATCCGCCGCACGATCCCGTTCATGCGGTACGCGCTCGTGTTCAACGTCATCTCGGTGATCACGTTCGCGTTGGCGGTGTTCTTCCTCGCAGCGCGCGGGCTCAATTTCTCCATCGAATTCACGGGCGGCACGCTGCTCGAGGTGAGCTATCAGGAGTCCGCCAACGTGGACGGCATCCGCCGTGCGTTGTCGCAGGCCGGCTACAAGGCGGAGGTGCAGAACTTCGGGTCGTCGCGTGACGTCCTGATCCGCCTGCACGCGGAGTCGGGCGAGTCGAGCAGCAAGCTTTCCGAAAGCGTGCACACGGTGCTCAAGGCGCAGGACGCCTCGGTCGAGCTGCGCCGCGTGGAGTTCGTGGGCCCGCAGGTCGGGGAGGAGCTGGCGGAATACGGCGCGCTAGCGCTGCTGGTGACCGCCACCGGCATCGTGCTGTACCTGTGGATGCGGTTCGAATGGCGCTTCGGCCTCGCGGCGATCATCGCCAACCTGCACGACGTGGTGATCATCCTCGGCTTCTTCGCCTTCTTCCAGTGGGAGTTCTCGCTGCCGGTGCTGGCGGCGGTGCTGGCCGTGCTCGGCTACTCCGTGAACGAGTCGGTGGTGGTGTTCGACCGGGTGCGGGAGATGTTCCGCAAGCTGCGGCGCGCGAGCGTCCCGGAGGTCATCGACACGGCAATCACCGGCACCATCTCGCGCACCATCATCACCCACGGCAGCACGCAGGCGATGGTGACGACCATGCTGATCTTCGGCGGCCCCGCCCTGCACTACTTCGCGCTGGCGCTCACCATCGGCATCCTGTTCGGCATCTACTCGTCCGTACTGGTCGCGAGCCCGCTGGTCATGTGGCTGGGCGTGAACCGCGCCCAGTTCGTGCAGCCGCCCAAGAAATCCGTCCGCGACGAGAACGACGGCGCGGTGGTCTGAGCGGGCGCCGGAGGCGCCGCTAGCGGATATCCTTCGGGAAGGGCTTGCCGAACATCCAGGCGGCGATCGCAGCAACGGTCTCCGGCTCCTTGCCGAAATAGCCGTGCGCCGACAGCGGGTCGCAAGGCCCGGTTTCCGGCGGCTTGCCCCCCGACACGGAGATCAGCGGGTACTTCTCGCCCAGGCGCACCGCGTCCGAATACGGCGTCGCCGGGCAGGCGTCGTCGCGGTGATGAACGAAGAGCAGCGGGATCCTGATGCTGCCGAAGTCGAACACGGCGAGTACCGCCGATTGCCGCGAGCGGAACACGGAGGAGGTGAGCACCACGCCCGCCAGCTCGCCCCCGATCGCCCGCGCCTGGTAGGCGCCCGAGATGGTGCTGCGGCTGGTCGTCAGCAGGTACACCGGCAAGCCGGGGAAGCGCTTCTTGACGTCGGCGATGACGGCGCGCAGGTCGGTGCCGTGCGCCTCGCTCTCGCGAAACGCATCGGACATGCCGCCGCCCGACTGCTGGTCCGTCGGGTTGTCGAGGATCACGGGCTGAATGCCCGCCGCCATGAACTCGCGCCGCGAGCGGGGCAGGAAGTTCTGGTCGCCGAACTTGATCTTGCCGCCCTCTTCGCGCAGGCGGATGTTGCCGCCCCCGCCGATCAGCATGAGGCCGACGGCCTTCGGCTCGACCCCGCCCATGCCGGTGATGAAATAGGAAAGCCGCACGCCGGGCCGCGTTTCCAGCGTCACGATCTCCCGCGCCTGCGCCGGAGCCGCCGCCAGGAGAATCACCAGGCAGAGGAGCGCGCGGATCAAGCCCGCCTCGCCAAGGCCGGCGCCAGCCCGACGTAGGTCGCGGGCGTGAGGGCGAGCAGCCGTTTCCTCGCGTCCGCGGGGATCGGCAGGCTGCGCACGAAGGCGGCGAGCTGCCGCCGGTCGAGCCGGCGGCCGCGTGTGAGGGCCTTCAGCTTCTCGTAGGCCTCCGGAACGCCGTGTTTGCGCATGAGCTGCTGCACCGGCTCGGCGAGCACCTCCCAGTTCGCGTCGAGATCCTCGGCCATGCGCCCGCGATCCACCTCCAGCTTGGCGAGCCCCCGCTGGCACGCCGCGTAAGCGAGCAGCGTGTGGCCCAGCGCGACGCCGACGTTGCGCAGCGCCGTGGAATCCGAGAGGTCGCGCTGCCAGCGCGAAACGGGCAGCTTCTCCGACAGGTGCCGCAGCAGGGCGTTGGCCACGCCGATATTGCCCTCGGAATTCTCGAAATCGATGGGGTTCACCTTGTGCGGCATGGTCGACGAGCCGACCTCGCCCTGCTTGGGCCTCTGGCGGAAGTAGCCGAGGGAAATGTAGCCCCAGACGTCGCGGTCGAGGTCGAGCAGCACCTGGTTGGCTCTCGCGAAGGCGTCCAGCAGCTCCGCCAGCGCGTCGTGCGGCTCGATCTGGGTGGTGAAAGCGTTGAACTCCAGCCCGAGGCTCTCGACGAAGCGCCGGCAGAATGCTTCCCAGGGAAAACCCGGGTAAGCGACGGCGTGCGCGTTGTAGTTGCCGACCGCGCCGTTCATCTTGCCGGTCAGCGGGACGCGGGCGATCGCGGCGCGCGCACGCGCCAGGCGCGCCGCGAAGTTCGCCATCTCCTTCCCAAGCGTGGTGGGCGAGGCCGGCTGACCGTGCGTGCGCGAGAGCATCGGCAGCGCGGCGTGGCGCTTCGCCAGCGCGCGCAGGGCGGCCACCAGCAGGTCCAGGCGCGGGAGCATCACCCGGTCCCGCGCCTGCGCGAGCATCAGCGCATAGGCGAGGTTGTTGATGTCCTCCGACGTGCAGGCGAAGTGGATGAACTCGAGCGCGCGCTGTACCTCCCGGTTCTTCGCCAGCCGCCCCTTCAGCCAGTACTCGATCGCCTTGACGTCGTGGTTGGTCTCGGCCTCGATGTTCTTGATGTGCTCGGCGTCCTTCTCCGAAAGACCCGCCACCAGGCGCTCGAGCGCGGAGCGCGTGGCCCGGGAAAAGGGCCGCAGCTCGCGGATACGGCGCTCCGCGGCAAGCGCCTTGAGCCAGTCGATCTCGACCTTGACGCGGTAGCGGATGAGCGCGGCTTCGCTGAAGCAGGCCCGCAGCGGCTCGGCCGCGCGCTCGTAACGCCCGTCGAGCGGGGAGAGCGCGGCGAGCGGGGAAGGCATGGCGACTATTATAGATGGGCATGCTGCGCGCCCTGATCAAGGAAGCCAAAGCCTGCCGCGTCTGCGCCGCGCAGCTGCCGCTCGGACCGCGGCCGGTGTTCCTGGTCGGCGCCCGGGCGCGGCTGCTGATCGTGGGCCAGGCCCCGGGCCGCCGCGTGCACGAGACCGGCATCCCCTGGAACGACCCTTCGGGCGACCGCCTGCGCGAGTGGCTGCGAATGGACCGGAACGACTTCTACGACGTCTCGCGCGTCGCGATCGTGCCGACGGGGCTGTGCTACCCGGGGTCCGGCGCGCGCGGCGACCTCCCGCCGCGGGCGGAGTGCGCCCCCCTGTGGCAGCCGCGGTTTCGCGCGGCCCTGCCGGACATCCGCCTCACGCTCCTGGTCGGCATGCACGCGCAGGCCTACCATCTCGGCGCAAGGCGGCGCGCCACGCTCGCGGACACGGTACGCGCATACCGCGACTACCTGCCCGAGTTCTTCCCGCTGCCCCACCCCAGCCCGCGCAACCGGCTGTGGATGGCGCGGCACCCGTGGTTCGAAACGGAGGTCGTGCCGGCGCTGCGCCGCCGCCTGCGGACGCTATAATCCGCGCCCGCCATGAAGCTGCTCGCCGCGCCCGCCAGCCCCTACTCGCGCAAGGTCCGCATCGTGCTCGCCGAGAAGCGCATCGAGTGCGAGATCGAGCGCGTCGACGTGCAGCCGCAGGACAACCCCGTGAACACGCACAACGCGCTGGGCAAGATCCCGACGCTCCTGCTCGACGACGGCACGGCGCTTTTCGACTCGCGGGTGATCGTCGAATTCCTCGACAACCTGACGGCCAACAGCCGGCTCATCCCGCAGGACAACCGGGAGCGCATCGCGGTGCGCCGCTGGGAGGCGCTCGCCGACGGCGTGCTCGACGCGGGCCTGCTCATCCGCTACGAGTCGCTGCGTCCCGAAGGCGAGCGCAGCGCCCCCTGGACGGGCAAGCAGGCGGCTCGCGTGCGGCGCGGGCTGGCGCAGATGGAAGCCGAGCTCGGCGGCCGCGCCTGGTGCCAGGGCGAGCGCTATACGCTCGCCGACATCGCGCTGGGCTGCTGCGTGGGCTGGGTCGGCTTTCGCAAGCCGGCGGGTATCGACTGGCGGGCCGCTTGCCCGGCGCTCGCCCGGCACTACGACAAGCTGATGGAGCGGCCGGCTTTTGCCGAGACCGTGCCCGCCGCCTAGGCGATCACGGCCCCACCGAGGCAAACCTCGCCGTCGTACAGCACCACCGACTGTCCGGGCGTGACCGCGCGCTGCGGCTCGGGGAATTCGACCGCAATCTCGCCCTCCGCCACGCGCGCCAGCGTGCAGGCGGCATCCGCCTGCCGGTAGCGGGTCTTCGCTGCGTGCGGCGTACCGGCCGCCGGCGCCCCCGCCACCCAGCTCGCCTCCAGGCCGAGCAGCGCCGAGCGCATGAGCAGCGGGTGGTCGTGCCCCTGCACGACCACCAGCTCGTTGGCCTCCAGCCGCTTGTCCGCGACATACCAGGGCTCGCCCGCCCCGCCCAGGCCGATGCCTTTGCGCTGTCCGATCGTGTAGAAGGCGAGCCCGATGTGCTCGCCGACGCGCCGGCCTTCGGCATCCACCATGGGGCCCGGCGTACGCGGCAGATAGCGGTTCAGGAACTCCCGGAACGGCCGCTCGCCGATGAAGCAGATCCCGGTCGAGTCCTTCTTGGCATGGTTGGGCAGCCCCGCCTCGGCGGCAATGCGGCGCACCTCGGTCTTCTTCAGGTGTCCCACCGGGAAGAGCACGCGCGCCAGCTGCCCCTGGGTCAGCCGGTGCAGGAAGTAGCTCTGGTCCTTCGTCGCGTCCGCGCCGCGCAGCAGGTGCACACGGCCGTCGCGCGAGCGCAGTTGCGCGTAGTGGCCGGTCGCGATGCGCGCCGCGCCCATGCGCACCGCATGGTCGAGGAACGCCTTGAACTTGATCTCCGCGTTGCACAGCACGTCGGGGTTCGGGGTGCGCCCGGCCGAGTACTCGGCGAGGAAGCTCGCAAACACCCGCTCGCGGTATTCGGCGGCGAAATTGACGGCCTCGAGGTCGATGCCGATGGCGTCGGCCGCGGCGGCCGCGTCGACCAGATCCTCGCGCGTCGAGCAGTACTCGTCGTCGTCGTCGTCCTCCCAGTTCTTCATGAACAGGCCGACGACGTCGTAACCCGCGCGCTTCAGGAGCAGCGCAGCCACCGACGAGTCCACCCCGCCCGACATCCCCACGACGACCTTCTCAGCCATAGGCCTTGGACAGCACCTCGAGCGGAAAGCTCCGGCCCGCCAGGTAGTCGTCGACGCACTGCTGGACGAGCGGCGAGCGGTGCTCCGCGCGGCGCGCGGCGAGCTCGGCGGGCGTGAGCCAGACGGCGGCGAGGATTTCCTTGTCGAGGGCGCGTCCCGGCTCCACGCCCTCCACTCGCCCGCGGAACGCGAAGCGCAGGAAGGTCACGTCCTCCGGGTCGTAGCGCCAGCGGTAGATGCCCACCAGCCCCGTCGGCGCGAAGCGGTGCGCCGTTTCCTCCAGCACCTCGCGGGCCACTGCCTGGAGCAGCGACTCACCGGGATCCAGATGGCCGGCCGGCTGGTTGATCACCCGCCGGTCGTTCGCGATCTCCTCGACGAACAGGAACCTGCCGTCCAGCTCGATCACCGCCGCGACGGTGACGCTCGGACGCCACCGGCTCATGCGACCTTGCGGGTGTTCTTCCGGATGTAGTCGGCCATGCGGGCGACGCCCTGCTCGATCGCCTGCTTGGACGCGGCATACGAGAAGCGCAGGTGCTGACCCTCGCCCGGCACGCGCTGGCCGAAGTGGATGTCGGCAAGCACCGCCACGCCCGCTTCGTTCAGCAGACGCTTCCGGAACTCCTCGGAGTCGGCCGCGCCCGTCATGCGGCAGGCCTCGGTCACGTTCGGCCAGGCGTAGAACGCGCCGCCCGGATTGCGGCAGGCGACGCCCGGCACCTGGTTGAGAAGCCGCACGATGAGGTCGCGCCGCTCGAGGAAGCTCGCGCGCATCTCCTCGGCTGCGTCCTGCGGCCCTGTGATCGCCTCCACGGCCGCCCACTGGGAGATCTGCGAGGCGCAGGACTCGGTGTTGGTGATCCAGCGCGTGAAGGCGGGCGCGAGCGCCGGGTTCGACGTAAAACCGATGCGCCAGCCCGTCATCGCCCAGGTCTTGGACGCGCCGTCGGAAATGATCGTGCGCTCGTACATCCCGGGCAGCTGCGCGATCGAGAAGAACGGCTCGGCGTAGGACAGGCGCGAATAGATCTCGTCGGCGTAGACCCACACCTGCGGGTGCTTCGCGAGGATCGCCGCGATCGCCTCGAGGTCCTTGCGGGTGAGCGCCCCGCCGGTCGGATTGTGCGGATAGTTGAGGATGAGGAGCTTCGTCTTCGGCGTGATCAGCCGCCCCAGCTCGGCGACGTCGAAGGCGAAATCGCGCGCCTCGTGCAGGTGGATCGGCACCGGCACGGCGCCGTTGGCGCGGATCTGCGACTCGTAGATCGGGAAGCCGGGGTTCGGGTAGATCACCTCGTCGCCCGCGCCGTAGTCGGTCGTCGAGAGGATGGCGTAGGCAATGAAGGGCTTGGCGCCCGCGCCGACCACCACGTCCTCCGCCCGGATCGGCAGCCCGCCGCGCATGCCGGCCATGTACCGGGCCGCGGCCGAGCGCAGCTCGTCGATGCCCGCGGAGGGCGTGTAGCCGTGCTTGCCCGCGCGGATGGCGCGGATCGCCGCCTCCTGCACGTGCTCGGGCGCGGGGAAATCGGGCTGCCCGATGCAGAAGCTCACGATGTCCTTGCCCTGCCGCGCCAGGGCGTTCACTTCTGCGAGGACCACGAAGGCGTTCTCGGTGCCTAGCTGCTGCGCGCGGCGGCTGATCTCGGGCATGCGCTCCTCCTGAACGCGGGATTCTACAGTGCTACGATCCCCGCTCATGCTGGTCAACTGCGTCGCCTACGAGGATGGCCACAAGCTCGCCGACATCCAGAAGCGGGAGATCAAGTCCTACCTCGCCCGGCCGGGCTGCTTCGTGTGGGTCGCCCTGCGCGACGCCGACGCCGCCGAGCTCGCCGAGATGCAGGATGAGTTCGACCTGCACGAGCTCGCCGTCGAGGACGCGCAACAGGGCAACCAGCGCCCCAAGATCGAGGAGTACGGCAACTCGCTGTTCGCGGTCCTGCATACGGTGGAGGTGGCCGGCGACGAGCTGATCGTCGGCGAAGTCAACGTCTTCGTCGGCCGCAACTACGTGCTGTCGGCCCGGCGCAAGACCGAGCGCGGCTTCCAGGACGTGCGCGCGCGCTGCGAGCGCGAGCCCGAGTTGCTGCGCCACGGCCCGGGCTACGTGCTGTACGCGCTCATGGACGCGGTGGTGGACCGCTACCTGCCGGTGCTCGACATCGTGGAAGCCGAGCTCGAGGCGCTCGAGGACCAGATCTTCACGGGCAAGGTGCCGCGCGAGAACATCGAGTCCCTCTACTACGTGAAGCAGAAGCTGAGCGTGCTCAAGCATGCGGCCGCGCCGCTGCTGGATGCCTCCGGGCGGCTTTTCGGGGGTCGCGTGCCGCAGGCCTGCGCAGGCCTGGGCGAGTACTTCCGGGACATCTACGACCACCTCGTGCGGCTCAACCAGTCCCTCGACACCCTGCGCGACACGGTGACGACCGCCATTCAGGTGAACCTCGCGATGATCACCATCGGCGAGAGCGAGGTGACCAAGCGCCTCGCCGCCTACGCCGCGCTCGTGGCGGTGCCAACCATGATCGCCGGCATCTACGGCATGAACTTCAAGGTGATGCCGGAGCTCGGCTGGAGCTTCGGCTACCCGGGTGCGCTCGGCGTGATGGCCGTGATCGACGGCTACCTGTTCTACCGCTTCCGCAAGGCGGGCTGGCTGTAGCGGCTAGCGCATCCCGGGCAGTACGCCCTTCAGGTTGCGCATCATGCGGGCCATGTTCCCGCCCTTCATCATCTTCATCATCTTCTGCATCTGCTCGAACTGGTTGAGCAGGCGGTTGACCTCCTGCACCGGCACGCCGGCGCCCGCCGCGATGCGGCGCTTGCGCGAGGCCTTGATGAGGTCGGGGTTCGCGCGCTCCCGGGGCGTCATCGAGTTGATCACGCCCTCGATGCGCCGCAGCTGGCGGCCGTCCTGCAGCTGTGCGGGGTTGATCTGGCCGGCAAGCTGAGCGGGCAGCTTGTCCATCATCGAGGCGATCCCGCCCATCTTGTTCATCTGCTGGATCTGCTGCTTGAAGTCCTCGAGGTCGAAGCCCTTGCCCTTGCGGATCTTCTCCGCGACGCGCTGCGCCTCCTCGAGGTCGACTTTCTGGTGCGCCTCCTCGACCAGCGACAGGATGTCGCCCATGCCGAGCACGCGCGCGGCCATGCGCTCGGGGTGGAAGGGCTCCAGCGCCTCGAGCTTCTCGCCGGTGCCGGCAAACTTGATCGGCTTGCCGGTGACGTGGCGCACCGAAAGCGCCGCGCCGCCGCGCGCATCGCCGTCCAGCTTGGTGAGGATCACGCCGGTGAGCGGCAGGCGCTCGCCGAACGCGCGCGCGACGTTGACCGCGTCCTGGCCCTGCATGGCATCGACCACGAACAGGGTTTCGACCGGGTTGAGACGGCCGCGCAGCGCCGCGATCTCCTGCATCATCCCTTCATCGATTGCGAGGCGCCCTGCCGTGTCGACGATCAGCACGTCGTAGTAGCGGGTCTTCGCGTGCTCGAGCGCGCGCTGCGCGATGTCGAGGGGCAGCTCGCCCGCGGCCGAGGGGAAGACGTCCACGCCCGCCTGCGCGGCGACCGTCGCGAGCTGCTCGATCGCCGCCGGGCGATACACGTCGCAGGACACGAGCAGCACCTTCTTCTTCTGGGCGAGCAGCAGGCGCGCCAGCTTGCCCGTGGTGGTCGTCTTGCCGGAGCCCTGCAGGCCCGCCATCAGGATCACGGCGGGCGGCTGCGCCGCCAGATCGAGCGGCACGTTCGCCTCGCCCATCAGGCGGGCGAGCTCGCGGTGCACGACGCCGATCAGGGCCTGCCCCGGCGTGAGGCTGCCGACCACCTCCGCGCCGAGCGCCTTCTCCTTCACCGCGGCGAGGAAGTCGCGCGCCACCGGCAGGGCGACATCGGCCTCGAGCAGCGCGACGCGCACTTCGCGCAGCGCGTCCTGGATGTTCACTTCGGTGAGGCGCGCTTCGCCGCGGATCGTCTTGACGATCCTCGCCAGGCGCGCGGTCAGGGTGTCGAGCACGGGTGATAAACTGAAAAGGTGCCCGACATTGTAATTCACGCGATCACCGCGGCCGCGTACGCGGGACTGGCGTGGCACTTCTGGCGCACGCGCTGGCGGGGCGGAGCGGCCCGGCCGGGCGCCGGAACGCGCGCCTGGGAGCGCGCCGCCCTCGCGGTGCCCCTCGCGCTGCACGGCGGGCTGCTCTACGCGGACGTGGTCGCGTCGGGTGCGCCGCGCTTCGGCTTCGCGCACGCGCTCTCGGCGATGATGTGGATGGCGGTCGTGTTCTACTGGGTCGAGAGCCTGTTCTACGACCTCGACGGGATCCTGCCGCCGGCGCTGCTGCTCGCCGCGCTCGCCGCACCGCTGCCGGCGATCTTTCCGGGCCGCACGAGCGACACCCTCGCGGCCTCCCTCGAGCTGCGCCTGCACGTCGTGCTGGCGATGCTCGCGTACAGCCTGTTCACGCTGGCGAGCCTGCACGCGCTGCTGATGGCGCTGCTCGAGCGCCGCCTGCATCGCGGCGCACCGGCGGCGGAGGGCGGCGCCGTGCTGGCGGGGCCGCTCGGCGGCCTGCCCCCGCTGCTGACCCTGGAGCGCCTGCTGTTCCGCATGATCGCCGCCGCCTTCGTGCTCCTCACCTGCACGCTGATCACGGGCATCGTGTTCTCCGAGTCGCTGTTCGGTCAGGCACTGAAGTTCGACCACAAGACGCTGTTCGCGCTGTTTTCCTGGGTCACGTTCGCCGGGCTGCTCGCCGGCCGCTACCTGTACGGATGGCGCGGCCGGGTCGCCGTGCGCTGGACGCTCACCGGGTTCGTGCTGCTGCTGCTCGCCTACGTCGGCAGCCGCTTCGTGCTGGAAGTGCTGCTGGGGCGCACCTGATGCTGTGGGACGTCCCTCTCAGCTGGCAGATCGCCGGTCTCGCCGTGCTGCTCGCGATCTCCGGGTTCTTCTCGATCGCCGAGACGAGCATGATGGCGATCAACCGCTACCGGCTGCGCCACCTGGTGTCGCAGGGGCATCGCGGCGCGATGAAGGCGGAGGCACTCCTCAAGCGCACCGACCGGGTGCTCGGCGCGATCCTGCTCAGCAACACGCTGGTCAACGCCGCGGCCACGACGCTGGTCACGGTGATCGCCATCCAGCTGTTCGACGAGAGCGACTTCGTGCTCCTCGCCAGCACCATCACCATCACCTTCCTGATCCTCGTGTTCGCCGAGATCACGCCGAAGGTGATCGGCGCCACCTACCCGGAGCGCATCGCGCTGCCGCTGGCGCACGTGCTCGGGCCGGTGCAGGTCTTCGTGCAGCCCGGCGTGTGGTTCGTGAACCTGTTCGTGCGCCCGCTGCTGCGCCTGGCGGGCGTCGGCACCGGCGAAACGACCGAGATCCAGAAGCTCTCCCCGGAGGAAATCCGCACCCTGGTGCTGGAGTCCTCGAGCTTCATGCCGAAGAAGCACATCTCGATCCTCCTGAACCTGTTCGACCTCGGCAGCGTCACGGTGCAGGACATCATGCTGCCGCGCGCCCGCATCGAGTCGGTCAAGCTCGACGACGACATGCCCACCATCGCGCGCCACCTCGCGACCGCGTACCACATGCGGCTGCCCGTATTCCGGGACGCGCGCGGCGACGTGCTCGGCGTGCTGCACCTGCGCAAGGTACTGGCGCCGCTGCTCGCCGGCACGCTGGACAAGCCGCAGATCGAGTCGCTGGTCGTGCCGCCCTACTACGTGCCGGCCTCCACGCCGGTGCTTGCCCAGCTCCAGTACTTCCAGGAGAACCGCGAGCGCATCGCGCTGGTGGTCGATGAGTACGGCGAGCTGATGGGGCTCGTGACCCTCGAGGACATCATCGAGGAGATCATCGGCAAGTTCACGACCTCGCTCCCCTCGGCGCATGCGCTCGCCTGGGCCGAGGACGGCAGCGCCTCCGTCGACGGTGCCACCCCGGTGCGCGAGGTCAACCGGGCGCTTGGCCTGGAGCTGCCGACCGAAGGTCCGAAGACCATGAACGGCCTGATCCTCGAGCACCTGCGCGACATCCCGGAGGCCGACGTCTCGGTGAAGATCGGCGAGGTGCCCATGGAGATCGTCCACGCCCAGGGGCGCGCCGTGAAGACGGTCCGGGTCTTTCGGCCGCAGGCCCCTGTGGAAGACGTCACGGAAAGGGCCTGAGGGCGGGGTTCCAGACCCTTTAAAAGTTTTTCCTGTCAGCGGCTTACGCGAGAAACCTGAGGCTTTACAAAACAGGGGGCGCAGGGCATCATCGCCTGTCATCCGCCCGGCGACGGGCAAGGATTCGGGCAAAGGGCTATGGCGACAGCAGCGGCGAAGGCCGCCGGACCCAAGGAGTTCAACTTCACCTGGGAAGGCCGCGACAAGGGCGGCAAGGTGATCCGGGGTGAATTGCGCTCGGTCAGCGAGGCCGCGGTCAACGCCACCCTGCGCCGCCAGGGCATCATCGTCCAGAAGGTCAAGAAGCAGAAGATCGGGCGCGGCGGCAAGGTCACGGAGAAGGACATCAGCTTGTTCACGCGCCAGCTCGCCACCATGATGAAGGCGGGCGTGCCGCTCCTGCAGTCGTTCGACATCGTCAGCAAGGGCGCGTCCAACCCCGCCGTCGCCCGCCTGCTCGTCGACATCAAGACCGAGGTCGAGACCGGCGCCGCGCTGGCGGCGGCGTTCCGCAAGCACCCGCTGCACTTCGACGCGCTGTACTGCAACCTGGTCGCGGCGGGCGAGCAGGCCGGCATTCTGGAGACGCTCCTCGACCGCCTGGCGACCTACAAGGAAAAGATCCTCGCCATCAAGTCGAAGATCAAGTCGGCGCTGTTCTACCCGATCGCCATCATCGTGGTGGCTTTCGTGATCACCGCCGTGATCATGATCTTCGTGATTCCGGCCTTCAAGGAGGTGTTCACCAACTTCGGCGCGGACTTGCCGGCGCCGACCCTGCTGGTGATGGCGATCTCGGACTGGTTCGTGCACAACTGGTACATCATCTTCCCGGCGATCATCGGCGGTGTGATCGGGTTCCTGGAGCTGTGGAAGCGTTCGGTCCCGGTGCAAGTCTTCATGGACCGCCTCATGCTGCGCATCCCGGTGTTCGGCGACCTGGTGCTGAAGTCGACGATCGCGCGCTGGACGCGCACGCTCGCGACGATGTTCGCGGCCGGCGTGCCCCTGGTGGAGGCGCTCGACTCCGTGGGCGGCGCCTCCGGAAACCACGTGTACGCGACGGCCACCAAGCAGATCCAGAAGGAAGTCTCGACGGGCACGTCGCTCACCATGGCGATGCAGAACTCGGGCGTGTTTCCGAACATGGTGCTGCAGATGTGCTCGATCGGCGAGGAGACCGGCGCGCTCGACGCCATGCTCGGCAAGGTCGCGGACTTCTACGAAGCCGAGGTGGACGACGCCGTGGAGGCGCTCTCCTCGCTGATGGAGCCCATGATCATGGTGGTGCTCGGCACCGTCATCGGCGGCATGGTGATCGCCATGTACCTGCCGATCTTCAAGATCGGGCAAGCCGTCTAGATGGCGGTCTTCGGCTGGCTGGGCCAGCCAGCGGTGCTGCCGTGGGTCTCGCTGGTGTTCGGCCTGTGCATCGGCTCCTTTCTCAACGTCGTGATCCATCGCCTGCCGCGCATGATGGAGCGCGACTGGCGCGAGCAGTGCGCAGCGCTGGCCGGCACGCCCGCGCCGGCGCCCGCCGAGGGACGCTACAACCTGTTCGTGCCGCGCTCGGCCTGCCCGTCCTGCGGTCGCCGCATTGCCGCGCTGGAGAACGTCCCCGTCCTGAGCTGGCTCTGGCTGCGCGGCAAGTGCGCCGGCTGCGGCGCCCGGATTTCGCTGCGCTACCCGGTCGTCGAGGTGGCGGCCGGCCTGATCGGCGCCTACGCCGCCGGGCGCTACGGACCCTCGCTCGCCGCCGCCGGCGCCATGCTCCTGTGCTGGACGCTGCTCGCGCTCGCCGTCGTCGATCTCGACACGCAACTGCTGCCCGATGACCTGACGCTGCCGCTGCTCTGGGCGGGTCTGCTGTTCAACCTCGGGCACGTGTTCGTGCCGCTCCCGACGGCCGTGGTCGGCGCGGCGGCCGGCTACCTCTCGCTCTGGCTGGTCTATTGGGCCTTCAGGCTCGCCACCGGGAAGGAGGGAATGGGCTACGGCGACTTCAAGCTGCTGGCCGCGCTCGGCGCATGGCTCGGCTGGCAGAAGCTTCCGCTGGTGATCCTGCTGTCCTCGGTGGTCGGCGCCGCGGTCGGCATCGCCCTCATCGTCTTCGCGCGGCATGGTCGCGAGAAGCCCATCCCGTTCGGCCCCTACCTCGCCGCGGCAGGCGTGATCGCGCTCTTCTGGGGCGATGTCATCGTGCGCCGCTGGCTGCCCATCCTCGGCTGATGCCCTTCGTGGTGGGCCTCACGGGCGGCATCGGCAGCGGCAAGAGCGCGGCGGCCGAGCGGTTCGCCCGGCTGGGGGCCGCCGTGGTCGACACCGACGCGATCGCGCACGAGTTGACCCGCGCCGGCGGCGCGGCGCTCGCGGAGGTGCGCCGCCAGTTCGGCGACGACTCTATCGGCGCCGATGGCGCCATGGACCGCGCCCGCATGCGCGCGCTCGCGTTCCGCGACGCCGAGGCCAAGACGCGCCTGGAACGCCTCCTGCACCCGATGATCCGCGAGGAATCCGAGCGGCGAATCGCCGCGGCCCGTGCGCCGTACGTCGTCCACGTGGTGCCGCTGCTGATCGAGTCCCCCGGCTATCGGGATCGCGTGTCGCGCGTGGCGGTGGTGGACTGCCCGCCCGAGCTGCAGATCGAGCGGGTACAGCGCCGCAGCGGCCTGTCCCGCGAGGACGTCCAGCGCATCCTCGATGCGCAGCTGCCACGCGAAGCGCGGCTCGCCGCCGCCGACGATGTCATCGACAACGCAGGCACCCTTGACGCGCTGCACAAGCAGGTCGACCTCCTCCACGCGCGCTATCTGCAGCGGGCGCAGCCGGCGGGGTGAAATTTGTCATCCCCGCGCAAAACCCGCAGAATCCGCCAAATTTTCACCGGGCACGCGTGATCACTTACGAGTACCCGCTCAACGAGCGCATACGGACCCTGCTGCGGCTCGAGGATCTGTTCGAGCGCTCGCGTCATTTCATCGCGCGCACCGATCCGCTCGACCACCACGTGGCGCTGCTGACGCTGTTCGAGATCCTCGAGGTCTCGAGCCGGGCCGACCTGAAGTCCGACCTCCTGCAGGAGCTGGAGCGCCAGAAGCAGGTGCTGCTGTCGTTCCGCAACAATCCGGAGATTTCCGAGGAGGCGCTGGCAAGCGTGCTGCGCGACATCGAGCAGGCGGCCGCGGCGCTGTTCTCGATGACCGGCAAGATCGGCCAGTACATCCGGGAGAACGACTGGCTCATGTCGATCAAGCAGCGGACCGGAATCCCCGGCGGCGCCTGCGAATTCGACCTCCCCTCCTACCACTACTGGCTGCATCGGCCCGCCGAGGAGCGCATCGGGCAGCTGGCCGCCTGGACCGGGCCGCTCTTTCCCCTGCGCGACGGCTCGGCCATCATCCTGCGCATCCTGCGGGAGTCGGGCAAGCCGCAGCGGCTCTCGGCGCCGCTCGGGGCGTTCCAGCAGATGCTGGGCGGCAAGACCGCGCAGATGCTGCGGGTCCGCCTGGATCCGGCGGCCAACTGCGTGCCGGAAATCAGCGCCAACAAGTACGTGCTCAACATCCGCTTCCTCACGCAGGCGAGCGAAGACCCCAAGCCGCGCGCCGCGGACTGGGACGTGCCTTTCGAGCTCACGTTTTGCAACCTGTGAAGAACGTGCCCTGCCCGCGGTGCGGGATGCCGGCGCCGTTCGACGCCGCGAACCGCTCGCGCCCCTTCTGCAGCGAGCGCTGCCGGCTGATCGATCTCGGGCGCTGGGCGGCGGAGGAATACCGGGTGCCCGAGCCGGGACCCGGGCCCGGCGACGAGCCGGCCTGATTACGGCCGCGCCGCGGCGGCGGCGCGCAGCACGATCCGGCCGCTGGCGGCGCTGTACACGAGCTTCTTCTCGCTGCCGAACACCCCCAGCGGCTCCCGCGGGCTGCGCAACTGCGGCTCGCGGTACCAGAGCATTGCCACGATGTCCCGGGAGTCGTCGTACTTGGCCGCCGTGCGCAGGCAGTCGCGCAGGCTCCACTCGGCTCGCGAGCGCGACGGCCGGAAGCCGACGAAGGTCACGTGCACCACGCGCACGCCGGAATCCTCCACCACCAGCCGCGCGTCGGGATAGTCCGTGACGGCCCCGCGCGCGCAGTGCAGCGCCACCCACTCCTGCGCCGCGACGTCGGACATGCGGGCCACGACGAGGAGCAGGCCCAGGACCCAGCACAGCGCGATGAACCAGCCGCGGGACATGGCGCGACTCTAGCCGCCGAGGCACGGCAGATCGTCAGCCACTGCAAACTCGCGATCAGGACGGCAGGGTAAATCGGAACGTGGCGCCCTTGCCGGGCGCGGATTCGGGTGCGAGACGCCCCTCGTGACGCCGCAGAATGCGCTGCACGATGGCCAGCCCGACGCCATTACCCTCGAAGGAGGCCGCCGAAGGCAGGCGGTGGAAAGCCTCGAACAGGCGCTCCACGTGGCGCATGTCGAATCCGACGCCGTTGTCGCTCACCGCATACTCGAGCACGCCGCCCCGCGCCTCGCCGGCGATCCGAACCCGCGGCGACTTGCGGTTGCGCGAGTACTTCAGGGCGTTGCCGATTAGGTTCTTCCACACCTGCCTCAGCAGGTCCGCGTCGCCGCGCGCGGGCGGAAGTGCGCCGACCTCGACCTTCGCTCGCAGACGGGCGCCGGCGCCGAGTTCGTGCAGCACATCGTCCACCAACGCGCGCATGTCCACGTCGCCCAGGTTCAGGGGACCTCGCCCGGCGCGGGCGAGCTCCAGCAGCGACACGATCATCCGGTCCATGCGCTCGGCGTTGCTCTCGATCTCCTTCAGGAACGCCTGCCGGTCCTTCGCCGCGCCGCCGGCGCCGGCATCGCGCAGCAGCTCGGCGAATCCGGCGATCGCGTTGAGCGGCTGCCGCAGGTCGTGCGAGATGGAGTAGTTGTAGCTTTCGAGGTCCCGGTTGGCGTCCTCCAGCGCCGCCGTGCGCTCGCGCACCACGCGCTCGAGAGACTCGTTGGTCTGCCGCACCCGCGCCTCGGCGCGCGCCCGCTCGATCTCGGCGGCGGCACGCGCGCCGAAGATCTCGATCATGGATCCCCAGAAGGGGCCTCGCTCGATCGGATGCCGGTGCATGACCACCAGGATGCCGAGCGCGCCGCCGTCTGCCGCGTGCAGGGTCGTGCCCACGTAGGCTTCCACACCCATGCGCGCCAGCCCGGCGTCTTCCGGAAACAGCTGCGCCGCACCGGACGGATAGATGACCGTGCCGCGCTTCTCGAGCGCCACGGCGCACGGCGAGCCCTCGACCGGATATTCGAAGTTCGGCGCGCTCGCACCGTCCGCCACGAATGCCAGCGTACGGAACCGATGCTTGCCGGGGTGCGCGAGCTCGGCAACGAAGGCGAAGTCTGCCCCGAGCTCGCGCGCCAGGTGGCCCACCAGCGACTGGAAGAATGCGTCGCCGAGTTCTGCCGACACCCCCCGGGCGATGTTCATCAGCATGTGCTCGTGACGCCGGCGCTCGGAAATGTCGCGGGCGACCATCAGGATATTGGCGTCGGCCATCGGAGCCGCCTGTACCTCGATGGCGCGCGGCGTGCCGTCCTTGCGCTTCAGCGTACGCTCGACCAGCGCCCACTGCTGGTCGCGCAGTGGATTGGCCTCCAGCTCCTCCATGCTGAACACCGAGGTCATCGGTTTGCCGATCAGCTCCTCGCGCGCATAGCCCATGAATTCGCAGGCCGCCGGGTTGAGGTCGACGAACTCCCATTGCGGGGACAGGATGACGATGCCGTCCGTGGCAGCCTCGAACAGGGCCCGGTATCGGGCATCCGCCAGACCCTTCTCGCGCGCCACCCGTCGCTGCTCGGTCACGTCGAGCATCGAGATCACGAAGTGCGGCTCGCCGCCGATGTCGAGGAGTGCCCCCGAGAGCAGCGTTTCGACCGGCAGGCCATCGCGCCGCTCGAGCCGCGCGGGGGCCCCGACAATCCGCTCTCCGGCGCGGGCACGCTGCCGCAGCGCCTCGACGGCCGCTGCGTCGGTCCAGGTCACGACCTCCGAGGCGAGCGCACCGACGACCCGATCCCGCGGCAGGCCCAGCATCCGCAGCGCGGCGTCGTTGGCCTCGACGATGCGGTCTTCGTTCCCCGCTGCGGGACTGGCACGCAACACCACGAAGGCCACGGGCGTCGTCTCGAAGAGCGAGGTGAACTTGCGCTCCAGCTGATGTGCCTGGTGCTGGAGGCGCTTCAATTCGGTCATGTCCCGCCAGGTCCACAGCACGCAGGCTTCGCCGTCCAGATAGATGCGCACGCCGGAGATCAGTGCCTCAAAGGTGCTGCCGTCGGCCCGCGTGAGCCGCGCCTCGATGTTGCTGACGATCCCCCTCTGCTCGAGCGCCGCGACGGCGGCGTTCGCCTGCTCGGAGTCTTTCCAGAGGATCGTTTCGTCGATGTGGCGGCCCATGGCCTGATCGCGCCGGTAGCCGCTCGCCCGCTCCCAGGCTTCGTTCGCCGCGAGGCGCACGCCGTCGGAGACGCGGTAGAGCGTGATCGGCTCGGGGCTGCTCTCGAACAGCGCCCCGAACATCCGCTCGGCGTGGCGCGCCTTCTCCAGCGCCGCCGAAAGCTCCCCGATGTCGCGCCAGGTCCAGACCACACAGGCCTCTCCGTCGAGCACAAGCTGTGCGCCCGACACGAGGGCGGGAAAGGTCTCGCCGCCCGCGCGGCGGAAGCGCGCCGGGTGGTTGTGCACGATGCCGTCGGCGACCAGCGCCGCCATGAGCGCGTCGCGCTCCCTCACGTCAGCCCACAGGCCCAGTGCCAGCGAAGATCGTCCGACTGCCTGCGACTTCGCATGGCCGGTCGCCCGCTCCCAGGCCGGGTTGACGTCCAGGTGCACGCCGTCCGCGAAGCGCGCGATCGCGACCGGCTCGGGACTGCTGACGAAGAGTGCGCCGAACTTGCGCTCCGACTGGTGGGCGCGGCGCTCGAGCAGCTCGGCGTCCGTGACGTCGCGCAGCATGCCGACCACGAGTTCCTCGCCGTTGTGCTCGATGAGGAACGCCGACATGAGGCCCGAGACGATGCGCCCGCCCGCCACGCGCATGCGCGTCGGCCGGTTGCGCACCGGCTTGCCCGCCTTGAGATCGGCCAGCATCCGCTCGCGCTCCGGCGGGACGACCCAGTAGCCGAGTTCGCGCACGTCCCGGCCGATCGCGTCGGCTGCCCGCAGGCCCGTAATCCGCTCGAACGCCGTGTTGATCGCGAGCAGCCGCCCGTCTCTCGCGCTGGAGATGGCGATGTAGTCCGGCGAGGCTTCGAAGACCTGGGCGAGCATCTGCTCCGCCCAGACCCGCACGGCTTCGCTGCGCTGCTGCTCGCTGACGTCCTTGACCACGCCGGCCATGCGCACGGCGCGCCCATCGCTCCCGTATTCGGCGCGACCGTAGGTCTCCAGC
>DASUFW010000116.1:0-6020 GCA_036274335.1 Burkholderiales bacterium | reverse complement strand
GCACGGGCAGCGTCGCGGGAAGCGCCGGGCCCGAGGGCGCGGCGGCCGGCAGGCCGCCCAGTCCGCGCGGGGGAACGCCTGCGTCTCCCGGGATCACGTGATACACCCGGCCGTCGGGAGTGGTGACGACGTAGCAGCCGGCCAGCGCGGCCACCGACACCGCCGCAAGCGCGAGCTTGAATGATTTCATGGAATCTCCGATGAGTCGGCAGGCACATGCCTGCGCCGTCATCGTCGCCGCGCCGCGCCTACAGGAGGGCTACGGCTGGCTTACCGATCGCTCAATCGTCGCGGCCTCGCTGCCTCGCTCGCGGAAGTCGCGCGCGCGCTCCGGCCGCCCGGCGGCCTCCCAGTACCGGGCGAGGTCTGCGAGGGCGCGGGCGTAGCGGGCGCGCCACTTCTCCCGCGCGCGCAGGCTCCAGGCTTCCTCGGCCTCCCCTTCCAGGAACGCGCCCCGGTAGAGCTCTCGCAGGCGCGCGGCGAGCTGCTCGACGAGCTCGCCCGGCGGCGCCTTGCGTCCGGGCTGCAGCGCCGACTCGATGTCCGACAGCACGCGCTCCAGCGCCCAGGTGTCCACCCAGAAATAGCGGGGATCCAGGCTGAGCTTGCCCTCGCGCAGCAGGACGGCGCGGTCCTCGCGCAGCAGCTTGCGCAGGCGATGCAGCGTGCTGGTGAAGGAACGGTGCGCCGAGTCGCCGTCGATCCGCGGCCACATGGCGTCGGTGACCAGCTCTTCCGCGACCCGCTCGCCGCCGTAGGAGATCAGCACCTTGAGCAGCTCGTGGGGGCGGCGCTTCGCCTTGCCGCGGTCCGCTTCGAGCGGCTCGCCGTGGCACAGGAGCCGGAAGCCGCCCAGCGTCTGCACGCGGAACTGCCAGGGCCAGTCGGGGACATCGAGCGGCGGGCGCTCCGGCGCGAGCGAGCGCCGCTGCACGAGGCTCTTGACGTACTCGGGCTCCACGCCCTTTTGCAGGGCCTGCGCGCACAACCGCGCCGAAGCCGTCGGCCGCCACCACAGGAAGTGCTGGTAGCCGTGCTCGCGGCCCAGGGCGAGGCCCTGGCGCAACGCGTTCAGTCCGGGCCGGTCGCGGCCGTGCGTGAGCGCCAGGTCGGCGAAGCCGAGCAGGCAGGTGTATTCCAGGTGCTTGTTGTCGATCTCGCGGGCGATGGAGCGCATCTGGCGAAGGTGCGTCACACACTTGCGCTCGTCGCCGCAATCCGCGAGCACCTGCGCGAGCGCGAGGCGCGTGTGCACCTCGAAGAACGGGCAGCCTACCTCGATCGCCATGCGCAGCGCCTTCTTCTCTTCGTCCAGCGCGCGCATCAGGTCCTTGCGCAGCATCGCCTCCCAGGCCTGGAAGTGGTGATACAGGCACAGGTTGAAGCGGCCCGCGCCGGCGATGTGCGACTCGAGCTGGCGCGCGATCGAAGCCGCGGCGTCGAGGTCCTGCCCGCCCAGCGCGCCCCCGTAGCCGTTCACCAGCAGCTGCATGGTCCAGGTGTCGATGCCGGTGGTCTTCGCCAGCGCCAGACCCTCGCGCACCACGGCGAGGCAGGGCTCGCGCTCGGCGGTGAGCATGTGGTACATGGACTCGACGTTCTTCAGCGTGAGGAGCGAGAACGGTGTGACGCCGGGCGCGCTGGCCAGGCGGCGCATCGCGTCGATCAGGCCGCGGGCGCGCGAGAAGACCCCGGTCCACATCAGCGTGAGCGACGACAGCAGGCCGACGTACAGCTTGACGTTGGGGTCCGGAACGTTCTGCGAGGCCGTCATGGCGCGCTCGATCCACAGCTGGATGTCGCGCCGCTGCGGCTGGCGCAGCGTCAGGGAGAAAAGCATGCTCGAGGCGACCTTCGCCTCGGCCCCCGGCGAGGCCGGCCGCTTGCCGGCCGTCACCATGCCGTCCAGCACCGCGATCCAGCGGTCGAGCAGCGAGAAGTCGTCCAGCTCGTAGAGGATCGCGTCCATCGCCCCCGAGCAGGACAGCAGCATGCCTTCGTCGTCCGGCCGCGACTGCGCGCGGAAGCTCTCGAAGGCGCGCTCGAAGCGCAGGCGCCCTTCGCGCGGCGCCCGCTGCACGATCGACAGCGCGACCCAGTAGGCGGTCCACGGATGCGCTTGCTGCACTTCCTCGGGGAGTTCCTCCACCCAGCGCACCAGGGTTTCGGCGCGTCCCTGCGCATACATGGCCGCCGCGTGGCGCTCGATCATCTGCGCCATCCCCTCCCAATCGTGGCCGTCGCGCGCCAGCGCCACCGCCTCCTCGACCTGCCCGGCCCTTTCCAGCAGCCCGGCCGCCGACTTGAGGAGCTGCCGGCGGCGGTCCTTGGGGATGTTCTCCTGGGCACGCGCCAGCAGGAACTCCCGGAACATCGGGTGATACTGGTAGACGGGCTCCGGCTTGCCCTCGCGCAGCGACACGAAGTAGTTGTCCCGGTGCAGGCGCGCGAGCGTTTCCCCTGCACCGGCGTCGCCGCTCAGCTCCTGGGCGAGGCTCGCGGTCAGCTGCGCGACGTGCGCGGTGTGCAGCAGGAACTCCTGCGTGCGCGAGTCTGACTTCTGCAGGATCTCGCCCGCCAGGTAGTCGAACACCAGCTGGCGCGTGGCGAGGTCGGGAGCCTCGGCGATCGGCACGCCCATGCGCGCCTGCTGCAGCACCAGCACCAGGCCCGCGGCCCAGCCCTGGGTCTTCTCGTAGATGGCGTCCAGCGCCTGCGGCGCCAGGTCGTGGCGGCGTTGCCGGGCGATGGAGGCGGTCTCCTCGCGCGTCAGGCGCAGCTCCTCCCAGCCGACATGCGCGAGCTGCCGGTTGGCGCGCAGCCGCGCGAGCGTCGGCGGGGGATCGGCGCGGCTCACCAGCAAGGCGCGGCCGCCCGGCGGCAGCTCGCGCAGGGCCTCGCGCATCACCTCGTGCAGCGGCGAGGAGGTCGGCACCTCGTGGTAGCCGTCGAACACGATCGCGAAGGGCGACTCGAGGCGCGCGTACAGCGCCTGGAAGTAGCGGCGCGTGAATGCCTGCAAGCCGGCATGGTATTCGGGCGTGAGCAGCGGCAGTGCCGCCCGCGCCTCGCCGTCGAGATCGGCCGCGGCGAGACCCAGGTAGTAGAAGAACGTGGCCGGGTCCGCGTCGCCTTCGTCGATCTGGTACCAGAGGCAGCTCATCGGCGCGCTGTCCAGCCAGCTCGCGACGGCGGTGGTCTTGCCGCTGCCCGGCGGGCCCGAGATCCAGGTGACCGGCGCATCGCGGGCGGCGTCCAGCAGCGCGAACACGCGCTCGCGCGGCAGGATGTCCGACAGCAGGGGTCGCGTCGTCTTGCCGAGCGGTTTGCGACGGAAGTCGGGCGGGTTGCTCATGGCCGGTGGGGGGATTCTGCCCTGCGCTGCCGGCTCGGCGATCACCGATCGCCTACAGCCATGCTGCACCGCAAAAGACTCAGGCCTGGCCCAGCAACTGCAGTTCCACCGCGCGCATCACAGCGGCCGCGGCGGTATGCACCTCGAGTTTTCGATAGGTGTTCTTGACGTGACTGGTGACGGTATTGAGGCTCACGCCCAGCGCCACGCCCACCTCGGCGTAGCTCAGGCCGCGCGCCAGGTGCTGCAGCACTTGCACTTCCCGGGGCGTCAACATCGGCTTGGCTCCTCTCCTCGAACGCGAACGGCGAGCGCCGTCCATGCGACGAGTCTGGGAGCCGGCCGGTGACTTACGGGTCACAGGCCGATTACGCTTCGCTTACAGAATTGCCACCGCCCGCGAATCCGCGCGCGTCCGACGCAGACCGACCTACCCATGCAACGATCCCCCGAGGATGTGATTCTTATTGGTGGTCGATGCTAGACAAGGTTGGCTTGACAAAACAATCCCATGATCCCGGCGATTAGATATCTGATTTTTCGATACTTGATCCCGGTCAAGAACTCCGCGGCTCGATCGCGGGATGCCCCCTCAAGTAAGTGACCTGTAACGGTGCAGTGAGCCCGATGTAACCACGCTCGCGCCACGCTGGTCCCCGACGCGCGACGCTCGTCGTGCGGACTCGCCACTGGGGGACCGACATGCAAAGAAGTGATCCGAGAAAGCCACCGTACACGACGCTGGCCGCCGCCTGCGCGCTCGCGCTTTGTGCCACGCCTGCCGGCGCGGGGGACTTCGCGCAGAGCGTGTACTTCGGGGACAGCCTCACCGACGCCGGAACCTTCGGCGCGCGGTTCACGACCAATCCGGGTGCCGTCTGGTCACAGAACCTGGCCGTGCGGCTCGGCACCTCCGCCGCGCCCGCCGTCGCCGGCGGATCGAACTACGCGGTAGGCGGCGCGCGCGTGACATCGCTGCCGGGAATTCCTGCATCGCCGCCGACGGACCTGGCCACGCCGATCACTGCCCAGATCGACAGCTATCTCGCATCGACGGCAAGCGCGGCCAGTCCGGGCGCGCTGTACTCGGTATGGGGCGGCGCGAACGACATCTTCTTCGCAACCGGGCTGGGGGCGGGCGCACCCGCCTACGTCGTTCAGACCGCGGGCGAGCTCGCTGCGCAGGTGGCCCGCCTGCAAGCGGCGGGCGCCCGCGTCATCATCGTGCCGAACGTGCCCGACATCGGCACCACGCCGTTCGGCGTCTCGTCGGGCCCGGCGGCTGCAGCCGCGCTCACCCAACTGTCGGTCGCCTACAACCAGGCGCTGTACGGCGAGCTTGCGTCACGCGGCGTGCGCGTCGTGGCGGTGGATACGTTCGGGCTGCTCAATGAAGTGATCGCCGACCCCGCCGCCTACGGCTTCGTGAACGCCAGCCTTCCCGCCTGCGGGGCGACGCCGTCCCTGCTGTGCACGCCGGCCGACCTCGTCGCGCCCGGCGCGGATCAGAACTTCGTGTTCGCCGACGGCGTGCACCCCACGACCGGTGGCCACGCGGTGCTGACCGACTACATCGCGTCGATCCTCGCGGCGCCTGGGCAGATCTCCATGCTGCCGGAAACCGCCGTCGCCACGCGACTCCAGCAGACCGACCGGCTGCTTGGCCGCCTGACCTACGAACCGGTTGCTGGACGGAGGCTGTGGGTGAGTGCCGATGCGCACGCCGTTGACCTCGACACCGCGGGCCTGGCCGGGTCGGCGGACGCCACAGGGGCCGGTGCCGCGCTCGGCATCGACGTGCCGCTGGGAGCCGGCTGGACGCTCGGCGCCGCCCTCAGCTTCGCGAATCCGAAGACCGACTGGTCGAACGGCGGGGGATACCGGCAGAACGAGACCGCGCTCTCGGCCTATGCCGGCTGGCGTACGGAGTCCGCCTACGTCAACGGCGTGCTGACCTATAGCATGCTCGACTACGACATCGAGCGCGGCATCCGACTGGGCGCAGCCACGCGCACCGCGAGCGGCAGCACGCGCGGATCGGGGATGCTTCTGGGCCTCGAAGGCGGGCTGCGGTTCTCGGCGGGCGCGGTGTCGCACGGTCCATTGGCCGGCGTGATCGTCCAGCAGGTGCAGATCGACGGTTTCGCCGAGCAAGGCGCCGGCTCGGCCAACATGCGCTACGGCGAGCAGACCCGCGACTCCGCGATCGCGCGCCTGGGGTGGCGAGTCGAGATCGACGCGGGGGCGTGGCATCCGCATGCGCGGCTGACCGTCAACCAGGAATTGCAGGACGACGACCGGCAGGTTTCCGCGCAGCTGGCCAGCGCCACATCGCTGCCACTGTTCACGATGCCCGCCGCGGCGCCGGGGCGCACCACGGTGTCGCTGCTTGCCGGTACCACCTGGCAGATGACGCCGGCCTGGCAGGCGGACTTCGGCATCGCCTACACCGCGGCGCAGTCGCACGGCTCCGCGGGCAGCGCGTACGCCACGCTCTCGAGGAACTTCTAGTCCCGCGCGCCGCTCACTCCCCCGCCGCGACGCCCGCGCGGCGGGGGTCGGCCCCGCCGCGCCAGCCGCCGGGCACGCGCTCGATGCCGTGCAGGCCGCTCGTCAGCCGCGCGTAGTTGAGCACGTGCCCGCGCTCGGCGAGCGCGTCGCCGAT
>DASUFW010000115.1:0-3946 GCA_036274335.1 Burkholderiales bacterium | reverse complement strand
TCGAGGATGGCCTGCCCGGCGCCGTTCGAGCCCCGCGGGTACATCGGGTGCGCCGCGTCGCCGAGCAGCGTGACGCGGCCGCGCGTCCAGTACGGCAGCGGGTCGCGGTCCGCCATCGGGTACTCGAGGACCTGGTCGGCGTTCCTCAGGAGCTCGGCGCAGTCGAGCCAGTCGAAGCGCCAGCCCGCGAAGGTCGGGAAGAAGTCCTCGAGCCGGCCGCCGAGGTTCCAGTCGGCCATGACGTTGCGCGGCGACTGGATTTCGGCCACCCAGTTGATCAGCTGGCGGCCGTCGCCGTCGAGCTGCCCGCGGATGGGATAGATCACCATCTTGCCGCACTCGAGCCAGCCGACGGTGGCCATGGTCGCGCCGTCCAGGAACGGCTTCATGCGCGTGGTGCCGCGCCACATGTTGATGCCCTGGTACGCGGGCGGCCCGTCTTCGGGGAAGAGCGCCTTGCGTACCTGCGAATGAAAGCCGTCGCAGCCGATCACGCAGCTTCCTTCGGCGGCGGCGCCGTTGTCGAACTTCGCGACCACGCGCCCGGCCTTCTCCTCGATCGAGACGCACCGGGACCCGAGCACGATGGACCCGCGCCCGGCCCGCGCCCTCAAGGCCGCGAGCAGGGCATCGTGCAGGTCCGCGCGATGGATGGAGAGCTGCGGCCAGTCGTAGCCGGCAAAGCGCCCGCGCGGCTCGGCGAAGATGAGCTGCCCGAACCGGTTGTAGAAGCGCAGCTCCCGGGTCTCGACGGCCACCGCCGAGAGCGACTTCTCGAGCCCGAGCTCCCTCAGCTCGCGCATGCCGTGCGGCAGCAGGTTGATGCCGACGCCGAGCGGCTTCACCTCCGGCGCGGCCTCGAACACGCGGCAAGGCAGGCCCGCCTCGTGCAGCGACAGCGCGAGCGTCAGCCCGCCGATGCCGCCGCCGATGATGAGGATGTCCACGCGCCGATTCTATCGGGCCGGGGGCGCGGTCCCCCGGCGCGCCGCCATGATCTCGTGGCCGATCAGCGCGAGGCCCGCGAGCATGCCGGCGACGTCCGTCAGGACGGCCCCGGGAAACGCGCCCGCGGGTATCAGCGCCAGCAGGCCCGAGGCGCCGAACGCGACGCGCCACGGCATCGCCAGGGATCGAAGGAAGTAGCCGGTAATCGCGATCGCGCCCAGCCACACCCCCGCCATCGCGGTGGCCGCCGCCAGCGCCACCGCCCAGGGCGCGCCTTGCAGCAGGAGCTGCGGCGAGAGCACGAACAGGAACGGCACCACGAACGCGGTCCAGCCGAACGTCACGGCCGACCAGCCGGTGCGCATCGGATCGGCGCCGGCGAGGCTCGCCGCGGCGAAGGCGGCGATCGCCACGGGCGGGGTGATCATCGACATCATGCCGAAGTACATGACGTACAGGTGGGCGGCGATCGGCATGACGCCCACCTTCACGAGCGCCGGCGCGACCAGCGCCGCGAGCAGCACGTACACGCCCACCGTGGGCAGGCCCATGCCGAGCACGATGCACACGACCGCGGTGAGCACGAGCAGCAGCCCGAGGCTTCCCTGCCCGACCTGCACGAGCGCCTGGGTCAGGTTGTAGCCCAGGCCGCTGATGCCCAGCACGCCGATGACGATCCCCGCCGCCGTGCACACCAGCACGATGTCGAGCACCGCGTGGCCGGCCGCCGGCACCGCCCTGAGGAACTCACGCCAGCGCGGCCGCTCCCCGCGGTAGCCGAAGGCGAGCGCGAGCGGCACGAGCAGCACCGTGCCGGCGAGCGCGGAGAGCTGCGGCGTCTGGTTCAGGCCGAACAGCGCCACGATCAGCGCCGCGAACGGCAGCAGGTAGTACAGGCCCGGCAGCACCACGCGCGACGGCGGCAGCGCCGCGCGCTCGAGCGGGGCGATGCCGAGCCGGGCCGCATCGAGATCGGCCTGGATGAAGAGCGCCACGTAGTAGAGGATCGCCGGCAGGAGCGCCGCGAGCACCACTTCGGCGTACGGGATCTGCAGGAACTCGGCCATCAGGAAGGCCGAGGCGCCCATGATCGGCGGCATCAGCTGCCCGCCGGTAGAGGCGACCGCCTCGATCGCGGCCGCCTTGTGCGCGGGATAGCCGCTCTTCTTGATGAGCGGAATGGTGATCACGCCCGTGGCCACGACGTTCGCGACGGCGCTCCCGGACACCGAGCCGAACAGCGCCGAGCCCACCACCGCCATCTTGGCCGGGCCGCCGCGATAGCGGCCCATGCTGAGCATGGCGATGTCGGTGAAGAAGCGCGCGCCGCGGCTCGCATTGAGCAGCTCGCCGAACAGCAGGAACGCGATGACGATCGTGCAGGCGACGGCCAGCGGCAGCCCGAGCATGCCGTTCACGTCGAGCGCCAGGTAGGCGGAGAGCTTTTGCCAGTCCGTCGCGCGCGCGGCGAGCGGACCGGGCAGTACGTCCCCCCACATCGCGTACGCGATGAACACTGCGCAGATCACCGGCAGGGTGCGGCCCGTGGAGCGGCGCAGCGCCTCCAGCGTCAGGACGATGGCGACTGCGCCCGCGATCACGCCGCCTCGCGGCCGCAGCAGGATCAGGTCGACGAGCGCCTGGTACTGCCACGTGAGGTAGGCGACCGCCGCGAAGCCGGCCAGCGCGGCGAGCGCGTCGTACCAGGGCACGTCCTCGCGCCGGCCGCGCCCGCCGGCCGGCAGCGCGAGGAACGCGAGCGGCAGCGCGAGCCCGAGCATCGCGGCGTAGAACTGCGCGGGATAGAGGTCCAGGCGCAGCCACAGCGGCAGGTCGAGCGCCCACGCGACGGACGCCAGCGTGAGCGCCGTGGCGAGCGCGGTGCGAAGCGCGCCCGCGACGGGGCTCTTCACTTCGGCGGCCAGACCCCCTGCTCGGTGTAGAAGCGCACCGCGCCCGCGTGCCACTGGATCGGGCCGAGCGGGGTCGCCATGCGCTCCGGATCGAACAGGTTCATCGCGCCGAACGCCTGGGCCATCACCTTCTTGTTGCCATGCATGGACTGGGCCATCCGGTAGACGACCTCGTCGGGCGTCTTCGTGCTCGCCACCAGCACGCCGTCGTAGGCGAGGGCGTGGATCGGCTCGAGCACGCCGATGTTGCGCGGTCCGGGCTTTTCCGGCCGCAGGTAAGCCGGCGGGAAGAACTTCTGCACCTTGGCGAGGTTCTCCGGGGTGTTCGCGACGTCGAGCGCGCGAATGCCGCCCACCGAGGCGTTGGCCTCCTCCACCTTGGCCGCGCCGAGCGCGAAGAAGAAGGCGTCCGCCTTGCCCGAGATGAAGGCGTCGGCGGCGCCCACCACGTTCGGGACGTTGACCGGCTGGGTGTCCGCGCGCGTCAGCCCGCCGGTGGCGAGCAGCGCATCGAGGAGCGGCGGCACGGTCTTCTGGCTGCCGAAGCCGTCGGTCACGCGCTTGCCCTTCAGGTCCGCCATGCGGCGGATATCCGAGTCCTTGCGCACGAAGTACGTAACCCGCAACGGATAGAGGATCGCGACCGCGCGCAGGTCGGGGTACGGCCGGCCCTTGAACTGCTCGATGCCGAGCACCGCCACGCGCAGCTCCTCGACGTTCGAGACACCGAAGGCGTACTCGCCCGCGTTCACGGCCGGCAGGTAGATGGTCGCGCTGGCGAACGGATAGACCGTCGCCTGCATCTTCGCCACGTCGTTGGCGAGCTTGGCGACTGCGGTGCCGGTCGAGTGGTACAGCGAACCGGGGTTGGACGCGGCGATGCCGACGGTCTGCGCGTGCGCCGCACCGGCGGCGAGCAGCGCGGCCGCGGCGGCCGACAGGATCTTGTTCATGGATGCCTCCTCCTTGGAGGGGGGCAATGTACCGGGCGGCATCCGCCCGATCAACTAACTCGTCTTCACGTAGCTTGCTGCGATGCACACATCGACGAGCGCCTGGCGCTTTTCCTCGCGCACCACGCGCAG